>NZ_JCAALS010000002.1:0-408158 GCF_059686975.1 Paenibacillus xinjiangensis | reverse complement strand
TCAACTTCACGGTTGCCGTTCACGTTTGTAGACATTTCCTGCGCTCAAGAGATGAGGAACCCTCGCCCGATGTTGAAGCGCTGATTCGAAGAAACGTTTTGCCGATTCGACCCATTCGACCAGGGCAGCAGAATACGCGCAAAATCCGTTACAAATCTGCAGTTAGCTTCGTTTACAGAGTAGCATAATTCGGTTCTTATGAACATTTTTTAAGCGGATTTTCCATCCGCTTGTTTGCTGTACCCATTTTTCTTGCTTGTATAAAATTCGAAACGGCATAGGACTATTTCCTATGCCGTTTCGGATTCATTTTCTATTCACGATCTTGTCTCTGAGTTTAACTTAATGACATTGCCCTTGGGGCCACTCTTCTTCTTCGTCTTCTGCTTATTAGGATCAATTCTTATTCTTCATAATAGACACGGAATATCATGTCTTGATTGTAATTGCCGAAGCCTTTTCCATAGAGAGTAAGACCACCTACATGGACTGCATCTTCCCTCACAGTCAGGCGGAAGGTCCAATGATTGCGATCCAGCCCAATCTGATCGATGCCGACATCTGACACCTGCTGTCCATCTATGAACGTCCCTCTCTCCTCGACACGTATGACTTTGAGCAAGCCATATTGATTCACGTAATCATGCCACCAGGATGGGGAGAATTTCCCGCGAATTTCGCCATAATCTCCTGGGCTTGTCCACATGCCAATTGGAATGCCATTCAATGAGAAATCAATATCTGAAGGCCAGTTCGCGTTGAAGCCTGGAGCTTCAGAGCCTAATTCAAGAACGATCTCCAAAGCCGACGGACGCTCGCCCGGAAGCAGATAATTCGGCACCTTGTACTCGACATAGCCTCTGCCGAACCACAGAATCCCCGCATTCATCCGTTCAGGCTCAAGGAAGAATCTTGGGTCATCATACTGTCCGATTACTTTCTCTGGGGTAGCAAGTCCACAGGTGGGATGTACCTCGTATTCGGTGTAATGTCCAATCGGTATACTAATCTCATGCAGCTTCTTCGTGCTCTGAGCAGGATGCGGAAGCTCAATCTCAATGGCATATTCGGATAGCGTACACATCTTATGTGTCCCGCCCTGCTTTCTTACCATCTTCGTTTCAATAATACCCGCCTTCTCAAGCTTACGAATGTGCATAGTCACGATCGCGCTGCTTAAGCCTAAAGCTTCAGCAAGCTCTTTCACATTCATTGGCTTCCCTGCAAGCAGCTCAATAATATGAAGCCTGACCTGGCTGGCCAAAGCTTCATACAACGGTAGCCAGACGGGGTTCGTATTTGCTTTTATCACCTTCTACAGCACCTCCCTTGTTCCACTTCCTAACCATCGTACAAAATGGGGTATCCTAAAAGTCATTGCTGCTTGACTCTTGGACACCCCATTATCCTTATCCTGCCTGTATTATAGCTTGATTCTTATCACATTCCAAGAAGCTTTGTTCAGTGTTGCGACAATCGTGCCATTATTCTCGAGAGTGGCATCACCGTTCGTATGCGGCTTCACGCGATCCGTAGCGTCAACCGTATTACGAGCTTTGAGGTCATCACTCTCCAATACGATGTGCTCAATAACCCGGAATGAGCCGAAGCTGCGAAGATCAATCTCGAAAGGCAGCGCTTCGTCCAAATGACGGTTCACGGCGAAGATCGTCACTTCCTCTTTCTCCTCATTATGAACAGCTACAGACTCTATATGTGGAACATCTGTATATTCCTTCGAATCGTATTTGGACGACTTAAGCAGCGGAACAAGCACTGTACCGCGTCCGAATAAGCTGGCATGCATGTAAGGGTAATAAATGGTCTGCTTCCATGCAGCACCGCCGTTGGCTGTCATAATAGGTGCGATAACATTAACCAGCTGTGCAATACAAGCCATTTTCACACGGTCAGCCCGCTTCAGTAAGCTAATTAGCATCGTTCCAACAACAAGCGCATCTTCATGTGTATAAATATCTTCGAGCTGAGGCGGCCCAATCTGCCAAGGATCAAGCTTTTTATCGGATTCGTTAGAGTGGAACCATACATTCCATTCATCGAAGCTCAGGTTAATTTTCTTCTTACTGCGTTTCTTCGCTTGAACATAATCAGCTGTAGATATAATCGTATTGATGAAACTATCCATACCAAGGGACTGCGCAAGGAAGTTAGCCGAGTCTCGATTCGAATTGTTGTAATACTGATGAAGTGAAATATAGTCTACATTATCATAGGTCAGATCTAGCACAGTTGCTTCCCAATCCGGGAACGTCGGCATAGCTAGGCTGGAGCTTCCACATGCCACCAGCTCAATTGTCGGATCGACCCAACGCATCACCTTAGCTGTCTCATTCGCAATACGGCCGTATTCGACAGCAGTCTTCGCACCGATCTGCCATGGCCCATCCATCTCATTGCCAAGGCACCATGTCTTCACGTTGTGCGGGTCCTTGTAGCCATGCTGAATGCGAAGATCGCTCCAATACGTGCCTGAAGGATGATTCGAATATTCAAGCAGATTACGTGCTTCATCCGGACCACGAGTCCCCAGATTAACAGCCATCATCGCATCTGTATTTGCTTTCTTACACCAATCCATAAATTCATTATAACCGATCCAGTTCGGCTCAATTGTTCTCCAAGCGAGCTCTAATCTTCTTGGCCGCTGATCGACTGGTCCTACGCCATCCTCCCAATTGTAACCGGAAACAAAATTCCCGCCGGGATAACGAACAATCGGTACATCCAGACCCTTCACCAATTCAAGAACATCAGAACGGAATCCCTGCTCATCTGCCTCTGGGTGGTCAGCCTCATAAATACCGCCGTACACCGCACGCCCCAAATGCTCTATAAAAGAACCATAAATTCGTTTATCCACTTCACCAATTGTGAAATCTTTGTCCACGATCATTTTTGCTTTGTTTGCCATGTCGTATTCACTCCTTGGATTAATAATATACTGAATTAGTAAATGATTATATTCATCTACACCTATTAAACAACAAGCTGATAAATAATTCAATACCTAATTCAACTTTTTTAGAACTAATAAATTCATTAATTCAAAAGAAAATATCTATCATTTTCTGGAAATCTTCAGCTAACTAGTTGAGTCCTGCGCGTATTTGGTCTAAACTGAAACGGATAGACCAAATTGGTTTACCTATATCGCAGGAGTTGAGAAACAAGCATGAACAATTCAATTCGCTCGCTAGAGGATGCTTCGGATCATGTAATCCTTATGCTGAGACGATTGCTTAATGTCCATACCATCGTTATTGTCATTAATGATGATGCCACCAGCCATATCGTCAAGGTATACAACAGGCATGAGCCCCTCATCTGTCAGGAAATGCTCCCTACATCTATCGCCATCAACACAGCACTCGAGGCTTATCCGCATATCACGATCCCTATTCTCACAAGCTCCCATTCCTCATACGGTGCCATTCATATTCTTGATCAGAATCCAATCGAGCTTGAGCAGGACGAGCTTGCCCTTCTAAAGTCATCAGCCTCCTTACTCAGTTATGCGATTGAGCTGGAGAATGCGACCATCACAGATAGCCTAACGGGTTTGTACAATAGAAGATATTTAGATATTCTCTTCAACAGCACAGAAATGCCGATAGGCGTTATGTTCATTGATCTCAATGATTTCAAATATATTAATGATGAATATGGACATGACTTCGGAGATTTATTACTCATCGGAATAGCGGAGCGACTGAAAGAGAATGTCCGTAAGACGGATCGAGTTATTCGTTACGGCGGTGATGAATTCATTATCTGCTTCAAGGATCTGGCAGATGGCACGGGGATTCGAATGGTAGAGGACAAAATAACGAATGCGTTTCTTGAGCCCTTCTGTATTAACGGCAAGTTCGTATCCATATCTGCAAGTATTGGTATAAGCACGAATCAGGGTGTGTATACCGGCTTAAAGCAGTTAATCGCCGATGCGGACCTCGCTATGTATCTAGTCAAACAGAATCACAAAAAACCTTGAAGACATGAAGCCAAACTACGGCTCAATGCTGCAAGGTTTTTTTAGATAGCAAGACTCTCGAAATGCATTTCACATATCGTACCTTGATTCACTCTGCTGCGGAACATGATACGGCCATCCATTTCTTTGATCATCTGCATGACAGCCATAAGTCCAAGACCTGTTCCACTTTCTTTCGTAGAGAAATATGGCTTGCCCAGCTTCTGCAGCTGTTCCGTGCTCATTCCTTCGCCTGTGTCTCTAATAATGATCTGTATCGTCTGTCCAACAAGCTTCGTATGAACCGTTAATGTCCCTCCATTTGGCATCGCTTCCACAGCATTCTTCATTACGTTAAGCAAGCATTGTCGTAACTTCTTAGGTTCACCCGCCATCATCAAAGAATTGTCCGTAAGATGATACATATGAATCGAAATGTTGGATAAGAGTGAGTAGGGTCTAAGCCACTCAATGACACTCTCTATCTCCAGCTTAATGTCTAGTGGCTTCATCTCTTCTCTGCTAGGCTTGGAGAAAGACAAATATTCCGTTATGATCGAGTTCGCTTGATCGATTCCTTCAAAGGCATGTCTGCGATAACGTTCCAGCGTCTCGCGATCAATATTATCCTTACCCATCAATTGAAGGAAGCCTCTAGTTGTCGTTAACGGATTGCGGATTTCATGCGAGATAGACGCAGCCAGTTGTCCGATCATTTGATATTTTTCCGAGAGGATGAGCTCTTGCTGCAAGTACTCCTGATTTTTCGCATAAAAATAAATATAATTAATGATTACCGCAGACACAAGAGAAGCTATACAGATCACTACAGTATCCCCTTGTACCATTACAATTCCTGTTAATTCCGCCGCTGCAAGGAAGCATCCTAAGTAAACAGCCACAAGCATTGTATACATGATAGCCATCCAATGCTGAGAAACTCCTCTGAGCTTGTAATGAAACCAGTTGCCGAGTGCCACGACCATTAAGCTTCCAGCAGCTGTAGGTATCCATTCTGTATTCATAATGAATACGCTACCAGCAGTATAGAACGCACCTATCACTATTCCCGCAATAACTCCTTCATACAATACGGCTAATGTGACAATGAGAGGTACCAAATGCAATCCAAATACCCATG
Organism: Paenibacillus xinjiangensis; assembly: GCF_059686975.1. NCBI lineage: Bacteria > Bacillati > Bacillota > Bacilli > Caryophanales > Paenibacillaceae > Paenibacillus > Paenibacillus xinjiangensis. The sequence continues at coordinate 403,026 of NZ_JCAALS010000002.1, read as the reverse complement.
CGTCCTCTCGCTCGATGCTTAAATAGATGAACAATAGCATCGTGAACAAACCAATGAACAGCAGCTTACGACGTTGATTAAAGAACAGGAATCTAGGTGTAATAATGATGAACATTAATCCCGCCGCCATAATATACAGCAATCCATGAATAATCGACGTTATTATTGGGAAAATGACAGATGACTTCCTTTATTCCTGCAACTAATCTGAATGAAAAGCTCGCAAATTGTCAGGATTTGAAGTAATTTCATTGTTTTCATCTTACTACAAATAGGCTAACTTTTCCATATCTGATACCTATAAGCCAAGAGTATGACTATACAATATTTCGCAAGCCGCAATCGACATAAACTTGCCCAGCTCCACATACAAATGGTATGAACGGTATTATCAAGTACGGGGGGATGGCGAATGAACCAGGATGAGGTTCGCGCGTTGGAGCGGTCCATCGATGAAATAACGGAGATTGCGGAAGGGTTCGGACTGGATTTTTACCCGATGCGTTACGAAATATGTCCAGCAGACATTATTTATACGTTCGGTGCTTACGGCATGCCGACCCGCTTCAGCCATTGGAGCTTCGGAAAAACCTTCAATAAAATGAAGATGCAGTATGATTTTGGCTTAAGCAAAATTTACGAGCTCGTCATTAACTCCAATCCCTGCTATGCCTTCCTTCTCGATGGCAATTCGCTCATACAGAATAAGCTTATCGTCGCCCATGTTCTCGCTCACTGTGATTTCTTCAAGAACAATGCCCGCTTCGGAGAGACCAACCGCAATATGGTGGAGAGCATGTCTGCTACAGCGGATCGTATTCATCAATATGAGATGGATTACGGCTCTGAGGCAGTTGAGAAATTTATTGATGCTGTGCTTGCCATTCAGGAGCATGTGGATCCAACCATCATCAAGCCTTATCAGCTGGATAAAAGCCGCTACATTGAGCTGCTGACGAAGAAAAAGAATCGTTCCGACAAGCATCATCCTGCTGAGTCTGACTACAATGACCTATGGTCGCTCGATTCCGATGAGAAAGCCGAAGCTGCCAGCGCACAGGCTGCTGCATCCGTCAAGCATTTCCCTCCTGAGCCGGAGAAGGACCTCGTATGGTTTATTGAGGAGTATTCTCCTCAGCTGACCGATTGGCAGCGTGATATCATGTCGATGCTGCGCGACGAGATGCTCTACTTCTGGCCGCAAATTGAGACGAAGATTATGAACGAAGGCTGGGCTTCATACTGGCACCAACGTATCATTCGCGAGCTTCCGCTCACGAGTGAGGAGACCATCGAGTTCGCTATGCTGAACTCCTCTGTCGTACAGCCATCGCGTCATAGCTTGAACCCTTATTATCTTGGCCTCAAGATCTTCGAGGATATTGAGAAGCGCTGGGATAACCCGACCAAGGAGGAGCAAGCCCGGTTCGGGCGTGTCCCCGGCCGTGGCCGCGAGAAAATATTCGAGGTCCGCGAGGATGATTCGGATATCTCCTTCCTTCGCAATTACTTGACGAAGCCGCTCGTCGACGACCTCGATCTGTATATTTTCGAGAAGAAGGGTCCCGAGTGGAAGATTACCGATAAATCTTGGGAGAACATCCGTGAGCAGCTGGTGTACAGCAAAGTCAACGGCGGCTTCCCGAACATCGTCGTCAATGACGGCGACTTCAACCGTGTAGGCGAGCTCTACCTGAAGCATCATTACGAGGGCACGGAGCTTGATCTTAAGTACGTCGAGCGCACGCTCCCCTACGTCGTTCAGCTGTGGGGCAAGTCGGTTCATCTGGAAACTGTGGTGGAGGATAAAAAAATCGTGTTCAGCTGCGATGGGAAGAAGACGAGTCGGAAGTTTGTGTAGATGGTGTAACTTGCTCTGCAATATTGAGCCATATACACAAACAGACCGACTCGTTGAGTTCTACCTATGCACCTTTCGCCTGACGGTCGATTTCTACCTTTGTACAGGTGGTCCGAATCTAACTACACATTGCCGACCATGCTTCTCCTGTAGAAGCATGGTCGTTTTTTTGTATCTTTACATCATTAATTCTCCGTTATCCAACCTATTCACGAGCTTCCTATCTCGGGGAACACAAATAAACAGTCGAAAGTGTATCTCGCCGGCTTATTATATTTGTGTCAATTAATATGTGCATATCCCGGGTGAATGCAATCCTCCAAAAGCATTTACCCTAGCAGATCATAAAAAAAACTAACCGCTCGTTCAGCGATTAGTCTTCTTCGTGCTCGTTATTTATTTAATATTTTATACAGAGCCTGTGTACCACTCTCTTCCTCGCCCATCGCAGCAAGCTGCTCATACAAGGACTTGGCTAACGACAAGCCTGGCAAGTCGAGCTTCATTTCCTCAGCAGCCTGTAATGCGATTCCCATGTCTTTAATAAAATGCTTCACATAGAAGCCGGGAGCATAATTGTCGGCAATGATACGCGGAGCCAAGTTGCTGAGCGACCAGCTGCCTGCTGCACCGGCTGCAATGCTGCTAAGTACGGTAGACGGATCGAGACCAGCTTTTTGAGCATAGACAAGCGCTTCGCATACACCGATCATGTTGCTTGCTATAGCGATCTGATTGCACATCTTCGTATGCTGTCCGCTGCCAGCCACTCCCTGGTACACAATATTGCTGCCAATGAGCTCGAACAGCGGCAGCACCTCATCGAATACAGCCTTATCCCCGCCTACCATAATGGATAATCTCGCTTCCTTAGCTCCGATATCTCCGCCCGAGACCGGCGCATCAAGCGAATTCATCTGATGCTCTCGTGCATCATTATATAGTTTAACGGCAAGTGCAGGGCTCGATGTTGTCATGTCGATCAGATAGCTGCCTGGCTTCGCCTGCCGCATAATGCCCTGCTCCCCATAATACACTTCCTCTACGTCACTCGGATAACCAACCATCGTAATAATGACATTACAATGCTGCGCCAGCTGTCCCGGTGTGTCCTGCCAGTGTGCCCCCTGCTGAAGCAGCTCATCTGCTTTGGCCTTCGTGCGAGTATATACATGGACCTCATAACCAGCTTTGATGTAATGGCCAGCCATGCTTTTCCCCATCACGCCCGTGCCCACTAAACCAATGACCGTCTGTTCTTTGTTAAGTCCCATTCCGTTACCGCCCTCCATCCTGATAAATGGTAATATACCATACTGGATGGGAGCATTAAAAGCACAACGCCGAATGAGCCGCCACTGCCGCGAATGCACAAAAAGCCTTCACTCTGCCCTAATGGCAGAATGAAAGCTCGTTATGTCTATTATTTCCTTACAGCAATTCTCTTGCCAGCAAACGATATACGTTCAGTCGTTTCTCCTGGGAGTGGAGAATACTGCATATCATCGCTTCATCATACCCGTAATATTGCTGCTCATCTTGCAAGCGGGCTGCAATTTCCTTCATATCTCCTACTAAATGCAGCTTGCGATTTTCTTTGATCGTCATGCGTTCGATTTCCGTGAGTGGATAATTTTGTGCTTCTTCAGGAGTTAGCAGATTCCCGAATTTGCCTCTCATCATTAATAAACGCGCGATATCCTGAGGGCCCGCTTCAAACTCTGCTTCTTCCTTCGTATCTGCCACTGTCACCATATAGGTGACGCTAATGTCCGGCTTCTCCATGAAGGCAGACGGAATGAAGTTGTTTTTATACACATTCAGAATTTCTTTGGACATCTGACCGTTGAAGAATTGAGCGAACGAATACCCTACGCCCATACGCCCAGCCTGCATCGCGCTGTTGCCGCTCGATCCGAGCAGCCATGCTTCCGGCAGTACGATATGAGCAGGCGCGGCCACCATTTTTTTGTACAATTCCTCATCCGGTGCTTCATCGTTGATCAGCTGCAATGCTGTATGAAATTTCTCATACATGTTGTTGAACATCGGCTGGCGTCCTTCAGACAAAGCATACATCGATTCTGTATCGCCGCCAGGAGCTCTGCCTACCCCGAAGTCAATCCGCCCAGGTGAAAAAGCGCTAAGCGTCTTGAATACTTCGGCCAGCTTGAGCGGAGAATAATGCATCATCATCACTCCGCCAGTACCAATGCGAAGCTTCTTCGTTCTTGCAGCCAAGTGAGCAGCTGTCACCTCAGGAGCCGAGCTTGAGAATGACAGGCCTCCATGATGCTCAGCCATCCACATTCTCGTATAGCCTAATTCATCCGCGAGTATAGCAAGCTCCTCTGCCTTCAGAAGGGCGCCCGCTGGTGTATTCCCCTTCGTGACGGGGGCTTGATCCAATACGCTAAGTCTCATCTGTTCAACATCCCTTCTCTACTGCTAACGATATTCATCTAAGTCACCATTACGCTGTTGTTAATGTCTTCTCTTCACCTGACGAACCTTCTCAGGTGTTACATCGTTCCCATCGGGATCAACAATCTTAAGGGTGGATACCGTACTCTCGAACTGACCGCGGATTTCGCGCAAATAATCCTCGCGCAGCACTTGCTGCTCCACCCACTCCGCATTCGTCAAGCCTTCTTCACGTTGTTTTTTCGCTAATTCATTAATTCGTTTCAAGCTAACTATCATATGGTTCTCCTCGCTTATCTTTGTTGTATGGTTTAGATTACCATCTTTTCTTTCAGCCATTCCTGCAGCGCTTCAAGCTCGGTTGTATAACATTCCCTATACAGCTCATTAGATAATGAGGCTACTGTTTCATCTTTTAGCACCGATTTCCAGGCAGACTCTGCCCTCTCCATCAGATCCGATAATGAGCAGCATTTCTCGTCCTTCTCCAAATCAAGGATATCATCGAGTGCACCGCTGGATGAGAATAAGGATTGTTGCCCCTCTATAGCTAGATAAATATCGTATACACGAATGTCTTCCGGTCTCTTTTTTAATTTGAAGCCGCCCTTCATTCCCGGGACAGAGGTAATCAGGTCCGCAGAAACCAGCTTTCTGAGCAGCTTTTGAAAATAAGTGGGCGAGGTTCTGAGCTTCTGACTAATCGCTTCTCCTGGCAACACAGCTTTGTCTGGCAGCATACTCAATAGAGATATCGCATATATCGACTGCTCAACGCCCGTTTTCATTTGCATGAGAATCACCTATTTATCCTTATATTTCTTAACTGAGAGCATCAACTCATAATAAAGCGGATAATCATTGTCCGGTTTATTATGATTGTATCGTAAAATGCTCTAAAAGACAAATTAGACTTGTCATGGCAAGGTCAATCCATCCGCTGGCAAATCATCAGCATTCGGTATATTGTTGATGCAAATAGGACATCATTTCACAACCTTTTTCCATCTAAGCTCTGAAATATAGTAAAATAGAAGGTAATGTAATTAGAAACTGTGGGGGACAGACAACTATGAAAGCAGGACTTTCTATTTTTCAAAGACTCATGATGGGCCTGGTGCTTATGTGCATTCTCATCGTCATTATCTTCCTTATTATTTACCGGCTTAATGTCTCTGACATTCAAGCAGAATTGAAAAAGAATAAGATTGGCGAGGTCAAGTTCATGACTTCACAGCTGTCCACACAATTCGAGCAGGTACTTATGAATACGATTACAATGTCGGAGGATCAGACCGTCCGAGGGTATCCATACGTCCTTCAATTCGGTGATCATTATTCCAAATACGAGACGAAGCTGACGATCATTGACAAGCTCGCTCTTAATAGCGCCTCAACTTCTTGGATCAATACGATTACATTATATTATCCGGATTTGAAGGAAACGGTCTCTTCTGATCCTACATTGTCCTTCTCGACATTCAATCTTCCCTCTCAGCCGCTTAATAAGTGGGTTGCTCATATGAATCCAGATGGTACAGGCTATTATTCGAATTTGACCCGCAGCCATATAGGGCCGATTTGGATTGAAACGAGAGTATCGCTCGATAATTTACGTAAAATGATGAAGCAATATACGTCAGGAACCCCTCTGCTCTATGATTCTTATAACCATATTATCATTCAGAATGGGTCCTCTCCTTTGCTGGAAGACACGACAAGCAGGATCATTCCGTTAATTGAAGGCAATAGCGGCTTTCTATCGGTAGATGACAACGGAACAGAATATTTACTGAACTATATGAAGTCCAATCTGCTCGATTTATATTTTATTGATTATCACCCGATGCGCCAGTTCATTGAGCCTATCTCTCGCAACAATACGCTGTTTGTTATTGCCATAGTCGTATTATTGCTAATCTCTCTCATATACAGCCTTGTGCTGCGCAGGCAAGTTCAATCACCCGTCGTTGTGCTAAGAAAGGCAATCGACAGATTCGACCGAGGAGACTTCTCCAGCCGGGTAGCTCAGCTTCATGCGACTGAATTCAGAATGCTAGGCAACTCCTTCAATCGCATGGCTGAGAACACCCAGAAGCTCATTGAGCAGGTGCTTGTAGGGGAGCTCGAGGTTAAAGAGGCAAGACTGAGACAGTATCAAGCGCAAATTAATCCACATTTTCTCTATAACTGCTTGAATTATATACAGAGTAAAGCCAGCGTAGAGGATTATGAATCGGTCACTGCCATGACGCTTCATCTTGGTGCCTACAGCCGATATGTACACAAGATCGAACATATCGACTCCACCATTAACGAGGAGCTTGCTTTCGTCGAGCATTACCTGTCTATTCTGCAATTACGCAAGAAGACGATGACCTTCAAGCTTGATGTTCCATCGCATCTCAGGATGTACCGTCTGCCCAGAATGATTCTTCAGCCACTAGTAGAGAATTGCATTCAGCATGGCATAGAGCCATCGCTTCATCCTGGCCATATTACACTTACCGTAGAAGAAGATGAACAGGTCATCCATATACTAATAAAAGACAGCGGAGTCGGCATGTCGGAAGAGAAGCTCGAGTGGGTTAATCAGAATATCGAGCAATTCGTCCTCTCGGAGAATAGAATTGGGACGGGGCTGCGTAATGTCCATCAACGTCTGAAGCTTTATTTTGGCATGCGGTCTGGCCTGACCATTCAATCGCAGTTATCAGAGGGAACCAGTTATATCATTACCATTCAGAAGCAGGAGGACAACCATGCTGCAACTATTGTTAGTTGATGATGAAGCCTATGTCGTTGATGATCTCGAAATCGCCTTTCCCTGGAGCCAATATGGCATTGAGAAGGTGCATAAAGCTTACTCTGGCATGGAAGCTCTTCAAGTCATAGAGAAACAATCTATCGACATTATTATTACAGATATATCTATGCCAGGTATGACTGGACTGGAGCTTATTAAACAGATTAACAACAAATCGATCAAATGTATTCTACTAACGGGCTATGCCGAATTCGAATATGCACAGGAAGCGATTAAGCAGGGGGTCGTAGAATATTTAGTTAAGCCTCTAGATCACAATAAGCTGGCTGAGTGCCTTCAGAAAACGATTCAGATTATGAGGCAGGAGCTGGAACTTACCGCTTCTTATGAGCAGGCCTTCTCTACATTTCGAGAGCATCTACCAGTTATGAAGGACAAGCTTCTGAATGAGCTGCTGCAAGGAAAGATCTATTCCGAAGATGCCATTGCGGCCAAGCTGTCGGGCTATTCTCTCACCTATCATACAGAGGATACTGTGTTCCTTCTCGTCATACGGCTAGAAGAGCATTTCACCCGCTATGGCCTCAGTAGCCTGCTGCTCTTCGAATATGCTGTGACGAATATCGCCTGTGAGCTGCTCGAGGATGATTTTGAGACCTGGCATTGCCGAGATTCCTATGACTATCTTGTATTCATGCTCACTCCGAAACCAACGAGCAAGCCTCAAGATATCAGCAGTCTGAAAAAAGAGCTAACCCACCGCTCCCTTCAGTTGCATCGGAACGTGAATGAATACTTAGGAGGGGGCATATCCGTCATTCTATCCTCTCCAGGCAGCTTCGGCCGTGATATCCGAAATATGTATGGGAATGCAGTAGCCGCTATTAGAAAACAGGTCGGGAATGGGACCGGTTATTTTGTTGCACTAACGGAGCAGCTCGAAACCCCATTGATACGATCGATGGATGTCTTATATGATCCCCCAACCTTTATTCATCTATTGGAGACTGCCCAGTGGAACGGCTTCAAAGAACGATTGCAGCAAATAGAAACTGCCTTCGGAGCGTTAACAGAGCAAACCGAAGAGCATCTCGATGCCACTAGAACGGTACTTATGTCTTCCTTTCATTATATGGCTCACCGCAATAACACTCTCCTGTCCGATGTTATCGGGACGGAGCTCATCTATGAACAGACCTTTCGCTCTCTTTCTCAGCTATTGCAGTGGGCACAAAAGGTTGTCGACGTTCTACAGCATAAGCTAGAGAAGGATGTTTCTAACCAGCAGCAGGCTGTCATCCGTGATATTCAAGTCTTTATTGCAGCCAATCTATCTTCGGTCAGTCTCCAAACGGTAGCGGATCATGTCGGTCTGCATCCTGTGTACGTCTCAAAGCTATTCAAACAGCTATGGAGCACAAGTCTCAGTGAATATATTCTAAGTACCAAAATGGAGCATGCCGTCGCCTGGCTCCGCAATACCTCTGACAAGGTGTATGAAATTTCCGATAAGCTTGGTTACTCCAACTCGCAATATTTCATCAAAGTATTCAAAGAGCATTATGGAATGACTCCACAGGATTACCGGGATAAAGCATAAGAAATGAACTCATAATCGGTGTAATTGAGCAAACTTCAATAGAAATAACAAATAAGGTGGTACAGGAATAGCTCCCTGTACCACCTTATCATTTGTAGATACCTCAATACTTATTTAACAGACTCATACCAGCTATTTACTTCTTCTGTAATTTTCGCACCACCAGAGGAAGTATAACGTTCAACAAATGTGTCAAACTCTTCAATAGGCGCTTTGTTATAAATAATTTTGTTAAGTACTTCTTTCTCTAGCTTGCTCAGCATATCACCTTTGGATAGCTGAGTTTCAGTAGGAGTACCCGTGAACATATTAGGCATAATCGCTTCCTGCTGATCAAGAACGACCTTCGCTGCTTGCATTTGTTCTGGAATAGCAGTTGTCAATGTCTGTTCATAGGGTGTCGATGGCTTTTCGCCATTCGCCAGTTTCACAAGACCATTAATCCGCAGGAACGGAATAATCGCTCCATCGAAGGTTAGCGTGTAACGAATCGGTTCAACCCATCCGCCTTCAATTTTATCACTTTCCTGCTGACTATACAGTTCGCCATTCGGACCTACTGCATAATCATAGCCTTCTGCGAAGCCTTTGGAGAATGGACCTTCTCCGTCTGGGTTAGCCCAGTTATCGAACAAATAGTTCTGATAGACGAAGAATGCATCTTTGTTCTTCATATCTTTATTAATGAGGACCGCACCTGTACTGATTGGCGTTCCATGACGTCCAACCTTGCCATCTGGACCAGCAGGCAGTGGATATGGCTTATACTCAGACGACGGTACATTGTTCTTCAGATCTGGAATTGGCCAGCCTGTCATCCAATAAGGACCAACAATAATACCGGATTTGCCCGCTGTGAAAGCTTCTGTAGCTTTTACTTCATCATACAGACCGGATTCTTGAGAAATGTATCCCTTCTTCATCCAGTCCTGCAGTTTAGCAAGTGCAGGCTTCATCTCCGGTTGGATAGAACCGTATACGAGCTTGCCATCCGCGCCTAAGTTCCATTGGTTAGGCATTGCCCCGAACATTCCGAACACCCAGCCTGTATCGGACATCCACGTGTTTAGATTATTTTTAAAACCAACCGATAGCCCAGTCGTATCCTTCTTGTCATTGCCGTCTGGATCCTGATTCGTGAATGCGTCCATAACCACTTCCAGCTCATCTAGCGTTGTCGGAGCTTTCAAGTTCAGCTTCTTGAGCCAATCTTCACGGATATACATGACGGGATCATTGTTATAGGCATTCTCCAGAATCGGAATACCCATCCGCTTGCCGTCACGAATGTACGGATTCCATACGCTTGGATCCTGCGCCATTGCTTCCTTGTACGTATCCGAAGCGTATTTATCGAATAACTCACCTGCATCGGTGAACTGACCGCTCTCGATCAGATCGCTGATCAGTGCCGGATCACCGCGGAATGCAATAATATCAGGCATTTCCTGACCGGATGTAAGCATCAGACGAAGCTTCGTCTGGTATGCATTGTTCTGATCGCTTACCGTCCATAAGTATTTGATATCAATTCCGAGTGTTTCTTTGGCCCATTTGGTATGAACGTTGTTCTCGATGTTCTCGCCGTTCTTGAATTTAATGTTAGTCGTGATCGGGAAAACCGTTGAGATGGATACCGGCTCGACATATTTACCGTTCTCGAACTTAGCCGAATAGAAAGAGTCGCTGCTTGCATCGTTACCTTTTGAATCCGCATTGTTATTGTCATTGCCGCAGGCAGCCAGCAAGCCAATTAGCATTGCGCCTGACATAACGATGACCAAAGGCTTTTTCAGCATTTTGAAATTAATCATTGGTTATTTCCCCCGTTGAATATATTGGTTTGTGCATCTGTCTGATTCTTATTTACGCTCTCATTATAGAAGCAGTTGCTAAGCGGCACCCCCCTTCCAATATATACTCTTGAGCACATGCTCACTACGAGAGCGGATGTCCCTTTCTTCTTATTCCTTCACAGCTCCAAGCACAATACCTTTAACGAAGAAGCGCTGTAGGAACGGATAGACGAATAGAATTGGAGCCATACCGATAAAGATTTGAGCCGATTTAACTGTTCTTTGTGAGATGTTTTCCAGATCCTCCGGCCGCACGGTTACTTTACTGAAGTCCTGCTGGACGATAATGGTCTGTAGGAATGTAGCAAGCGGGTAGTTCTTATGATCGGTCATAAAGATCAATCCATCAAACCATGAATTCCAATGGCCGACCATCGAGAATAACGACAGTGTAGCAATGGCAGGCATTGATACTGGTAAGTAAACGCTGAACAGTGTCCGCAGGTGGCCAGCTCCATCGATGAAGGCTGCTTCCTCCAAATCCTTCGGTACTCCGCGGAAGAAGTTAAGCAGAAGAATCATGTTCCATACTGACACTGCCCCAGGAATAATAAGCACCCACAGCGTATTCATCATGTTCAGTTCTTGAATGAGAATATAGAGTGGGATTAACCCGCCGCTGAATAACATCGTGAAAACGAAGAACCAGGTATACACGCTTCTGCGCCTAAATTGATGGACTTCCTTGGATAACGGATACGCTGCTAGTATAACCAGTACCATACTGATGATCGTACCGAGCGATGTCCGTTGAACGGCTACCCATAGGGAGCGAATGAAGTTCTCATTAGCCAGCGTCTTAGAATAAGCATCAACCGTGAATTCTATTGGCCATAACCCGACTAGATTAGCGTTCGCTACCGCCTTTCCACTGAAGGAAACGGCTAGAATATGAATGAGTGGAATGATGCAGGCAATCGATAAAAGCGCTAGAAAAGTATAGTTGGCAATAGTGAATAATCGGTAGCTTCTTGTTTTATAGTACATGCTGTTGGTCCATCCCTTCTAGAAAATACGGTAATTGGCTAGTTTGTAAGCCAAGCGGTACGCGGTTACGATAAATACGAAGCCTACGACTGACTTGAACAATCCGACTGCTGTAGAGAATCCGAACTTGCCATCCACGATACCGATACGATAGACAAAAGTGTCAATAATATCCCCTTTATCGAATACGAGTGCATTATACAAGTTGAAGATTTGGTCGAAGCCCGCATTCAGTATATTGCCAAGCGACAAGGTACCGACGACAATCGTAATCGGGATTAGGGCCGGAATCGTAATAAACCAAGTCTGATGCCATCTGTTCGCTCCATCGACTTCAGCCGCTTCATAGAGCGCCGGGTTGATTGCTGCGAGTGACGCCAAGAATACGATCGTTCCAAAGCCGAATTCCTTCCATACATCACTTACGACTACGATAGCTCGGAACCAGTTGCCGTCTCCCAGGAAGAAAATCGGCTGTATGCCGAATACGGCGCCTAAGAACTGATTGACCAGCCCTTCACTAGATAGCATGTCCAGCAATATTCCACCCATAATGACCCAGGATAGAAAATGCGGCAAGTAAACGAGTGTCTGAACCGTTCTTTTGAAGGCAGCCTTCCTCACCTCATTGAGAAGGAGAGCGAAGGTGAAAGGAGCAATCAATCCGGACACCATCTTCATTCCGGCAATAATAACGGTGTTCCAAATGATCTGCACATATTCCGGTGTACTGAATAAATATTGGAAGTGCTCTAGCCCGATCCAGTTCGATTTAGAGAAGCCTAGCCAAGGCTTGAAATCTTGGAAAGCGATTACGAGTCCAGCCATTGGCAAATAAGAAAAGATTAGAGTGAGGATGACCGCAGGCAGCAGCATCGCATCCAGTACGAGTGATCTACGCCACTTGGAGCTGTGCTCCGTGCGTTGTACCGGTTGTAAGCCCGAATCTGCTAGGACATCGGATGGAATAGTTGATTTCTTCATGTGTGCGCTTCCCTTCTATTATAATGACGTGACTTTGATCTGTTCTCTCGTCTGTCCTTATTATAGATGGCCTCAGGAATGGCTAAAATGATAAATTACAAGCATCGATAACAATATGTTAATATCAATGCTATTTGCACATGCAGAAATGGTACCGTCCACTGCAAGAAATAGAACTACTCTATCTTTTAATAGATTTAAAGTATTACCTTGTAAAATAAAACCTCCATTATCGCCTGATTAATTCTCAGGCGACAATGGAGGCTGCTTTACAATAAATGACTACTCATTAGATTACAGGCTGGTCATCCAATTATAAATGACTTGTGCAGACTCCGCACGAGTCGCTTGTGCTCCAGGCACAAACTTCTCCCTGCCATTCCCTTGCATTAGCCCTAGTGCAGAAACAAGCTTCACGCTATCCTGTGCCCATGAGGAGATGCTCTCCTTATCCGCATACTCGACCAATGCACTTGGCACAGTATTATCCGCTAGCTCCAGATAACTATAGGCATTGCCTAGCATAACAGCCATCTCTTCACGAGTAATGTTCTGATCAGGAGCAAATCGGCCTGCCTCTACTCCCTTGACGATTCCAGCATGATAAGCAGCGTTAACTGCCGCAGAGAACCATTTGCCATCGGCAACATCGTTGAATCGAGACACTCCTTGCTCCTTAAGCCCAAGCAGACGTACCAGTAGTGAGGTGAATTCTGCACGTGTTATAGCTTCCTCTGGAGCGAATAGAGCAGTGGTTCTGCCTTGAACAAGCTGCTTGGCTGTTAGAGCCTTCAACTCATCATAGACCCAGTGCTTCTGCGTTACATCATTGAAGCTCTTATCGTACTCCAGCAATGCATATTTACTGAAATGAGCAAGCTCGGCCGACACACTGCTTCCACTCTCATGTACCTTGCCTCCGACATACTCCCATTTGCGAATAAGATCATTCCATGTATAAATGCCCAATAGCTGTTTCTTCACAGCCTTATCTGCTGCATACGAGAAGGATAGCTCAACTGCACCGTTGAATACGCCTGATTCTATCTCTTGTCCGTCCGCTTGAATGATGGACAGCTCGAATGACCAGCTCTCCTCGCCGATGAATTTCGCTGCTGCTCCTTGCTCCCCATTAATCGGCTGCACGCCGGATGCTTCTCTTGCCTGTGCAATACGAACAGACAGCTTTGCTCCAGATTGTTGTGCAGTATTCAGCTGTTCCATGAAGGACTGAAGAACAGAAGAATTAATCGTAAGTGTTGCCGCCCCTTTAGTTAAAACTAGCTTGTTGCCATCTAGGAGCTTGCCTGTATTAAGCGGGAGTAGAATTTGCTGTATGTTCAGCGGAATAGCGATTGTCAGTTGCCCATTAGAACCTTTCTTGAGGCTATCCTCACTAATAGTCAATACTTTTTCATCACCCGCAGCAGTACCCGTATTCCCGCTGCCAGGAGGAATTCCCGTGTTATTAGATGCCTCCACAAAGGTCATAATTCCGAATTGGGACGTGTTGCGCCATGATTCATTCGTTGGATCATTCCATTTGGCATTGCCATGATTCCCATCACCTTGATCATCATTCACTTGGATATCCAGACCGATTGCGCTGCCTGGCTGAAGCTTGACACTAGCCATTGCAATCTTCAGTTCGACACGGTATCCATTCTTTGTCTGAACGACTGCGCTCTCGAGGCGTGAAGGTGAGGCATTGCCTGCAAACGTCGCTTCATTGTTTATATTGATTCGATATTGTGCATCATCAAATTCGTAGAAGGAGGTACGTTGATGATTCTCATCGATAAATACTTCCACCGAGTCCTGCAGCCAAGGCATTGGATCATCCGCTTTCAGCAGGGGATCGGTTACATCAATCAACAGCAGAATACTATCATCCGTCCACAACGATCTTACTTGTGCCGAAGCGATGCCTCCATTAATGGGAGCAACCGTGAACGGCTCCGTGCTCTCCCATACGCTATCTATTAATCCATCAATAGTAGCTAAGCCTTCAATCGATTCCGCTGACCTCGGCATGTCAGCAAGCTGAAGAACACCATATTTGCTAGTATCGCTATCTTGCGATAGTGTGCTGTCATTCCAATAGATGGGTGATAGCTCAGCCTCGTGCGAATCCTCAATACGAACATCGAATCCAATATCTTCTCCAGCAAGCGGTGTTATGTTGGTCCAAGGAATTGCAGCCTCTAGTGTATAGCCATCTGAAGACTCCCTCATTTGATAAGCGATCCCCGATGCACCCGTACTTGTACCTCCCCGATTCAAGCTGAAGTGGCGGTCATCTTGTTCATATTCTGTTGTCTTTCCATTATTCTCATCCAAATACAGCTCTACCCTATCCGCTTCGTCACGGGTAGCATCATTAACCGCGACTTGAACATAGAGATTATTCTCATCCCATAGTGTCCGGAATGAAGCGACCTCTGTTCCGCTTCTCTTAAGCTTCTTTTGCAGTGCCTGATTCCATACAGCTTCAGCCTTAGCTTGATTAGTAATGTCTGGCGATGCCATGAATGATACCATACGGTTCGTCAGCGTTGGCAGCGTTGAGGGATCTACTACCCCCCAGTAAGCTTGCTTAGCCTGAAGCTTGTCATCGAACAGAAACGCCTGATTGTTGTAGGATTTCTCATCCTGAAGACCCCAGAACGTCACCGAGGAGATAACATTCTTATAAGCCTTGTATAAATCAAACAGCTCTTTATAGCGATAGGCTTGCTTAGCCGCAATATCTGCCGGCATCACTGTCCCTAGAGCATAGCCACTATCCACATCCAGCTCAGTAATTTGAATATCCAGATCCAGAGAGGAGAATAGCTTAATCGTCTTCTCAATCTCTTCAATTGGAGGTGTATTCATACCATAATGAGATTGCAGTCCTACTCCATCAATGAGCCCTTTTTCCTTAAGCCGCTTCAGCAACTGGTAAATATGCTCTCTTTTATCCGGAACCTCTGTGTAGTAGTCGTTATAATACAGCTTGGCATCCGGGTCTACAGCGCGAGCGAACTCGAAGGCCTTCTCAATATAGTCAGGCCCAATAATATCATACCACGGTGAAATTCTTACACCGTCCGCATCCCCGCCATTGTCTGCAATAGCTTCATTTACAACATCCCAAGCGTATATTTTACCTTTGTAGCGTGTCATTACTGTCTCGATATAAGACTGAAGACGCTGCAACAGCAGGTCACGGCTGGCAGGCTGGCCATTACTGTCTGTGAACATCCACTCCGCAGCATCGATATGCCATAGCAGCGCGTGTCCACGCAGCCCTATCCCATTGTCCTCAGCGAATTTCACATAGTTATCTGCCACATCGAACATATACTCATTCTCAGCAGGAGCTATAAATTTCGGCTTCATTTCATAGGTGGCGGTTATACTGTTGAAATGCTTTTTGAGAAGCTCGCCATATGTCCCATCCAACTGCCAAGTGTAGACAGCAGCACCAATTGGGAACGCATCTGCAAAATAATCCTTCAATCCCACTATGTCATCCTGAATGGTTAATCCTTCAGTGGAGTCGATCATCACATCATCCACATAGAAAGACAACGTATCAACTGTATCCTCCGTGATGTAAGGCGTTTCGATGAATAGGCTCAGCTCGGACGGAGAATCGCTGTACTGCAGCTGCCCCTTAAGCTCATGCCACTGCTGCCAATCCGCTTTCTTAATGGTCGTGACATCGAGCGGATTCCAGCTCTCCGCACCTGATTTCTTATAAGCCGTCATCTGAAGTTTGACATCAGCAGCTGGCTCTTCCTTCAATCGCACATAGGCCGTAAGCTCATATTGCGTGTTCTTCAATAGCTGCTCCTTAAGTGAAAGCATCGGACCATGGAAGCTGCGGCTGCGGTTCTCAACCAGCATGCTCTTCGTACCGCTATGAGCGATATCATCCGCCACGGTCATTAGTTCATGACCAATCCGCGGCAGCCAATTTTGCAGAGTGCCATCCTCGAAGTCCGTGCTGATACCATCCTCACCTTCTGGACCTGATGGAGCATTCTCAATCGTTATGGAAGCATCATCAAAATAAAACGAGGTGCCCGCTGCCGATTCCGCATACAGCTCATAGAAGCCATTCTTGCTGCCAGTCGTATATGTACCACTAATCAATGTCCATTCGGATGCAGCAGCCTGTCCAGCCGTTCCTATCAGCTCCCAGTTATCCTGCCCATCCACAGTGCTCTTCATGGTCAGCTTAATATCAGCTGGCTGAGTACCTGGGGCAAGCTTGACCCATGCACTAACCGTGTAGGTGCTCTCAACGGCCAGAAGCTCCGACAACACATAGTTCGGTCCCTCCCAATTCTCTGTGCGATCGGTGATAAACAAGCTATGCAAGCCGCTATGGTATACACTGTCAGTAACCGTTATCGACTCACTCCCTTTTGGAGCCCAGCCCTGCAAAGTACCGTCTTCGAAATCAGTTGCTAGGATGGTCGTTAATGAGTCCGCTGCATACACCTGTTGAGTGCGGGGGAGCGGTAGAATAATTGTAGCCAATAGAGCGCAAATGATGAACAATGATATTCGTTTTTGTATTTTCATACTTCATATCCTCCTTTATTGTGATGGGAAAAGTGTGGCATTAGCTCTTCATTCCAAGTAGCTCTCTTGCGGTCATATAGACCAAAGGTTGCTCCAAACTCCCAATAGGCCCAAAACATCCCATGGCGCTCCGCTTCTGAACTCCCAAGCGCGCTTGCTCTCTCATTTACATCTATGGTTGTAGAAGCTTCTATCTGCTCTTCTCCATTTTCCTCGTTGCTTGCTTCTTTTTCCTTGGTACAGCCAAGCACTACACAGCTGAGTGTAACAACCATCAGCAACAATACAAGAAATCTATTCCTCCTTTTCATCCATGCTTTTTCCCTCTAATCATTAATTAATGATTTTTCCAAGCAGTATGCAAAATACAACCGTAGTTGAATTATAACGTCCAGGAAAGCGTTTCCATATAACAAATACATAAAGCAAATAACAATATATTAACTTACACATCAACTGACGGTTAAACTAAGGTCAAAGTACAGAACGATACCCCTTTCTCGTAAGAACAAAAAGAAGCTGCAGGCGATAGAATACCGCCATGCAGCCTCATTCTGAATTGTCCAAATACTCTTCGTTTATTTCCTCTTCATACTGCGAATATAGACTTTGTTCTCCTCGGTCACCTGCCGCGACTCTGTAATTTTCTGCAAAGCTTTATTGTAAGTGAACGTATCCAGCGTATGATGACGACTTAGATAATTCATCGTCGGCTCCGGCTGCTTAATATAACAGATAGATAGCGCCCAAGCAACCGCCATTTTCACGTAGTAGCCCTCATGCTTGGCATGATCCAGCAATTGCAGAACCTCTGCTATATAGTCATCCTCAATATAATAATTGAGCAGCATAACGATACCGAACCTCAGCTCATATTCCTTGTTCGATGACAAGTAGGGCTGCAGCCACTCCCATACCTGCCCCTTGTTTTTCTGCGTGAACTTCAAGCCAACGCAGAAGCTGTCGCATACGGACCAGTTATCGATCTTCGGCACAAACTCAGTAACATAATGCCATATTTCTTCCACATCTGTTGATAGGTACCCGATAACCATTCCCTGCAGCATAACTTCTTCGAAATAGTCATCCTCAGCATGCTTCAGATAGGAGCGCCAGTCTCCTTGCGCGATCCCCTTCGCAAGCTGACGCAGTGCCGGCAGCCGAACACCAAGCACATTATGAATAGTCGGAATGAGTGCTGAACTAAACTTCTGGTACTTCTCCTCCGCCATCCCCAATAACTGTTCTCTTATCCCTTGCTCTACAATCATGGATATAGCTCCTTAGACTCCCAAGATAAAATGCTAGCTCTACTATATCGTACCTACTCTCATAAGTCAGCGCTCCAGCTGCGCTGATCCTATTCTTATGCGGCAACACCAAATAAGCTGCAAGCATCACACGAGTGTCTGATGCTTGCAGCTTATTTGTATGCATGATTGTCTAATCCTCAATTTTCCTTACGTCCACCGTCACGTGAAGCCGCTGTTCACCGCTGCCACGATATACTCCCTTTACAGGAACGATATCCTTATAGTCTCGGCCATGTCCAAGCTTCACATATCGTTCACCTACGGGATCCTTATTCGTCGGGTCGAAGCTGCACCAGCCGAGCGACGGTACATACGCCTCAACCCATGCATGAGAGGCTTGCTCGAAATCAGCTGCTCCTCCTTGCAGATCACCTACGAAGTGATATCCGCTCACATAACGAGCTGGAATATGATGCGCTCTTGAGCAAGCAATCATGAGATGAGCAAAATCCTGACATACCCCTCGCTTGCGCTCGATCATATCGCTCGCTTTGGTCTTAACCGTAGTCGCATCTGGATCATAGATGAACTCTGTCCGAATCTTGCTCGACAATTGCATCAGCCAGCCTAATACGCTAATGTCAGCTGCCTTGGAGTCACTGACACTTCTTGCGTAATCTCCCACGAGCTCCGTGGCTTCTGTATACTCCGTCGATAATAGAAACTCAGCAAAACGATTCAGTGCCTCATCTGACTCCAGCCATAACCAAGCTTCCCTTGCCGGCTTGCCATTCAATAATGCAGCCTGCTCCTCTGGACTCGGTGCGTTTTTGGTAACAACGGTCATCTGCGTACGAATCGTCAGCTTCCGATGAGTTGGATTCACAGAGAAGGAGTGTACTCGATTGCCAAAATAATCCTCATACGTGAACAGAGAAGCGTTAGGCTCAATCCAGATCGCTTGCTGATAGCAGGACTGACGTTCATTCGTGCTAGGGGTAAGCCGGATTTCATTGACACTGTCCGTAACCGGCTCTTCGTAATCGTAATGCGTCACATGCGAGATGTTGAGCTTCATGCGCTTGCCTCCCCCATTCGAAAAAAGGTTTTGGCGAACGATACGCCCAGCGTCTGGCAAGTATCCAGCAGATGCCCGACGATGGAGCCATTGCGGTCAATAATCATATCTTCATGATCTAAGCAAGCAAGATCGGCCTTCACTTTGCCAACCTGCCGGATGACCCGGTCATGAGCCGTGCGCAGCTGCTTATCCTGAAGCTCAATTTGCCGCATATGTTCATCGAGCGTATGCAGGGCAAAGTGTACCGATCTCGGGAAGGCTGAATTGAGAATAAGGAAGTCAACAATGGATTCCACCGATAGACCATCCGCATAATAACGACGGAACGATTGATAGCCGCTCACCGACTTCAATACCGCATGAAGATAAGAGTATGCCCCTACACTATTCCAGCCTTCCCCGCTCGCTGCATTGCCTACAGCCTTAATAATTCGGAGCGTATTCTCCGCCCGCTCCAAGTAACGTCCGCATTCGATGAAATGCCATTCATTCTCCCGCGGCATAACCGATTGTCCGAAGCCCTGGAATAGCGCCGTCCATTCCTTAATCCGTCCGTAGAATAGATGAGGCGATTCGCGCATCAGATCCTCCGGCTGCTTCTCGCGCAGCCATAGATAGAAGGCATTGACCGTATCCCATAGCTCACTCGGTACCTTCTCACGCAGCGTCCGCAGGTTCCCTCTGGCATGGCTGACGCAGGATACCAATGAATTGGCATTATCTCGATCAAGAGTCGTGTAATACAGCACTTCTGGCTCGCTATATTGGCCGTATTGCTGTTCGTAGGAATCTCTGCTGCCCAGAGCATCCACAATCCGCGTCCATTTGCATGGCACTTCCTTCACTTCATCGTCTGGACCGCCAATATCTACGCCTCTTTCATCCTCTGCCTGCAGATGATAGTGGACATCAATTAATCTTGCATGATTCTCTGCCCGTTCCATATAGCGTCCAATCCAAAATAATGCCTCAGCGTTTCGGTTAAGCATAGCGATCCCTCCGTTTCTTGACCCTCAAGAGAGGGCTAACTCATCGGTTAAGCACCCATGTGTCTTTGACTCCACCGCCTTGCGAGGAATTGACGACCAACGAGCCTTCGTTCATTGCGACCCTTGTCAGCCCGCCTGGTATGACATGCGTCTCTTCTCCCATAAGAGCGAATGCCCGCAGATCAATATGGCGAGGAGACATTACACCATCCACCATAACTGGAGCACGTGACAGCTTCATTGTCGTCTGCGCAATATAGCGTTCCGGTTCCTTCTTGATCGCTTCGGCGAATGCGCTAATTTCTTTCGGGGTCGCACTTGGACCAATCAGCATACCATAGCCGCCTGACAGTGATGTTTCCTTCACAACTAGCTGCTCGAGATGATCAAGCACGTAATCCCGCTCCTCCTTACGCGATAAAATGTAAGTTGGTACATTGTGCAGAATCGGCTCTTCTCCAAGATAATAACGAATCATATCCGGCACATAGGCATACACTGCCTTATCGTCCGCTACACCCGTTCCTGGAGCATTCGCGATTGCGACATTGCCCGCGCGATAAGCATTCATGAGCCCTGGAACACCTAACAGAGAGTCCGGCTGGAACGCCAGAGGATCAAGAAAATCATCGTCGATGCGCCGATAGATTACGTCAACCTGACGAAGACCGCGCAAATCACGCAAATAGATTTTATGGTCCTTGTACACAAGGTCCCGGCCTTCAACTAAGTGTATACCCATCTGCTGGGCGAGAAAGGTATGCTCATAATAAGCCGAATTGAAGGAGCCCGGGCTGAGCAATACGATTAGCGGATCGCGTTTGCCATTCGGAGCAAGGAAGCGAAGTGAGCTTAGGAAATAATTCAGACTTCGGTCAATACTTTGAACGGAAGAGGATAAATATAAATCGTGGAATAGCTCGCTCATCAGTGTGCGGCCTTTGAACAAATACGAGAACCCGGAAGGAGAACGGAGATTATCCTCGAGCACATAATAACGGCCTTTCTCGTCTCTAATTAAGTCTATGCCGGAAGCTGTAATATAAACGCCTCCAGGCACATCTAATCCAACCATTTCTGGACGGAAATAAGTATTGGATACAATCATACGTCTTGGTATTACGCCATCAGACACAATGCGCTGCCCGTGATAGATATCATGAGTAAAAGCATTAAGCGCGCGAATGCGCTGACGAACGCCGCGATCGACGGCTTCCCATTCGTGCTTGGGGATGACACGAGGAATATAATCGAATGGAATCGTTCGCTCTAGAGGCTCGCTCTGATTAGCACTATACAGGGTGAACGTAATGCCTTCCTCCAGCATTCTCTGATTCAGGGCGTGTTGTCGCATCGTTAATTCAGATGATTTGATCCGCGCGAATAAGCGATGCACACTATCATAGTGTGGGCGAACAGAAAAGTCCTTCTCGAACATTTCGTCGTAAAATGATTGCGAATCATAAAAATGCGACTGCGACTGTTTGGCCGTCGACATGACAACCGCCTCCTCCATGATGGCACTACATCCTGTTTAGATACCCCCAAACTGACATAAGATATATATGTGTTATATCAACGTCAGTTAACCTTACTTCAATTTAGCGATTAAAGTAAAAATATGTTAGTGCAATCATACTAAATCCAGATTTACGTGTCAACTTATATAGCATAAAAGCAGGGCTTCTGCGCTGGCGAAGAAACCCTGCTTTATATCATATGCCTTTTCTCTTGTTATGTATTCAACTGGCGCAAATCTTTCGCAACATTATCGACCATATGGACGAATACAGCGAGCTCCTGCGAACGGGCAGCCTGATTACGCGCTTCCGATGATGTCTGTTCCGATTCCTTGCGCACCGCTTTTACCTTTTTCTCAATTTCGTCCAGGTTAGCCTGTATCGTTTCTAATGCTCTGCGAGATGAAGCGGCGAGCTTACGCACTTCATTAGCGACGACCTCGAAGCCTCTTCCATGCTCGCCTGCTCTTGCCGCTTCAATAGCTGCATTCAAACCGAGCAAATGCGTTTGATCCGAAATGCCGCGTATTAACGTCCCCATCTCTGTCACGTTGTCCAGGTCCGTCTGAAGCTCCTCCAGCAGTCCATGTGCCTTATCCTGTGATTGAGATGTGGAGATAGCCGTCTGCGCAATTGACTGTGCTCCCTCGTCCAGCTCCACCATTAAGCCCGCAAGCTTCTGTACAGCATCTGTAACCGTAGTTAGCATAGTAGCGCGATCATCAGCCAGCTCTTGAACCCGGGCTTGCTCACGCTGATTGTAGGCTTCCAGCACGAGCTGGGAATCCAGATTAAACATTTTGGAGAGAGAGTGCAGAACGCCTGTCCATTTCTCTGGAATTACCCTCTGCATCACAGACGCCGCTATATCCAAGTAAGTCATATAAGTACCTAGGTACCAATCAGTGGTTAAACCTATACGAGAATGAACATGTCCTATTTTAATCCGATTCTCGATAAAGGACTCGTCGATTACTCCCTCTGCGAGCGACAGCCAATACACTCTTTGTGTCTCCTTCAAGCGATCAATATTGCTGACCCTCTCTATTAGCTCGACAAGCTCTGTGTGCTGGCCAATGCTCTCATAGAACCTATCTACAACCTCTTCGACTACCTTTTCGAAGATTGGTCGGCATTCCGCAAGGCGCTTCAAGTCTATTTCTGTTATTAATGTATAGTCTAATTGAACCTGTCTTTCTGCAGATACATGAATCATGGTATTAATCCCCCTAAGCTGTAGTTACAATATGTATTCTTATTATATCGTCAGTTCACTACAAATTTTAACTATTATTTGGCCTCCGAACCCAAATGACACAAATAATTGTAAAGCTGCTGCTTACATACCCGAATCTTCCTACAATTACTGATGCTCACGCACAAAGAAATGGCAGCGCTGGGGTAGCTCCTAGCACTGCCATTCCTGTTAAATCTGCTTACATCACCTGTTCAATAAGCTTCCCACATAACGCAGCAGCTCGTTGGAGCATACTGGGCAATAGCCATGCTCATCCATCAGCCTCTTCGTTACTTCATTAATACGCTTAAGCTGGCTCTCATCTGGCGTCTTGGTTGAGGTCGTAATCTTCACAATATCCTTAAGATCGGTGAACAGCTTCTTCTCAACCGCCTCCCGCAGCCGTTCATGGCTCGTAAAGTCGAATTTCTTCCCTTTGCGCGAATAGGAGGATATGCGGATCAGTATTTCTTCCCGGAATGCCTTCTTCGCATTTTCCGAGACGCCTATCTGCTCTTCAATCGACCGCATTAGACGCTCATCGGGGTCCATCTCCTCGCCAGTAAGCGGGTCCTTGATTTTGGACCAATTGCAGTAGGATTCGATATTGTCGAGATAATTCTCGAACAGCGTACGCGCAGACTCCTCGAAGGAATAGACGAAGGCCTTCTGAATTTCCTTCTTCGCCAGCCCGTCATACTCTTTGCGAGCGACTGAGATGAAGTTCAAATACCTCTCCCGTTCTTCCTTCGTGATCGATGGATGCTGGTCAAGACCCTCCTTCAATGCCCGCAGTACATCAAGCGCGTTGATACACTGCATATCCTGCTTGATGAGCGCGCTCGATATCCGGTTAATGACATACCTCGGGTCGATCCCAGACATCCCTTCCTCGATGTATTCATTTTGCATTTCCTTGAGGTCAGCTTCCTTGAAGCCCTCAACCTCTTCTCCATCGTACATTCTCATCTTTTTGACCAGATCCATGCCTTGCTTCTTCGTTTCTTTGAGGCGCGTAAGTATGGAGAAGATAGCTGCCGCCCGCAGTGCATGCGGTGCAATGTGAATATGCTTCATGTCGCTCTGTGCAATAAGCTTCGTATAGATTTTCTCTTCCTCAGAAACCTTCAGGTTATAAGGAATCGGCATCACAATCATCCTGGACTGGAGGGCTTCATTCTTCTTGTTGCTTATGAATGATTTGTACTCGGTTTCATTCGTATGGGCAATGATGAGCTCATCCGCTGATATTAACGCGAACCTACCGGCCTTGAAATTCCCCTCTTGCGTCAGCGAGAGCAGATTCCATAGAAACTTCTCATCACATTTCAGCATCTCCTGGAACTCCATCAGCCCTCTGTTCGCCTTGTTCAGCTCACCATCGAATCGATAAGCACGCGGATCGGATTCCGAGCCGTACTCCGTAATGGTAGAGAAATCGATGCTTCCCGTCAGATCAGCAATATCCTGCGACTTTGGATCGGAAGGGCTGAATGTGCCAATCCCGACGCGATTGTCCTCTGAGATGAATACCCGCTCGACGGTAACATTCTCAATGTTGCCGCCGTACTCCGTCTGAAGCCTCATCTGGCAGGATGGGCATAGATTGCCTTCAATCCGCACATCCAGCTCTTTCTCAATCTCAACACGAAGCTCATGAGGGATCAGATGCAGCGGATCTTCATGCATCGGGCAGCCTTTAATCGCATACACAGCGCCTCGAGGCGTTCTAGAGAAGCGCTCCAGACCTTTTTTGATCATGGTTACAATGGTAGATTTACCACCGCTCACAGGACCCATCAGCAGCAATATACGTTTTCTTACATCCAGTCTCCTTGCCGCAGAGTGAAAATATTCTTCAACGAGCTTTTCTACGGCGCGATCAAGCCCGAATATTTCCTGATCGAAAAACTTATACTTCTTATTCCCATTGCTGTCTACTACTCCGAATGACTCAATCATCTCATAGACGCGCGCATGCGCTGTCATTGCCGGCGCCGGGTCTTCCCTCAATTGCTCAACGTATTCCTTGAATGTTCCTGTCCAGGCAAGCTTTTCGCCCTCTGTCTGATACTCCGATATTCGCTTGAAAATGTCCATACCGTGCCTCCTCCCATCGCTTCCGCAATCCGCAATTTTTACTCCGCCCGGGATTTTCTCTAGACAATCTATCGAGTGGGACCAACTTTTTTTGAGGTATTACATTTCTATGCTTAGTCCTTAAGGAAATTGACCACTATTTTAGTCTGCAATCCAGCAAATTGCGACAAGCGTGAACAATCCTTTGCTATAATAGGTAGAAGAAAGCGAGGGAGAGTCGTGGCAATCAACAAGGAAGAGGAGCTGTACGGCCCGATAAAAACGTACTACGAACAGCGTGGCTTCGCGGTTAAAGGCGAAGTGCTTCACTGTGATCTGGTGGCCATCAAGCCGGACGGAAGCGATGCAGTTGTTGTCGAAATGAAAAAAACATTCACCCTCGCCTTACTGCTGCAAGGGATTGAACGTCTTCGAATAAATCATCACGTTGTGCTGGCTGTAGAACGCAACCGCAAGAAGAGCGGCGCACATAATCAGCGCTTCGGAGATATTACGGAGCTATGCCGGATGCTTGGGCTTGGACTCATGACGGTCACCTTCTTCAAGACGAAGGCGCCTATGATTGAGATGCTCTGCGAGCCTGGAGAAGAGCCGCGGCGTGGAACCAAAAAAAAGAAGCAGGCACGCCTGCTTCAGGAATTCCGCGAACGAAGCGGAGATTATAACGTTGGTGGCAGCACGGGCCGCAAGCTTGTTACTGCTTATCGCGAGAAAGCATTGCGCTGCGCCTATGCCATTCATATGTCTGGTCCACTCTCGCCAAGCAAGGTGTCCGCTATTACCGGCTATTCCAAAAGCGGCGATATGCTGCGCAGCAACTATTACGGCTGGTTCGAGCGGGTGAAGCGCGGTAGCTATCAATTACTGCCCGCAGGGGTCGCTGCCCTAACCGAGTATAGGGAAGTCATTGCAGAGTGGACATTAACGGTTCCTTTATTGAATACGGACAACAAGGACTAATTCTAATCTGCCCTCAAGTCTTAGCTGCGAGCGGTAAATTCACGAATGGCCTCCGCCAGTCGCTCCACCCCTTGAA
Organism: Paenibacillus xinjiangensis; assembly: GCF_059686975.1. NCBI lineage: Bacteria > Bacillati > Bacillota > Bacilli > Caryophanales > Paenibacillaceae > Paenibacillus > Paenibacillus xinjiangensis. The sequence continues at coordinate 376,753 of NZ_JCAALS010000002.1, read as the reverse complement.
TTGTCCTAACGCCTTTATTGTGCGTGAAGTTCAGACGAGCAGTATTCCGCTTCGGATCATAAGCATAGAAAGAGCTGCCTGGCACGAATGCCACACCTTTCGTAACAGCTACCTTGAGCAGCGCTTCTGCATCAAGTCCCTCTGGCAGCTCTGCCCACAGGAACATTCCGCCTTTGGGCTCGATCCAGCTCAAGCCCTCAATAGCTTGCTGCTGAAGCAAGGACTGCATCTCACGCATTCGTGTTCCATAGGAATCTGAGATGACCTTAATATGGTCATCCAGAGGGAAGCTGCCGAGCAGCTGGCTCAGAATTTGCTGGTCGATCGTGCTGGATTGCAGATCTGCCGCTTGCTTCGCCTTCGCCATCATCTGGATAACCAATTCATTCCCGATTGCCCAACCTGATCGAAGAGCTGGCGCTACCGTCTTGGAGAAGGTGCTCGTATAAATAACTGCTCCACTGCCAATCGCACCATCCAGCGCGAAGAGGGTAGGGAAGTTCTCGCTCTGATCAAATTTAATTTCACCGTAAGGATCATCTTCTATAATGGGCATTCCATTAGCTATGCATAGCTCCAGCAGCTGCTGTCTTCTCTCGAGGCTCCACACCTTGCCTGTTGGGTTGCCGAAGGTAGGGACTGCATACATAAGCTTGGGCTTGTGCAGCTTAATAAGACGCTCTGCATCCTCAGGAATGATGCCATGCTCATCACTCTCTGCCGCTATAACATTCAAGCCATGAATTTCAAATACTTGCAAGCAAGCCAAATAGGTAGGCTTCTCTACAAGGATGGTGTCGCCTGGCTCAGTCAATACCTGAACCAGCAGGCTTATGGATTGCTGCGAGCCTGTTGTAAGGATCATTTCCTCTGGCTGAACATTCATCCCTTTTTGCGCCATCCTTACACACAGCTGCTCACGAAGCGGCAAATATCCTTCGGTAAGACCGTATTGCAGCGCGCTTGCACCTGCGGTGAATACGCGGTCAGCTGCTTCACGCACAGCTTGTACAGGGAACAGCTCCTCAGCAGGAAGCCCTCCCGCGAAAGAGATCATATCTTTCCCCTGCGTCAGCTTCAGAATATCCCTTACAGCTGATGTTTTGGTCTGGGCAACTCTTGATGAGAACCGATAATCCATTGCTACTATTCCTCCTAAGCATAAATGGCCTTCATTCAATAAAAACCTTTAATTTAATAATTTTTGCATAGAAAATACCCATTGCGCAAGCGCTTTTATTGTTTCTTTGTAAAGTTAACCGTTCATTCACAACTTTTAAAGTTTTCTTTTTGTCTCACGTTGGGTATAATCATATTAGTGGTTTAATCGGAGGTGTCTTCACAATGTCCATTACGATGATTATTGTACTTTCGGTCTTTGTTTTGTTCCTGACAGCTATGTTCACGGCAGCTTACAACGATGATAAGACAAAAGGCCTCTAATGCCAAACAAAACAAATGAAGCTTCTTGTCAAGAGCGCTCGGGCGCCCTTGCAGGAAGCTTCATTTCGTTCATGTACGAACCTATTATGGCTTGTATGATTTAATGGCGAATTTGATTCATATCGCTCATGCATTGTCCACATACATAACGCTCTTTGAATTCGCGTACTTCTTCCATAGAACCACAGAACACACATCTTGGACGGTAACGCTCCAAAATAATATGATCACCCTGCACCAAAATTTCTACAGGATCTCCTTCGTTCATCTGGTAACGTTTCCGCAACGATTTAGGGAGAACAATTCTTCCTAGTTGATCCACTTTACGTACTACTCCTGCTGGTTTCATCGTTTTCACCTCTCCTGTGTCTAGTTTTGCAAGCCCGCTGTGAAACCTTTGCATTAATAGTGTTTCGATGGTAATCGGGCAATTCCTTCCCCGGACCTCATAATCTTAGTATCCTGCAATTATCGAAGCCCAGGGAACTGGTTTTGTCTAAGTGCCTCATATACAATGATAGCTGCCGAATTTGATAGATTTAGTGATCTTACAGCATCAGTCATCGGCATTTTCAAGCAGGTATCGAGGTTAGCATCAATGAGCTCTTGAGGAAGGCCTTTCGTTTCTTTGCCGAATACAAAAAAATCGCCATCCTCGAATTGAAACTCCGTATACTGCTTTTTAGCCCTCGTACTTGCATAGAAAAAACGCCCATTCGGATTCGAATCGAGCAGCTCCTGGAAAGAGTCATGATACTCCACATGCACGGCGTGCCAATAATCTAGTCCAGCACGCTTCAGTGTACGATCATCCGTCTGGAAGCCCAAAGGACGAACCAAATGCAGATGCGCCCCTGTCGCCGCGCATGTCCGGGCGATGTTACCGGTATTAGCCGGTATCTCCGGTTCCACTAGTACAATATGAAATGCCATTTCTACTTCACCTCTTCCATCCTTGACTATTATACATGAATTACTATTTAACCGCACATCTAGGGTAATTTTTACATTCGCTTAACGTACCCTTAATACCGCCATGAACGTTCTTCGTCATAATAGGGCTATCATTAGGAGGCAAAGGAGAATCTAATTTATGAAAAAGAAAATATTGATCGTCGACGACGAGCCCTCCATCTCCATGCTGATCGAATTCAATTTGAAGCTCGCCGGCTATGAAGTAAGATGTGTAAGTGATGGTGAAGCCGTATTTGATATGTTGAAGCCTTTCCGGCCTGACTTAATCGTATTAGATCTCATGCTTCCGAAGATGGATGGCATTCAAGTATGCCGAGAGCTTCGCAAGCAGAACAACGCAGTACCGATCGTCATGCTTACGGCTCTGCAGGATGTTACCGATAAAATCACAGGACTTGATAATGGCGCGGATGACTACATGACTAAGCCTTTCAGTCCGCAAGAGCTAATCTCACGCATACAAGCTATTTTCCGCCGGATTCAAGCTCTTCCAGGGTTAGTGGAAACGACTATATTCGACATCGGCAGGCTTACTGTACGCGCCGAGCAGCGAGAAGTGCTCGTTGACGGCAAAGGCATTGAGCTGACCCCGAAGGAATTCGAGCTGCTGCTATTCCTATGCAAGCACAAAGGAAAGGTACTAAGCCGCCAGCAGCTGCTGCATGGTGTCTGGGATTATCATTTCCTCGGAGACACTCGCATTGTAGATGTCCATATCAGCCATCTGCGCGATAAGATTGAGAAGAACGCAAGAACGCCTGAATATATTATGACAGTCCGTAATGTCGGTTATAAGCTTCATGGTCCTCATGTGTTAGATTCCTCATTAGCTTAACCCCATCATAAGAATAGATAACATGGAAAGACCGCCCTTCCTATAGAGGAATGGGCGGTCTTCTTTATTCATCAACTGAAAAGCTAGACCGCGTTAGCCGTTCCGACGCTGGAAATCTGTCATAAACTCAGTCAGTGCCTTGCAGCTCTCCAGCGGTACTGCATTATATGTCGAAGCACGCAGGCCGCCAACATCGCGATGACCTTTGAGCCCAACGAATCCTTGCTGCTCTGATTCCTTGATGAACTGCTTCTCAAGCTCTTCGTTATTAATTCGGAAAGTAATGTTCATCAGGGAACGGCTGCCCTTCTCAGCAAAGCCTTTATAGAACCCGCCGCTTTGATCAATCGTGTCATAGATCAGGTTGGTTTTGTCACGGTTGTATTGCTCGATTTGAGCAACGCCGCCCTTGCCTTGAATCCATTTCAACACCAAGTTCATCATGTATACCGAGAATGATGGCGGTGTGTTATAGAGCGAGCTGTTCTTCGCATGTGTATCATAACGGAAAATAGCAGGAATCGTCTTCGGACTTTCGGCAACAATATCATCACGAACAATAACAACGGTTACGCCAGATGGTCCAAGATTTTTTTGAGCGCCTGCATAGATCAGACCGAAATTACTAACATCAACCGGTCGGCACAAAATATCGCTGGACATATCTGCTACCAGGGGAATGCTGCCTGTAGTTGGGAACTCCGCGAATTGTGTTCCGCCAATCGTTTCATTAGATGTAAGGTGGAGATACGCGGCATTGTCCGGCACTGTAATATCGCTCAGGCTTGGCATACGCTTGAATGAATCGCTCTCCGATGAAGCGGCAATAACAGTCTCACCGATTAGCTTCGCTTCCTTAACGGCCTTCTCAGCCCAGTTGCCACTCATTACGTAAGCGCCTGGACGACCAGGACGAAGCAAGTTCATAGGCATCATGGCGAATTGTGTGCTTGCACCGCCTTGTAGGAAGAGGACGTGATAGTTATCAGGAACTCCGAACAATTCACGCATAAGCGCTTGTGTCTCATTATTCACTTGCTCATATAGAGCGCTCCGGTGCGACATTTCCATTATGGACATGCCCGCGCCTTGATATTCAACAAATTGCTCTTGTGCCTGCTCCAGCACTTCAAGCGGTAAAGCGGCCGGTCCTGCATTGAAATTAAATGCTCGTTTCATCTCCGTTAACCACCTTTTGATTTTGTTACATCCGAGGTTTATCTCACATGATATCGTTTATGATAGCAAGTTTGGAGGCAAGCTTCAAGTATGTTTAGCATCGTTTATTGACAAAAAGTCGAACGGAGAATGTTTTTATGATGAATAACATTCGTGTTTTCGCAGCTTTGCCCCTACCAGAAGGGGCAAGAACGCTATTAAATAGGTATTTAGGGGCATGGCAGCAAGAAATCCCCTTCCAGAAATTCGTTCATCCCGAAGATTGGCATATCACTCTTCACTTCATTGGTGACATCTCCTTATCCTCTTTGGACGCAATAGAGAAAGCTTTAGAAAGAGCAGCTTTCCAATCAAGAAGACTAGTGCTCCATCTAGACGGTCTGGCTTATTTCGGCAGAGAAGAGCACCCCTCCGTACTGTGGGCGAAGCTGGGCGGTGACAAGGAGGAGCTTAATGGGCTCCATCAGACGCTGAGTTCTGCTCTATCAGACCTGATCGGCTACACACCTGAGACAAGGCCCTTCACACCCCATGTGACCATTGCGCGTAAGTACGTAGGCCTGCAACCCTGCTCATCACAATTGCTGGACCTAGCTTCTGAGTCATTCAGACAGCAATCGACGACCTTCACTGTCGACAGGCTTGTGTTATATAGAACTCGTCTGGGGCATACCCCTATGTATGAGGAGCTGATCTCACGCTCTTTGCCAATCACGCCCTAAGTATTATGCTGCAAATTAGCAAATTCCACACACGCAAAAAAGCGAGCTCCCGAAGGAACTCGCTTCATTCTTATAATTAGCAATCGAAATAAAGGCTGTATTCATGTGGGTGAACACGAATCGATACTGCTTTTGCTTCATTACGTTTGAATGCAACGTAGTTAGCAATGAAATCTTCCGTGAACACGCCGCCTTCAGTCAAGAACTCGGAATCAGCCTCAAGAGCGCTAAGCGCTTCGTCGAGTGTACCAGGTACGCTGCGGATTTCTTTTTTCTCTTCTTCTGGCAATTCGTAAATGTTTTTGTCGAAAGGACCGTAGCCCAGTGCAACTGGATCAAGCTTGCGCTTGATGCCATCCAAGCCTGCAAGCAGCATTGCTGCGAATGCAAGGTAAGGGTTAGCTGTGGAATCCGGTGTACGGAATTCGATACGGCAGCCTTTAGGAGTTACAGATGCAATTGGAATACGTACTGCAGCGGAACGGTTACCTTTGGAGAATACCAAGTTAACTGGCGCTTCGTATCCAGGCACAAGACGTTTGAACGAGTTCGTGCTCGGGTTAGTCAAAGCGATCAGTGCTGGTGCATGGTACAAGATACCGCCAATGTAGTGCATAGCCAGTTCACTCAGGTTACCATAGTTGCCTTTTTCATAGAACAACGGAGTGTCACCATTGAAGATGGAAGAGTGAACGTGCATACCTGAACCGTTGTCACCAAACAATGGTTTTGGCATGAATGTTGCAACTTTGCCATATTGGCGAGCTGTGTTAGCAACGATATATTTGTAGAGAAGAAGATTATCAGCTGTTTTAGTCAAAGTGTCAAAACGGAAGTTGATTTCAGCTTGACCAGCTGTAGCAACCTCATGGTGATGACGCTCAATGCGAAGGCCAGCTTCTTGCATCAGGCGAACCATTTCACTACGGATGTCTTGTTGGGAGTCAACCGGAGCTACTGGCACGTAACCGCCTTTAACAGGAACTTTAAATCCAAGGTTACCGCCTTCTTCTTTGCGGTTCGTGTTCCAGCCAGCTTCTTCCGAATCTACGAAATAGCTGGAAGAGTTCATTGTGCTCTCATAACGAACTTCGTCGAAAATGAAGAACTCGGATTCTGGTGCGAAGAATGCTGCTGTACCTACACCAGTAGTTTGCAAATATTCTTCAGCCTTTTGAGCGATGCTGCGCGGATCGCGCTCATAGCGCTCGCCGTCCGGCGTATGAATGTTACACATAATGTTTAGAGTTGGGTGATCAGTGAATGGATCGATGAATACAGAGTTCGTATCAGGCATCATTACCATATCAGATTCCTCGATACCACGGAAACCTGGGATCGATGAACCATCGAAAGCTACACCATTTACGAAAGTGTCACTGTCGACTTCTGTCGAAGGAAGAGTAATGTGGTGCGCATGACCGAATAGATCCACGAAGCGGAAATCTACAAACTGAATGCTGTTTTCTTTAATATTGTCCAAAACGTTTTGAACTGACATCAGATATTTCCTCCATTTCCGAACATTTGCTTAGTTGTGAACAGTTATTGTTCAATTTTTCGTTCTAAACTATGAGGTAATTATAAAACTACGATTTGGCATCGTCAATAGTTATGTCAGGTATTTTTTATCGCTATGTAAGCTATACTTACAGGTTTAAACAGTTGTTCACATTTGATCCTTTTTCTCGACAGAATAAGCCGCAATCCCTTGATATCCAAGGATTCGCGGCTTATTAATAGGAATTAATTTGGTTAAATTTTCCACTCAGCAAATGCTTCAGCTGGCTCTTTGGGCGTATCGAATTGTTTGCCTACAATTGGAGCTAGTTTCTCCAAATCTTTTAACAAATTAGCGAATTGATCTGGGAACAGGGATTGTACACCATCACCTGTCATCGAGTTATCCGGATCGGTATGCATTTCTACGATCAGCCCATTCGCACCAGCAGCTACAGAGGCTTTGGACATCGGCTCTACCAGCTCGCGGCGACCTGTACCGTGTGAAGGGTCAGAGATAACTGGAAGATGGCTCAGTCCTTGCAGTACAGGAATAGCAGACAGATCAAGCGTATTTCTCGTGTAGGTCTCGAATGTGCGGATTCCGCGCTCGCAGAGCATCACGTTAGGGTTGCCGCCTGCCAAGATGTACTCAGCTGCATTAAGGAATTCGTCATAAGTTGAGCTGAAGCCACGCTTCAGTAATACTGGCGTTTGGATCGTTCCAAGCTTGCGCAGCAAGTCGAAGTTCTGCATATTGCGAGTACCCACTTGAAGAATATCGGCGTATTCTGCACATACATCTACGTACTCCGGCGTCATAACCTCTGTAATTGTCAGAAGGCCATGCTTTTTGCCCGCTTCAGCCATCATAACAAGGCCTTCAACCCCAACCCCTTGGAAGCTGTAAGGACCCGTACGAGGCTTGAACGCACCTCCACGAAGCACCTGTCCGCCTGCTGCCTTGACCAGACGAGCAATTTCATCAATCTGCTCTGGCGTTTCAACTGCACAAGGACCGCCCATAATGACAAGATTGCTGCCACCGATTTTGACCCCTTTAATATCAATGATTGTGTCATCCGGGTGGAAGTCACGGCTCGCCAGCTTGTAGGATTTGGAGATTTTGATTACATTCTCGACGCCTTTCATTTGACGAAGATGCTCGGCCAACGTCGGCTTGGCATTACCGATAATTCCGATAACTGTCCGATCCGTCCCTCTCGATACATGCGGCTGCACACCTGCTTTTTCAATCTGCTGGACGATTTCTGTGATTCTTTCCTCAGTGATATGTGGACTTGTAATTACGATCATCGTTATCTCTCCTCTTCTTCACTTCAACGCTTGTATGCTTTTAAGCTTTTATGCTTTGTGGCTTTTATGCTTTTAATCGCTAAAGTAAATATACATGATGAGCCTTGCTCTCGTCAAGTCAAAAATTAACCAGCAGACATCCAATAAACAAACAGAATGCCGACATCTAGGATGCGGCATTCTGTCTTATCATTATGAGGTTGTTGTTTCTGCTGTTGTATTCGTTTTCACGCGAATATTAGGCAGCAATTTATTCATATTGACGGTTCTTTTAATTTCCCAAGTGGAAGGGTCCTTGTTATCATATTGCTCCAGATATTGGATGACTTCCTTCGTAATCGGAGTAGGTGTAGATGCACCTGAGGTGACAGCTACCCGCTCCACACCAACTAGCCATTCCCGCTTAATCTCGGATACATCCCCTACGCGATAGGCGGTTACACCAGCAATCTCCTCCGAAACCTGAGCAAGCCTATTCGAGTTATTGCTGCGAGGATCTCCTACTACGATACATAGCTGTGCCTGTCCTGCTTGCCCAGCCACAGCTTCCTGTCTCACTTGTGTAGCTAGACAGATTTCATTGTGAACCTCAGCTGTAGGGAATTTCTCCAGAAGCCGGCTAATGATATGCCGAATATCCCACTGAGACATCGTGGTCTGATTCGTAATAATGATACGGTCATGCGATAATTGAAGCGAAGCAATCTCTTCCTCATGCTCAATAAGATGAACGCGATCCGGCGCAACGCCGATGGCACCCTCTGGCTCAGGATGATTCTTCTTGCCGATATAAATAATATGATAATCCTCGGCTACCTTCTCCCGAATCAGATCATGTGTCTTCGTTACATCTGGACAAGTTGCATCAACTACTGACAATCCTTTGTCACGAGCCCGCTTGCGTACTTCTGGAGATACGCCATGGGCGGTAAAGATGACTGTCCCCTTCTCAATCTGATCCAATATTTCCAGGCGATTCTCGCCATCCAGCGTAATGACGCCTTCCTGCTCGAATGCATCCGTCACATGCGCATTATGAACAATCATACCGAGAATATAAATAGGCCTTGGAAGATCTAAGTTTTTGGCTGTATTGAGCGCGAGCACCATCGCATCGACAACGCCGTAGCAATAACCCCGAGGTGAAATTTTGACAATTTCCATCTACTGCACCTGCTTTCCGACCGAGCGGCTATTCGCCTTCGATTCGATCTGTTCTTTCCATTATAATCGAATCAGGCTGGACAGAAAAGTCTATCGGCAGCCATATGGTAAATACGGACCCCTCTTCTTCCCGTGTCGTGACCTCAATAGAGCCTCTATGCTCATCAATGATCCATTTGGCAATCGATAAGCCGAGCCCCGTCCCTATAGTCTTCCCACGAGATTCATCAGCCCGATAGAAGCGATCGAATATATGGGGAACTTCCTCTGGATTCATCCCGATACCCGTATCCCTGATCATAATTCCAATCTGGTCATCCTTGCGCTTAGCACTCAATTCAATATAGCCGTTAGGCGTATACTTGAAGGCATTTTCGATGAAAATAAACAGCAGCTGCTGCAAATAATCCTGATTGCCATATACTCTCGTATCCACAAGGGCAGACAAGTCATCTACAATCCACTCTGCATCACGAGGGAGCAGTTGCGCTCTTCGCGCAACTTCCTCTACTACCGTCAGCATATCCAGCTGCTGCTTCTCCATCGAGTAGCCAGCATCCGCTCTGGCAAGCGCCAGCAGATCGTTAACAAGCGTAGACATCCGCCTTGCTTCAGATGAAATATCCTGCATCGCCTCATTAGACAGCTCCCACTTCTGATCATCCAAGCCTAACACAATGCCATCTACAGCATGCGGATCAAGCGACTTCGTCCACATCCGCTGCAGCAGCTCGATATTGCCTCGAATCGTTGTGAGCGGCGTCCGCAGCTCATGCGATGCATCTGAAACGAAGCGTCTTTGTGCCTTATATGACTCATCGAGCACGTTATAAGCATTCTCCAGCCGCGATAGCATCACATTCAAGGTATAGACCAGCCTGCCAATCTCATCCTTAGGGCCCTCCATAGGAATTCTAACGCTGAGATCGGAGCCTCCTTGTATCTGCTCTGTCGATCGAATCACACGCTCGATTGGACGCAGAACTTGGCGAGCCAGGAATAGACCGACCGTGAACGCAATGAACAGCACCATCACTGATGAGAGGATTAGAATATACCGAAGACCGGCCAAATAATTCTCTTCACTGCCAACAACCGTCCCAACCTGCAATAGCCCAATTAATGCGCCATCCTTGGTGTTGTTATAGATCGGCTGCTGATAGATGAGAAATGGAACCTCTCCAGTATTTGTTTTGATTTTGACCTTCTCGTACCCATAATCAGGATTCGTCTCAGCTTCTGGTATTGGATAACGAATATTATTGGCAGTTAAGCCCAATGATGCCTTAATAACGCCTTCTTTATAATTGACCAGTTGAACATAGAAATCCTTCTCATAAAAGTTCGACTTGGTTTGCAGCTCCAGATCAAGCTGATTCAAGGCATTCTCGTATTTCACAACATTATAGTTTTCCGCATACTTGCGAAGAGAATCCTTCATATCCCCATAAGTATTAATGTTTACGAAAAAATAAATCGCACAGCCGAACACGATCAGCGTCGCTGCCAATAAGCAAGAATACCATAAAGTAAGACGAAGCCGAATCGTCATGACTAATCAGCCCTCTCCGCGCAGCACATACCCGGTGCCGCGCACCGTTTGAATAATTCGTTTCTCGTTGCCTTCCTCCAGCTTTTGACGAAGCATCGCAATATAAACCTCTAGCACATTCGACTCCCCGCTGAAGTCATAGCCCCAGATTTTCTCCATAATGGAATCTCTCGTCAGTACTCTGCGAGGATTGTTCATGAACAATAACAGCAGATCATATTCCTTCGCAGTCAGCTCAATACGGCGGCCGGAGCGAATCGCTTCACGGGAGTCCTGATCCAGCGCCAAGTTCTCATAGACGATCTTGCTGCTATTCTCCTCAATCTTGTCGCTCTTACGCCGCAGCAATGCCCTTACCCGTGCAAGGAGTTCCTCCAGCGCGAACGGCTTAACCAAATAATCATCAGCCCCTGTGTCCAGCCCTTTGACCCGATCTGTAATATCATCCTTAGCAGTCAACATCAGAATCGGAACGGTGCTTCCACTCTCTCTTACCCGTCTGCACACTTCCCAGCCATCTAGCTGAGGCATCATGACATCCAGAATGAGCAAATCCGGTTCTGCTGTCATTAGCACCTTCAAGCCCTCCAGCCCATTGCTCGCTGTGCTTATCTCATAACCCTCGAACGCTAGGCTTCTTCTTAATAAAGAAATAATTTTATCATCATCATCTACTACTACGATATGTGATCTCATGAATAACCCTCCAATAAATGATATACTTCTCTCTCTGCATTCAGAAAAATAGCGCAGAGCATGCCGCACTCTGCGCTTCTTTTACGATCCAACAATCGATTATTCAGCGTTGAACTTATTCATATCGCCAATTTCAACCTCTAGATTAAGCTTCTCGCCTTTGCGGATAATATTGAGCTCTGCTTTATCCCCAACATTCTTAGCCTGAATGGCATCGATTAACGCCTGTGTGGATGAATAGCTTTTGCCGTCTATGCCGACAATGACATCGAACTGCTTCAGATCAGCAAGATAAGCTGGAGAGTTATAGTAGACATTGCTTACGATAGAGCCCTCAGCCTTATCCATTCCAAGCTGGCTCGCTATATCCTCCGTTACATCACCTAGCTGAGCACCGATGAATGGAACAGGGGTCTTAGGAACCTCTACATTGTTCTTCAAGTTATCGAGCACTTCTTGAATGGTACTAGTCGGAATCGCGAATCCAATACCTTGCGCTTGTGAGCTGACAGCTGTGTTGATCCCTACAACCTCGCCGTTCACATTAAGTAATGGGCCGCCGGAGTTACCTGGATTAATCGAAGCATCGGTCTGCAGCAAATGCTCATAGCTGCGAGTAGATTGTCCGTCTTGAATGTCAATTGGACGTTCTTTGGCGCTTAGCACTCCTACCGTTACCGTATGATCGAAGCCATAAGGGTTACCAATGGCAACAACCCAGTCCCCAATATTAATATTATCGGAATTACCAAGCGGAAGTGTAGGGAAGGCCTTATCGCTCGTTACCTTCAGAACCGCTAGATCAAGCTCTTCGCTGGAACCGAGAAGCTCTGCTGTTAACGGCTTATCGTAGCCTTGAACGGTTACTTCGATTTTATCGGAATCTGCAACGACATGCTGATTGGTCAGAATGTATCCATCAGATTCGAAGAAGAAGCCGGTTCCGATTCCGCTTGCCTGCATATCCGTGCTGTCAGACTCTTCTTGCTGCTGCGTTTGTGGTGCTTCCTCACCGAAAAACTGACGGAAGAATGGATCATCTAGAATACTGCCGCTGCTGCTGCCCCGACTGCTCGGATTCGTGTAGGTCTCAATTTTGACAACAGCTGGACTCGCCGTCTCGAACAGCTGGGCAATGTTATCCGGCCGTGCTGCCGTTACCGCGGCACCAGCATTGCTTTGTGCAGTAGACCCATTAACGGCTGTCCCAGAGGATGCCTGCTGAGTAGTCGTAGCTGTCGCATTATCGCTGAACCAGTTTTTGGTATCCGCCGTATACATAAGCCCGCCGACAACAACCACACCTGCCAGGAAAGAAGCAAACATCGCCTTGAAGGACGTTTTCCGACGTGGTTCACGAACCTGCCAGCTTCCTTTGGCCGATTGCTGATTAGGCCTGAAAGGCTTGAGCTGCGGTGGCGTATTTACTTCAAAAGGATTGGCCTGCTCTGCCGATTGTGCTTGCTGTTCTTGTCCGCTAGGCTGTGCGAATGCCGATTGCGATTGCTGTGTGTAGGATCTGCCAGAAGAGTATGGCTCATCGCTTGATGGTTCTTGATTAGAAGCAGTTGGAGATGAAGTTGAAGATGCCCTTTCATCCTGAGAACCCGCTTTAAAAGGACCATATGAATAGTAGTAAGAAGGCTTGCCCTGCGTATCTGCTGCAGATGAGCTGTGGTCGCTCTCACTAGCAGCATCATGCTGCTCTTTTCTCGCTTCCCCTTCTTCACGGCTTTGAAAGAAATCATCATATCCATCTTTTTTGTTCTGATCGTTCATGTCCGTTTCCTCCTCGAATATTCACGAAGCAGCCTACCTCACGCAATCACGGCTGCCGAATCATTTGTCTGTATACCTATCATGCACATTCTACCTTAAAACAAACTTAAAAGGAATTTAAACGAAAATAAAAAAACTGGGCTTTTCAGACAAATGGCACTAATCACTATGACCTAAAAAAAGAAAAAACTCCCCATATTCTAATAGAGAGTTTGTCCTATAAGCCCTTAAAGGCTTGCAAAAAGCGTTTCTACGTCAGACAGCTTCCCCTTCGCCTCATCAATCCATTTGGGCTCAATGGGAGCATCCGGATCTAATGGCGCTTGAAATTGGTCGAACAGCGCTCCGAGTACTCGTACGGACGCCTCATCATCATTGCCTTCATGATAGACATGCTTCAATACATAGGGGGTTCCAAGCCTTATAAGCGCGGAGTTGTCCTCCGTTGTATCATCCACATGTCCGTTGATGACCTCGAAGGGGATTCGAAGCCATACTTTATGTGCTTCATCCAGATAACGGTCGAATGATCCATGCGTATAATCCCAATCTCCACCGAGCGCGAATTGGTGCTGCTCGAGCATATTCCTCGTCTCGGAGAAGGTATGCTCACTCGATTCCAAGCTTGATGATAGTGGCATCATGACGATCACACTCCTTTTATGTATGCCTTATATAAAAGGTAGTATGACCCTGCTATTGGCGGATTATGTGTTCTTCACCCAGCCTTTGCGATGCGCAAGCACAGCAAGCTGCGTTCGATCCTCCAACTCGCATTTCATCAATAGATTGCTGACATGAGTTTTTACTGTCTTAATACTAATATGAAGCTCGTCCCCAATCTCTTTATTCGAGCGGCCTTCCGCAATGAGCAGCAGCACTTCCTTCTCCCGCTCCGTCAATCCCTCGTCACCCGACTGGGCCGTGCGTTGGCGAAGTCCTCTTGTTAGAGCCTGGGACACATCTGCTGTCATGACTGGCATTCCTTTGAACGCTCCATTCATGGCATAGATGAGCTCTTCTGCAGAAACAGTCTTCAGAACATAGCTGACTGCTCCCGCCTCAATAGCTCCGTATACTTTCTCATCTTCGAGAAAGCTCGTCAGCATGACGATCTTCATATCAGGGTATTTGGCTATCACTTGCTTGGTCGTTGCAATACCATCAAGACCAGGCATCATGAGATCCATCAGGATAAGCTCCGGTTGCCCGGCTGGAATACCTGCTTCCAGCAGATCAAGCGCGCTCTGACCACTGCCGGCCTCAGCAACAACCTCGAACCGCGGCTCCAGCATCAAGTAGGTGCGCAGACCCGTTCTAACCATATCATGATCATCCACAATCATAATTCTCATCTTTTCCAACTCGCTCAAGATTGCTCCACTCCCCGCATTTTCGGTATCGTTACCTTAACCCTTGTCCCGCTGCCCGGCTTGCTGATAATTTCTGTTGAACCGCTAAGCTTCTGGGCTCGCTCCTGCATCGTAGACAATCCATAAGAGCCGCGCTTCACCTCATCAACACGGAAGCCCGCACCATCATCCTGCAGATTAAGCACGATCTGACGCTCATTATCGGCGATCGTGAGTGTACAACTATCCGCCTTCGCATGCTTAACCACATTTGCCATCGCCTCCTGAACAATAAGGAACAGCTGATGCTCCTTCGCTTCAGACAAGGGCTCGGTAAGCCGAAACTCCATTGCACCCTGCAAGCCATTCTGACGGCAGTAATCAGGAAACCATTTATCCAGCGCCTCCTGCAGTGTTCTGCCCTCCAGCTCCATTGGCCTGAGCTGTGCGATGAATACCCTCATTTGCTTCTGTGCGAGTGTCGACATCTGGATAAGCTGCTCCAGCACGGAAGCTGCACGCTCAGGGTCGATTTCCTGCAGCTTCGGAAGAGAGGAAGCACACATATGCATAGCGAAAAGCTGCTGGCTCACCGTATCATGCAGATCACGCGCCAGCCGTTTGCGCTCCTCAAGGACAGCCGCTTCATTAGAGGCTGCCTCCGTCAATACGCTTTCTTCCCCAGTCTTCTGCAGCCAAGTCAGCCGCTCTTCCATTTTCTCGGCAAGCTCATTAAATTCCCGGTATAGCTCCATGAATGAAAAATGGCCATTCTCCGTAATTCTTACTTCAAAATTGCCGTTAATCGCTTGCTTCAGCGCTAGCTGCATCGTATCCACGCGTCTTTGAATCCGCTGCCCCGCCCAATAGCCGAACGCTGTACTGACAAGCAGAAAGACGGAGGCGGCACCAAGCCGCACTTCCGTCTGACTAGCTTCATCTGACAACCCAATCCACACTGCGCATCCGGCACATAGGGAGGCGAGAGAGGACATAACGAACATTGCAATCAATTCCCATTTGCCGCTGCGAAGAAACCTTACCATCATAAGCGTTAACCCACCTTCGTTACACGGACATCGCCG
Organism: Paenibacillus xinjiangensis; assembly: GCF_059686975.1. NCBI lineage: Bacteria > Bacillati > Bacillota > Bacilli > Caryophanales > Paenibacillaceae > Paenibacillus > Paenibacillus xinjiangensis. The sequence continues at coordinate 361,154 of NZ_JCAALS010000002.1, read as the reverse complement.
ATGAAGGTGCTGACAACGAGCTTAATTTTCTTGTCCATTTCCATATAGGAAGGGGAATGAATATTCATGTTTTTAAAAATACCGCCTTCTTTGTGCCCCAATATCTTGGCATCACCTACGAAGGCACTGGAGATAACCTGAATACCAACCTCATAGTCGTTGGGCACGTAGATTTTCACATCCCCTATAAAGGAAGAGATGCAGATTCTCGTCTCACCCAGAGGGATTTGGGCTTTCGTTAAATCGATGACTGTATCACCGATAAAATGCGAAATATTAAGCGGCTTAAGCTCCCAATAGTCATGTCCGATATGAATATCTCCAATAAACCCTGATCTCGTCTGAGCCTTCGGATCGTTATTCCACCACTCTGTCCAATCATTATGCTTGTGATGATGCTTGGACTGATAATACCATTTATTATGGGGCGGAATGCCTTCCCAGTCCTGTTCCTGTGCATTCTCTTCTTTGACGTATTGCTGATTTGTCTCCTTGTTCATGTCCTTCTCCAGCGAAATACCAGCCTTAGTCGGGTCAGGATGAAGCGGCGGCGCTGGTGGAACCTTGCCGCTCGTATCCGTATAAGCACCGTAGGACTTCCACTCATCCTGAGGAGGAGCATGATGCTTCCTGCGTGGTTTTCTGATCAGATTGACTCCGATTAAAATAATAGCAACTGGCCAAATATAAGAAATAATATCGCCGATAGACCAGTCGAACCAATCCAGATTCCGGCCTAGAAACACGAAGCCGATCAGCATCAGCATTGCGCCCCACCAGCCTGAGCCTGCTCCAGCAGAGCGTCCTGCAACGATCCCTTGAAGCCCTACGAATAACAAGATGACTGGCCAATATGTGGAAATAATGTAGCCGAGGTCTACCTCAAACTCTAGATGACCTAGCTGTCTAAGTAAAAAAAGGACACCTACAGTGATGACGACCACACCGGCTAGCAATCGATTAAAGAAACTCCCATTCATCCCATTCAACTCCCTGCCTGCTTACATAGCTTCTTATTTATTCTAAGTATAACTAACACATTCTCTCTAAGAAAGGGACGCTCGATTGAATTGTTTATCCGTCTCTAGACCGAGGACACCTCGCCCCGCCTCAAGAAAACCTAACATGAGTCATATAAGGTAACGTTGAAGCGTTGACATAGCTCACTTCAACTATTTATAATGATGAACGGATTAGATAATAAATGAAACAAACTCACACCATTACTACTGAATTGGGGTTGAAAAGATGGATATTTCCGAACTATCCAGAGGATTAGATACCATTTGGGTCGTCTTAACGGCAGCTATGATCTTGCTAATGGAGGGCGGCTTCGCATTGCTGGAGGCAGGCTTCGTCCGACAGAAGAATGCCGTGAGCATTATAATGAAGGTTTTCGTAGATATCGCATTCGGTGCGCTCGTGTTCTATTTCTTCGGCTTCGCCCTTATGTACGGACAAGATGCCGGCGGGCTCATCGGTACAACTGGTTTCCTGCTTGATGGCGATCTCTCTCATATTGTATTGAATATTACTCATGAAACATATTGGCTGTTCCAGTGCGCATTCGTTATTGCCGTTATTTCGATCGTATCAGGAGCGGTCGCAGAGCGCATTCACTTCCGCGCCTATATTCTCTTAACCATAGCGATGACAGGGATGATCTACCCACTTGCAGGACACTGGGTATGGTCCACAGGAGGCTGGCTTGGCAAGCTTGGCATGATCGACTTCGCAGGCTCTGCCGTTATTCATGCTTTGGGTGGTTTCGCTGCATTGGCGGCAGCCATCTTCATCGGGCCGCGGATTGGCAAATTCACTGCTGAGGGTAAGGTCAATATCGTATCCCCCTCCAATCTCCCGCTCGCTTCCGTAGGAGCATTCATCCTATGGTTCGGATGGTTCGGCTTTAACGCAGGCAGCACCCTCAGCGCAACGAACGTTACGATCGGGCATATTGCTGTAACGACGATGCTGTCGGCTGCAGCTGGCGGAGCTACTTGTATTCTATTTACTATGTTCCGCTACAAAAAAGCCGACCCGCCGATGGTCATCAACGGTTCACTGGCAGGACTTGTCGGCATAACAGCAGGCTGCGCTTTCGTCTCAGACGGCGCTGCCATTCTCATTGGGGCGGTATGCGGCATTGCCATGGTGCTCGCGACTGAATTTCTTGAGAGCAAGCGTGTCGATGATCCCGTCGGCGCGTTCGCTGTTCATGGCGTCAGCGGCAGCTTAGGCACACTCGCAGTAGGTCTATTCGCCATGCCTGAGCTGTCTTCCGGAGTTGGCCAAGGCTATCACGGTCTATTCTATGGCGGAGGGTGGAACCTATTAGGTGTCCAAGCTCTTGGTCTCGTTACAGTATCGGCGTGGGGCTTCCTTATAACTTGGGGTGTTCTGTGGCTTATTCGCCGAGTAATGCCTGTACGAGTATCGAAGGACGAAGAGCTTATTGGTCTTGATGTAGGCATACATGGTGTGCCTGCCTACAGCCAAGACAGTGATTTCATTGACATTGATCGCATCAAAAACGGCAACTAACTAATATCACTCCAAAAAAAGCTGCCCCGCTCTAACGAGCGGGGCAGCTTTTCATTTATTACGTATTCATTTCATCAGCAAGATCCAATGACACGGACACCATGTCTGTTGGTGCGGCTCCACTCTGGATAGTTCGTGCACTCTCGATCTCAAGACGGAGTGCGCGCACCTTCTCCATCGGCTTTTTCACAAAATGAATATATTCGACAGCCAAATGATGATCCGGCTTCTTGCCCGATAACATCCGCCGAAGCGTCGACATGGACTGATATGCACGCTCTTCCTTCAGACGGCGCTTCTCATAACGTTCAACCATTTGTTCGATTTCCACTATTTCCTGTTCTTTCTTAGTCACGTATGCTTCTACGAAGGGCAGTACTTCAGCTGCTTTACGATGCTGAACGGATGAATAGCTTTTTTGTATTATAGGATCTGTCATGAGAGTTCACCTGTCTTATCGTGTGATTAATTCTTACATCTAATCATACAATAAACAGCTATGCTTTGAAAACTTTTTTTTCGAATTAAGGAATGGAAATATCTGCCCCAATAACACCAATCACCTTACCGCCCTCACCACGCAAAGGCACTGCTATCGTGACGCATGGCTGCTTCGTAATGGCAGAGATGTACACCTCAGACTGAAATGACTGCCCCGCTATGCCACGCTTCCACCACTCCCGCCCTTTGGCGTTAAGAAGCCCAGCCTCAGGCAGCGAGAATACGAAAGAGCCGTCATCCTTATTCGACCATATCGCTTCAATATCTCCTCTGGACTTCAACAGCTCTGTCAGCTTTCTCTGATGCTGCTGGCTGTCCAGTGTAACGAAGTCCTTGTGCCCTGCCGCTGTATGCAGCCATTCTAGCGTAGCAGCTATGCTCTCCGCGCTGACTGTCTTATCCATTCGCTTCGCACCAACCTGATCAATCGCTTTCGTCAGCTCCGTAGAGGATTTGTGCAGGTTACGGCCAATGCGATTCAGCTTCCCTATCTGCTCACGCTGTTTATCCGTCATCTGCAGCGTATGATCTACACTGACGAGCGTTTCATTGAAGGAGTCGACAACCTCCTTCAGCATGTCTGTCGTACCTGTCATATGCTCTGTCTGTTGACGGCTGGAGGTATGAGTCTGATCGACCAGTTCATTCACTTCATTAATACGGGAAAAAATGAGGTCCATACGCTGCTTGTTAACAGCCATCTCAGCGACACCGCGATCTACCGCCGTTCTCTCAGTTGTTACGGATTCAACGACTAGCTTCACACCGCTCTCGATCTGCTCCACCATATGAGAGGAACGGGTAACAGCCTCGTGGCTCTGCTCAGCAAGCTTCCTGATCTGCTGCGCAACGACCGCGAAGCCTCTGCCATATTCCCCTGCATGAGCCGCCTCAATAGATGCGTTCAGAGCTAATAGTGAGGTTTGGGATACGATTTCTTGAATAAAATGATTGATTTCATTGATATGTGAGGTTTGTTCAATAAGCTGATGAATATGCTGCTCCATCGCTTTATTCTGTGTATGTAAATCATTCATCACTTGATCTGTGTTCGTCAGCGAACGGCATACATCCACTACGATGTCTTTCGTTTCCTGGCTTTTCACTTGTAGATAGGTAGAGGCACCGCTTATCTGCTCAGCTGCTGACGCAACCTCCTGCAATGCCGCGAATGCTTCCTCCATCTTGTACATGGCTTGCTCACTTCTCGTACGCAGCGTCTTCTCTTGAACAGCTGAAGAGTCAGCAATTGTGGTCAAATGCTCGATGGAGGCATCTACCTCATCAACAACAGCATTCAACTGATCTGACAGGACGACAGACTCATTCATAAGCAGGCTCATGCGAGAGTATTCTTCTGTGCTAATGCTCGTCTTCGAAGAAGCAGCATTGCTACGGGATAACCAGCGCAGCGGACTCATTCGCTCCCCACCTTATATGGAATATTTTCCTACATTATATAGCAGGGTTCGACAAAAGGAAAGAGAAACCAACAATGAGCAGCTGGTTCCTCTTCCTGCCTAACCTTTATTTTCAGACATTACTTTTGAGCATTTTGAGAAGCATTGTTGGTCGCTTTGCTTGATGCATTGTTTTGGTTGAACTCTTCAGCGAACTCCGCATTAAATTGACCGCTCTTCTTAGCTTTATTATTCTTGTTCTTTGCCATATTGTCCACCTCACCTTCCATGGATAGTATGGCATCTGCGAATGTTATTATGCGCTTTGGCTTACGATTCCAAGTAGGTTTGAGGTATCGGCTTCCCTGCCTCTACCACACTATTAATCTGGTTCAACCAGGCTTGAGACAGCTTGCCTGACCCTTTGCGCAGCACCTGAACGGCAACCTTGCGCTTACCCCATTCCGCATATACATCTTTAATCGTTTCGAAATACAGATCAAGTCGGTGACCTTTAATGGCGGAGCCAGTATCAGCCACGACGCCATAACCATATCCGGGTATATAAAGAAGTGTCCCGATCGGGAATAGCTTAGGATCCGCCGCTACTGTCGACACTTGTCCCCGTCGTACCTTGACGCCAGAATAAGTGATGCCATACTGCGGATGTCCCGGCGATTTGCCGGTTGATTCGAACCCGGCTGTGTACCCAGTCGCGACGACTTCGACCGATGTTACTGCTTGTTCTTCTGCCAGCTTGGCAGGCTTCACTGCCTGCTGCTCTTCTATGCTGGCGGTGGCTGTGACGGCGCTTGGATGCGCCATAGATGTACTTGTCATGAGAATTGTCAACAGCATGACGCAGATACCTGTACGCTTGTAAGCAAAAAAGCTTGTGATCATGTGGGTTACTTCCTCCTCAGAAGAATATTTCCCATACGATCCAAGCTTTATGCATGAATGATTATATCGCTTTAGTCGCAATCTCCTGCTGGAGCAGCTCAATCAGCTCTGCTACTGGCTTTGCGCCAATATCGCCTTCACCGCGTTTGCGGATCGATACGGAGCCAGTCTGTGCTTCATTATCGCCAACAACAAGCATGTACGGCGCTTTTTCCAGCTGTGCTTCACGGATTTTGTAGCCTAGCTTCTCATTGCGCAAGTCGCTTTCTACACGAATACCCGCTTCCTGCAGCTTCTCTGCTACTTCACGAGCATAAGCCTCGTAAGCAGTCGATACTGGAATGACCTTAGCTTGTACAGGAGACAGCCACAGCGGCAAAGCTCCTGCAAAGTTCTCTAGCAAGAATGCTGTCATCCGCTCCATTGTGCTGATAATACCGCGGTGAATAACGACTGGACGATGCTTCTTGCCATCCTCGCCAATATACTCAAGCTCGAAACGCTCTGGCAGCAAGAAATCAAGCTGTGCAGTCGATAGCGTCTCTTCCTTGCCAAGTGCTGTCTTGATCTGAACGTCCAGCTTCGGACCATAGAAGGCTGCTTCTCCCTCTGCTTCGAAGAACGGAAGCTCAAGCTCTTCAACAACCTCGCGCAGCATACGTTGCGACATTTCCCACATCTCATCGTTCTGGAAATACTTCTCTGTATCCTGCGGATCACGGTAGGATAGACGGAAGCGATAGTCTTTAATCCCGAAGTCTTCATAGACTTTGCGGATCAGGTTAACGACACGTGCGAATTCTTCCTTGATTTGATCCGGACGACAGAAGATATGAGCGTCATTGAGAGTCATCGCACGGACACGATGCAGCCCAGTCAAAGCGCCTGACATCTCGTAACGGTGCATTGTACCCATCTCAGCAATACGTACCGGAAGATCGCGGTAGCTTCTCATATCGCTCTTGAACACCATCATATGATGCGGGCAGTTCATCGGGCGAAGCACGAGCTCTTCATTATCAAGCACCATCTTAGGGAACATGTCCTCGCTGTAGTGCTCCCAGTGTCCCGAAGTTTTGTACAGCTCAACGTTAGCAAGAACAGGTGTGTACACATGCTCATAGCCAAGTCTTTCTTCCAAATCCACAATATAACGCTCCAATGTACGGCGAACCTTGGCTCCGTTAGGCAGCCAGAGGGGCAGACCTTGACCAACCTCACGAGAGAAAGTAAACATCTTCAGCTCGCGGCCCAGCTTGCGGTGATCACGTTTCTTCGCTTCCTCAAGGAAATGAAGATGCTCATCAAGCTGTGCTTTCTTGGGGAATGCTGTTCCATAGATACGCTGCAGCATTTTGTTCTTGGAATCACCGCGCCAGTAAGCGCCGGCAACACTCAGAAGCTTGAACGACTTGATTCGGCCAGTAGACGGCAGATGCGGCCCACGGCAGAGGTCGAAGAATTCGCCTTGATCATAGATCGTAATGACGGAATCCGCAGCCAGATCACGGATCAGCTCCAGCTTAAGCTCATCGTTCAGCTCTGTAAAGATCGCAAGCGCCTCGTCACGGCTGACAATGCGGCGGCGAATGTCTAGATTCTGACCAATGATTTTGTTCATTTCTTTCTCGATCTTACCTAGATCCTCAGGAGTCAGTGAATGCTCCATATCGATATCATAATAGAAGCCATCTTCAATAACTGGACCAATACCAAGCTTCACGTTAGCATCGCTGTACAGACGTTTAATCGCTTGAGCCATCAAGTGAGCTGTACTATGACGATACACCTCTAATCCTTCCGTAGAATCAACAGTTACGATCTCTATATCTGCATCAGCATCGATAGCCGTGTATACATCAACCACTTTACCATTCAGCTTGCCTGCAATGGCGTTCTTGCGAAGTCCCGGGCTAATTGAGCCTGCTACCTCTTCAATTGTAGTGCCAGTCTCATATTCTCTGACTGCACCGTCTGGAAATTTAACTTGAATAGACATTTTCATCCTCCTCGACTTTTTGCGAAGCAAAGCTTCGTAAGCAATAGCTTAGTTCTGCTTGGCGCGGGATGAACGCAAAAAAAGCACGCATCCCGCAAAGGGACGAGTGCTTGAATACCCGTGGTTCCACCCTACTTCAATTGCAATTGACGTCCCGTAAGTTGCAGATATCAAGCAATCCTTGTAATGATCTGATAACGGAGACATCCGGTGCAGCTTAATAAGAAAGCTTCGCTTCCTGGTTCAACTGCACAGCTACAAAGGGGTATATCTGCTTATGCTCGGAAGGAAATTACAGCCAAGTTTCCTCTCTCTGGGCCAGCACTTGCGGCAGGTACATGTCTTTGTCATTGCTGTTCACATTGGTTATGTGAAACATTATAGCCGCCAAACGGCGTTTGGTCAATAGGTTAGCCATGCCCTATGCCCTAAGGCTGGATCAAGCCGTTATTAACTCCTTCAAAGCTTGGATTGCATGCCGTACATTGCGCGCAAATAGACACTCTTTTATCAAAAATAGTCTCAATCGTTCGAATGACCTGCATATCCGGCTGCCTAGTGTGGATCATGATGTGCTTCGGACATACCGCAATCAACGAGCTGATGACCATATCTTCAATATTCATCTCAGTCTCAAGCATCTCCGCTACTAATCGATCCGAATGAGGCTTAGGCTCGAACAGCTGGAATGTCTCGTTGTACATGACGAAGTCATGGCTGCCTTTATGGACGAGATGAACGACAGGAACCTTCGAATCCTGCAATCCGACAAAATATTTCAGAAGTGAAATAAACTCCTGATACTGCTTATCCAGAACATATTCATCAAGGGCATATTCAACAATTTCCGACAGTTCCTTGCGGTATGGCTCCAATCTGAACGTGGTCAGACCTTCTAAATGAAGGATGGTGTTCTCCTGCAAATACCGATCAACCTCATCAGCCACCTTAGACTTGCGGCGCTGTTTGTCAGCATCGAGGAACTTGGTGCCAAGCGTATCCCACTCCGATCCATGGAGCAGATCGTGGCAATATTTTTCGATAACTGGCCCATCTAGCTTGTAATTATCCTTATACTTTCGTTTAATGATGACGGACAATATGTGCGTCTCCATATGGGTTACGACAAATTCTGCTACTGCTCTGGAAGTGGAACGAAACACCGCAGGGCTATGATCAGCCAATCTGAAATCAGGCAATATCGCCTCACAGCAAATGCTGTTATCAGCCAAAAGATTGAACTGTATTGCCTTCCCTTCATCTTCTGCTGCAATATGTAAATCAGTGTTCGTGTATTCGGACATTCTTGCAGCTAAGCTCGCTGCTGATCTCTCCAAACTCGAAGGTAGTGTTACGGTAAACAGCTCCATGAGCTCACCCCTTTCATTCCCCTTTATAAGTATATGGCCCCGGTGTTAGGGATATACGATGAAGAGATTGGGAAGTGATCATGGGGAGGGGATTTCTGCAAATATTTGGATATATAAAAAATGGACAGACACGACCATAGTCGCATCCATCCGCTGGGTAAATCAAGAGATATAAGTGCTAGTTCTGCATAATAAAATCATGCTCAGCTTTATCTGTCTCATTATAGATCTTAATGGTATTATACTTCGTATCACGCTGTGCAGGAATTTTGCCCGCTTCGCGAACCAATTGAAGAATCGATTCAATGTTCACTTTATGGGTTGTGCCCGCTGCAGAAACAACGTTCTCCTCGATCATCGTGCTTCCGAAATCGTTGCAGCCATAGGATAGAGACAGCTTACCCATCTCAGGTCCCATCGTTACCCAAGAGGATTGGAAGTTATCAATATTATCTAGCATGATGCGGCTAACAGCTACAACCTTCAGGTATTCCTCGGGCTTAGCCTTCTCACGCTTCATGTTCGTGTTATCTGGCTGGAACGGCCATGAGATGAAGGCAAGGAATCCTTTGGAATCATAGCCATTAGCGATACATTCATCTTGAGCATCACGAATGCGGAGCAAATGAAGCGCACGCTCCTCCATCGTTTCTCCGAAGCCGTATACCATCGTTGCAGTCGTATTCATGCCATGACGATGGGCAGACTTCATCACGTCCATCCAATCCGTCCATGAGCCCTTCATCCGACTGATCTTCCGGCGTGTACGGTCATCCAGAATTTCAGCTCCGCCGCCAGGAAGCGAATCCAGGCCTGCTTCATGGAGCTGCCTGATTACTTCATCCAGAGACAAGCCGTCTGAGACGACCTTCATTTTCTGAATTTCTGCTGGAGAGAAGGAGTGCATCGTGATATCAGGGAAATGCTGCTTAATTTCACGAAGCAGATCTGTATAGTAAGTAAAAGGCAGATCAGGGTTTGTGCCACCCTGCATTAGTATTTCTGTTCCGCCAACGTCAATCGTTTCTTGAATTTTATCCAATATCGTCTGGTTCTCAAGCACATACCCTTCCTTCGAGCCTGGAGCCCGATAGAATGCACAGAAACGACAATATACATCACAGACATTCGTATAATTGACATTACGTCCTACTACGAAAGTCGTTATTGGTTCAGGATGTCTTCTCAGCATCAGCTGATTTGCGACATGTCCCATTTTTTCAATTTCATCTGATTCGAACAGCGTGACGCATTCTTCCAATGTAATACGAACACCCTGCAGCGCTTTTTCTAATATTTGGTCTACGGTTGCCATTACGCAAGACCTCCTTATCCATCCGTTCTATAGTAAACATCACTTTATCCTATCACATATCATTTCATTACGTCATCTTCGGAAAATAGGCTAATAACGGAAAAACACGGCTTGTCGGTAGCGACAGCCGCGTTTTCCTCCCTTTTAGAGACAGTTAGCCGCGAAGTGCAGCATCAAGATCCTCAATGAGATCATCAATATCTTCAAGACCTACGGAGTAACGCACTAGTCCGTCTGTAATACCACGCTCATGCCGAACTTCCTTAGGCATGGACGCATGTGACATCATCGCGGGATAGGACAGAATGCTCTCTACAGCACCGAGACTGACTGCCACTAGCGGCAGCTGCACACGGCTGAGCATCGCTTTGGCACGATCTCCACTGCCAACGTCGAAGGATACGACAGCACCATAGCCGGTAGACTGCTTCTCATGAATTTCGCGGCCCGGGTGATCTGCAAGACCAGGGTAATAGACCTTCTCTACTTCAGGATGGCTCTGCAGCCATTCCGCAAGCCTCTGCGCACTCTTCTCGCTGTGCTCCATGCGAGCTTGCAGCGTCTTCATTCCGCGCATCAAGAGCCATGACTCATGAGCGCTAAGCACCGTTCCCATTCCATTCTGCAGCTGGTACAGTCGACGTCCCAATGCTTCGTCCGCTGTAACAGCGAGACCTGCAAGAACGTCACTATGGCCGCTTAGGAACTTCGTAGCGCTATGCAAGACGATGTCTACACCGAGCTCCAGCGGACGCTGGTAATAAGGCGTCATGAAGGTATTGTCGAGCATGGTCAACAATCCATGCTCTTTGGCCCATGCTGTCGTAGCCGTAATGTCGGTAATCTTGAGTGTTGGGTTCGATGGCGTCTCCATGAACACAGCTTTCGTATTCGACTTAAGCGCCGCCTTCACTTCATCGAGCTGAGTCATATCTACGAAGGTCGTCTCAATGTTCATTCTCGAGAGGACGGTCGTAAGGAAACGGTAGGTTCCGCCGTACACATCCTCCGTCACAATAACGTGATCGCCCGCTGAGAGCAGAAGGAAGGTCGTCGAGATCGCAGCCATACCCGAAGCGAACGCGAAGCCTCTAGTTCCACCCTCTAGCAGCGCAATATAATTCTCAAGAGCATCCCTTGTCGGGTTGCCAGAACGGCTGTAATCATACTGCGGCGGGTTGAACAAGTCCTTCTGGTGGAATGTTGAAGCTTGGAATATCGGAGCGCTCGAAGCGCCCGTCTCTTCATCTATTTCTGCACCAAAATGCAGGAGCTTCGTCGCGAAGCTGCGTTTGGCGATTTGTTCCTTATTCGTACGGTCTGTCATCTTCCCCTATTCCTCCCCAATCTCCTGCTTCGCCTTCTCTAATGCTTGACCCATATCTGCAATCAGATCATCGATGTGCTCAATCCCCACAGAGAAGCGCAGCAATCTGTCGTCTACTCCGATAGCTTGGCGAATTTCCTCTGGGATATCCGCGTGGGTCTGAACGGATGGATAGGTCATCAGGGACTCTACTCCCCCTAAGCTCTCTGCGAAGGCAATGAGCTGAACGTGGCGCAAGATCGGTTCTACATAACGGGCATCCTTCAAGCGGAAGGAGAAAATGCCTGTATTGCCGGATGATTGCCGGCTCTGTACATCATGGCCAGGATGGTGAGGCAATGCCGGATAATAGACATCCTCTACAGCTGGATGCTCCATCAAGTATTCGGACAGCTTCGTCGCATTATATTGATGGCGCTCCATCCGAAGGGCTAGTGTCTTCATTCCGCGCATCAGCAGCCAGCTGTCCTGAGGTCCAAGAACGGCACCAATAGAATTGTGAAGAAAAGCCATTTCTTCAGACAGCTCTTTGCCCTTCGTCACGATTAGTCCAGCTAATACATCATTATGTCCGCCCAAATATTTGGTCGCGCTATGAACAACGATATCCGCGCCAAGCTCCAGTGGACGCTGGAAGAAAGGTGTAAGCAGTGTATTATCAACAATCGTTAGCAGTCCTTTGGCTTTGGCCCAAGCAGCTACCCGTTCCACATCGGTAATCATCATTAACGGGTTAGTTGGCGTCTCGATAAGCACAGCCTTGGTGCTCGGCTGCCAGAGGGCAGACATTGCATCGATATCATTCGTATCTACATAAGAAGCTGTTACACCAAATCTCGACATGATCCGCTCAAGCAGACGGTACGTTCCACCGTATAGATCAAGCGATACGATTAGATGATCGCCCTGACTGAACAATGCGAATACCGTCTGAAGAGCAGCCATGCCGGAGCTACACGCGAAGCCTGCGTCACCAGATTCGAGCGAAGCCGCTGCTTCTTCCAAGACTGAGCGAGTTGGGCTCTTCGTCCGCGCATAATCAAATCCTGTGCTTTGTCCAAGCTTAGGATGGCGGAACGCCGTTGATTGATAAATAGGGAAGCTAACTGCACCTGTTACAGGCTCCTTCTGGGAACCGATTTGCGCCAAATGACTCTCAATTTTCATTGCCCAATACACTCCTTTGTCTCTTATATGCCAGCGCCTAGGTCATAAGGCGTTTGTTGGTATACATAATAATTCAACCAATTCGAGAATAGCAGATTCGCATGCGAACGCCATGTGGATAGAGGCAATGCCTCTGGGTTATCACCCGGGAAATAGTTCTTAGGAAGATCAATCTTCATTCCTTTGGCCACGTCACGATCATATTCATATTTCAAGGTTAAAGGATCGTATTCGGAATGTCCGCTTACGAAGATTTGACGACCATCTTTGGAGGCAACAATATATACACCCGAATCCGCAGATTCCGACAAAATATCAAGCTTCTCAATGCCTTCGATATCCTCGCGGCGCACCTCAGTATGACGTGACTGCGGTACATGGAACAGCTCATCGAAGCCGCGAAGCAGATTCACATTGCGCTTCTCAACCGTGTGCGGGAATACGCCGAATATTTTCTCATCCAGATCGTATTTCTGTACGCCATAATGATGGTACAAGCCTGCCTGTGAGGCCCAACAGATATGGAAGGTAGAGGTCACTCTGCGAGCGCTCCAATCCATGATTTCTTTGAGCTCCTCCCAATAATTAACCTCTTCGAATGCCAGATGCTCAACCGGAGCGCCTGTAATGACTAGTCCGTCATAATATTCGTCTTTGATATCCTCGAATGTTTTGTAGAAGGTTTCCAAATGCTCGGAGGATGTATTCTTGGACGTATGTGTAATGGGACGTATCAGAACGACCTCAACCTGCAGCGGCGTGTTACCGATTAGACGAAGCAGCTGTGTTTCAGTGGTCTCTTTGGAAGGCATTAAGTTGAGGACGGCAATTCGCAAAGGACGGATGTCCTGGTGGTAAGCTGTGCTCTCATCCATAACGAATATATTCTCGTTATTCAGAATCTCCTTGGCTGGCAATTGATCAGGTACTTTAATCGGCATATGATTCACTCCTCTGCTATATAGTCGGTATTCTATACGCAAAAAAGACCCTTTCTGCGTGAGAAAAGGTCGTATGCTCATTGGAAAAAGCCTTCCGCCTCTCTCATCTCCCAGAAGCATAAAAAAATATGCCTCCGCAAGAATTAGCACCGTGCTTACGCCGGTTGCCGGGCTTCATCGGGCTAGTCCCTCCGCCTGCTCTTGATAAGAAAGTAAATCTATTCTGTTTTCGAATCCAACTTATATTTTTACTTTAATGGATTCTGCGATTCGCGTCAAGAAGGTTATTCGCATATGATGATTTAGGTTAAATACCTTGTATTAATCCTTGTATGTAAAGCTGCAGCCGGAGTATACTAGACAAGGATTATACGTATAAAAGTGTGAGCGTATTGTCCCATTATTTCAACTATTTGTGTGTAAAGGGGTGCTTAAGGACATGGAAGGCGACCGACCCAAGCCTGACAACATTCGAATACGGCTGCTGCCGGAGCTTTTCGTGACCGGGCTGAAGCAGGGTTAACTAACCCTTCCCGCTGCACGTGTGATCCGGCAGTCTCCGTTAACTAGAGAGGAGAAGCCCGGATGAAAATTCGTCTCGTGAACAACGGTGTATTCACTACCGTTGATGATATTAACCAAACGCTGCATCCAGCGACAACAGGCTTTTATTGGATTGATGCCGATGTCGAGGATCTGGCCGTACTGCAGCCGTTATTCGGCATGCATGATCTGGCAGTAGAAGACTGCCTAAGTGAAGAAGAACAGCGGCCCAAGATCGAGATTCATGAAGGCCATTATTTTATAGTAATCAACAGCATTCGATTCGATGACGAAGAAATCTTCCTTCGCGCATTGAATATTTTTCTAGGTCGGCATTATATTATTACGGTTACTAAGCAAAAGATTAATGAGCTTCGTTCTCTTAAGCCCATTCTATGGGAGCAGGAGGTCAGCCGCCCAGACTACTTCCTGTATCATCTCGTCGACCTCGTCGTCGACAATTATTTTCTCGTAGGCGATCGAATCGATACGCGAATCGAGACGCTTGAGGAAGATATATTAATGAACACGAAGAAATCTCATCTGAACGAGATTATCGGTCTGCGCGGTGAGATTCTATGGCTCAAAAAGGTGCTCGGTCCGCAGAAGGATCTGATCGCTACCCTCAACAAGCGCGACTTGAAGCTTATTGATGATCAGCTGCAGAAGTATTTCAGCGACATCTATGAGAATGCCGTCAAAATCGCTGAGTCGTTCGATACGTATCGAGAGCTCATGGGCAACTTACGAGAGGCTTATCAGTCGAGTATCTCGGCCCGCGCGAATGAGATTATGCGCGTGTTTACGGCAATGACGACGATATTCATGCCTCTGACGTTCATTACCGGCATATATGGAATGAACTTTGATTTTATTCCCGGCTTGCATCTCCGGGGCGGATCGTATATTTTGCTCGGCATCATGCTGGTGCTGGGCTTTGGGATGCTGGTGATTTTTCGGAAGAAAAAATGGTTATAGTGGGGAGCCGCTCGATTTTCGGGCGGCTTTTTTAGTTTTGATTTGAGCTAGCTAGGGGACGTTCGGCGTTCGGGGGACGGGGGTTATCTTCCAGCCGCTGTTGTCCGCCCTTTTTTTGATTCCACCTATAAGGTGAAAAAGGTCGGACAAAGGCGGACGCAAGCTCTTCCAGACAACTCCCCTCTCCCCCTTCACACTCACTCCCCACCACCCCAAGTTCAAAACAACCAAGCCGCCCAAAATCCCAGGCGGCTTGGTGGGGTAGAAGCAAAAGCGAGGTTCAGGTGCTGGGCACGAACCTCAGGTGCATAAATGCACAAGTGCATAAGTGCACAAGTGCACAAGTGCACAAGTGCATTAACACAATGCTACTATTCGTCGAAGAGGTTGGTCGAGAGGTAACGTTCGCCGGTATCTGGGAGCAAAGCGACGATAGTCTTGCCCTTATTCTCTGGACGGGCGGCGATTTCGGCTGCTGCATAGACGGCTGCGCCTGAGGATATGCCGACAAGAAGACCCTCGCTTCTTGCAAGCTCGCGAGTCGTATTGATCGCATCTTCATTCTTGACCTTGAAGATCTCATCCACGACTGCCCGGTTGAAGTTACCTGGTACGAAGCCCGCTCCAATCCCCTGGATCTGGTGAACACCACGGCTCCCTCCAGATAATACCGGAGAGCTGTATGGCTCCACTGCGATAATCTGAACGGATGGCTTCTTCTCCTTCAACACTTCTCCAACGCCAGAGATCGTTCCGCCTGTACCGACACCTGCAATGAAAATATCAACCTCACCATCCGTATCGTTCCATATCTCCTCCGCTGTCGTCAGCTTATGAATGTTAGGATTTGCCGGATTGTTGAACTGCTGCGGAATATATGAATTCGGAATCTCAGCGGCTAATTCATTTGCTTTGTTGATAGCTCCTGTCATGCCTTCGGCAGCCGGTGTAAGGACTAGCTCCGCACCTAGTGCCAGCATCAGCTTTCTCCGCTCCACACTGAATGAATCCGGCAATATAATAATTAACCGATAGCCAAGCGCCGCAGCCGCGAACGCAAGGGCAATACCCGTATTGCCGCTCGTCGGCTCGATAATGACACTGCCCTCGCTAAGCTTGCCTTGTTCCTCCGCATCGTTAATCATCGCAAAGCCAATACGATCCTTCACACTGCCTGCAGGATTGAAATATTCCAGCTTGGCAATCAGCTTCGCTTGAATCTTATGCTTCTTATTATAGTTAGTAAGCTCGAGCAGCGGCGTGCTGCCGATCAATTGTGTAAGATTGCTGTAAATTTGGGCCATAGGGCTCACCATGCCTTTCCATTCCACTAGTAATCCTGATCAATATAATCGGGATAATAATAGTATACCATTGAAGAGTTGGATCGCCTCATTACAATTCATTATAGAATAGGAACAATTCCGCTTATAATTTCCTTAGGTACAACTGAAGCGGCTCCAAATCCAGCTCACGAATGCCCTCCGCAACCAGTCCCGCGATGCGAATACCGCCTATTTCTTGAAAATGTGTGTCGTCCTTCGCACCCTCTGGGAAGCTGACGAACTCTCCCGGGTAAGCCCACATGAAGAGTGCCTTGGACGGTTCGTCTCCGAGTTCCTCATACAAGCTTTTACTCTTGGCAGCCAGATCAATTAAAGGTACATTCTGTTCTTCCGCGAGCTCCTTCATCGCCACAATGTAATCACCATGCGTATCGATAATCTGACCACTTGCGTTGAACTTACGTCGATGCACCGGAGTAATCAGGACAGGCTGCGCCCCTCTGCTCCTTGCTTCCTGTATGTACACGTTCAAATATTGCTTATACGTTGTAAAAGGGTCCGTCGCCCGTTCTTCATCCGGCTTCTCATCGTTATGTCCGAACTGAATGAACAGACAGTCATTGGGCTTGATGGCATCCAGAATAGGCTGAAGTCTGCCTTCTGCCAGGAAGCTCTTCGAGCTTCTGCCTGAGTAGGCTTCGTTAACCAGCGCAACGTCTGCATTGAAATATATCGGAAGCATCTGACCCCATCCCGCATAAGGGAATGTGTCTTGATCCGTTACCGTAGAGTCGCCTGCGAGAAAGATCGTCGTTGCCTGCACCGTCTCTTTAATCTCAATAGAGTTAATGCGCGGAGCCACGCCTGAAAAAGCCAGCTTCAGCTGTCCCGTATTCACATGAACAGTAAAGCTGCGAACGATGAACTGACCTGCCGAAGCAGATGTCTGGTGCAGCACAATCCGGTTCGGACCTGCCTTCACTGTTGTTGTTGCGGGTGCAATGGAATCTCCCATAACTAATGTAATGGTGTAATTGCCATTCGGCACGTCGATCAGGAATGTGGCATCCACCGGTATGCAGAACGATCCTCGCAGCTTATCGGGAAAACCCCGATCCCGTGAATTGACAATGCCATTCCCATCAAATCCGTAGCCCAGCTTGTCATTATACAATGTATCCGCACACACCTGCGTATAGCCCGGCTCTGCTTGGCCTGGTCCACAATCAAATTTGTATTGTATTGTCATCTGTCGCACCATCCTCTCCATGTCCCCTACAGGGCAATATGATTCCCTATTCACATTGTGAATGCTCCGGTTCTTGCTTGGCTATGTAAAAAGTCGATACATTTGTTGAAAATTCCGACTATCTCGTTTTCGACATTCGAATAGAATATCCTCCATATTTGGAAATATGGAATGGAAGAATGGACATTTTGCTAAAAACCCATTGTTTCCTTTATAATAAAAGTTATGTTACCACTGCCCGGAGAACTTTTTTACATACAAAGGGGGGATTGGAATGAATATTAGCCAGCTAGAAACGCTCCTCATGATTTCCAAAACGATGAGTTTCCGCAAAGCCGGCGAACTGCTTAATTTAACGCAGCCTGCCGTATCGGCACAGATTCGGACACTGGAGGATGAATTTAAGACCGTTCTTATCGATCGTAACCAGCCAGTAACCCTGACCGACAACGGGCAAGTATTTCTTGAGCACGCTGAGAGAATATTAACAATCGTAGAAGAGCTCAAGCAGAAGCTGTCTGATTTGAACCTAACACCGCAAGGCCATATCGTTCTTGGTACAACATCTTCTATCGCCATTCAAATTTTACCGCGAGTGCTGTCCTACTTCCAGGATCAATTCCCATTAATCAATACAACGATTCACACTATGCCGTCCTCACAGGTCATGACCAGTGTAGAGAATGGCTTCGTTGATATTGGCATTACTTATTTAACGGAAAAAAATCCGAATGTGGCTTCATCCGTCCTTTATTACGATACATTCGAGCTAGTTGTCTCTCCCGCTCATCCATTGAGCCATCTTACGCATACTACCGTAGATGCGCTCAGAGATATTCCTATTATTATGCTTGCACCAGATACACTCGGACGACGGTTCTTGGATAAAATTTTACGCAAATACAACTTGCAGCCTAATATTGTAATGGAGCTCTCGAGCAGTGAGGAAGTCAAACGAATGGTTGAGATCAACCTTGGCGCAGCAGTCGTATCCAAGCTGTCTATCGCGAATGAACTCCGGCAAGGGACGCTGCGTATGATCAAAGTCAATGAGCTTGAAATCAGTCATCCGGTCGGTCTCGTATATAAATCAGGACGTTATCTGAATTCCGCCATGCAGCAATTTCTGAATGACCTCAAAGGCATGCCAGAGGCTCAATTCTTCAGCACCGAATAAGTGAATACGAATATTAGTCGCTTTTCTTCGATAAACTTAAGGAGGGTTATACATGAAATTCGATTTACATACTCATCACGAGAGATGCGGACATGCCATTGGGACAATTGAAGACTACATTATTGCAGCGATAGATGCCGGACTACAGGTTATCGGCATTTCGGATCATTCTCCATATTTCGGAAGCGAGCATGATCAGCCTTTCCCTGGTATCGCTATGGCAACTAGTGGATTCAAGCAATACATTGATGAGGTTCTGAAGCTGAAGAAGCAATATAGCGGTCGAATTGAGGTCCTGCTCGGCATGGAATCCGACTTTTTCCCCGCTCATATCGAGAAATATAAGGAAGCATACAAGGATGTGCCGTTCGACTATATTATTGGCTCCGTGCATCAGGTTAGCGGCGTAAGTATTTTCAACCGCAATCGCTGGAAGGGACTCTCGGAGAAGCGGCACATTGAGGAGAAGCAGCTCTACTATCAGTTGATCCAACAATCGGCAAGCAGTGGCATGTTCGAGATTCTAGGGCATATCGACGCTATGAAGGGGTATTATCCGGCGTTCTCCGATATTCCTGCCACAGAGGACATTGACGAGACACTTCGAGTAATCGCCAAGCATGATGTCGCTATCGAGATTAATACATCAGGAAGTACAAAGGATGTCGGAGGCTGGTACCCTTCTGATGCTATTCTAGAGCGGGCGCTTCACTTCGGCGTGAACGTCACCTTCGGCTCCGATGCCCATGTGCCAGCACGTGTCGGCGATGAATGGGAGCTCGTACGCAGCCGTCTACAAGAAATTGGCTTCAAGCAATGGGTATTCTATCGTCAACGCCATCAGATTATCGTTCCTATCTAAGTCATGTATCTATTCGCAAAAGGGCCTGTGCTTCTGCCGATGGTTGAATATCGGTGTCGCATGGCCCTTTTTCTACAGGTATTGGCTTGTTCGTGGGATGGGTGGACAAAAAAAGTGGACCCGTGCGATCACGGGTCCAAAAAGTTATATTAAAAGGGGGTCTTGTTTATTATAATAGCCCATTAATGTGTTCGCAGCGTAACAGAACTATTTCATTTGTGTAACAAATTTAAAGCTCCTGTAAACTGCGGGCTTACGAAGACGTTTTTTGCTTCGCAAAACAGAGCTTATGCTTACTAAGACGTTTTTGCTTCGCAAAAAACAGAGTTTATGCTTTCGAAGACGTTTTTGCTTCGCAAAAAACAGAGTTTATGCTTTCGAAGACGTTTTTGCTTCGCAAAAACGATAGGAGTGGTGGATCATGTGGCTGGCAACAGCGGTCGGCAGCGCTTTGCTGTTCGGACTCGCAGGCTGGTGGATGAAGGTAAGCCAAATGCGCGGAGGCACAACCTCCGTTATGCTGCTAGGATTATACGCTTCCGGTACGTTAGGCTTTGGCATTCATTCAGCAGTGGAACAATCTTTATATGAATTGCTGGATTATCGCGTCTGGTTGGCGGGCCTAATCATCGGTGCCGGCTCAGCGCTAGGCAATGCTTTGTTCATGAAGGCGCTCGATTATGGCCCAGCTAGCTTGACTTCCCCTCTAACGAATATGAATATTGTGCTGGTCATTGCACTCGGAACTATAGGATATGGGGAAACGTTAGGTTTCAATGAAGCAGTAGGCATCATTCTTCTTCTGCTTGCTGTTATCCTCATCTCGTATAAAAAACAAGTGCGTAGATCGACTATAGAAAAACAATGGTTCATTTATGTTGCGGCAGCGATTCTTTTTTTCACCTTCCGTAATGGCGGTCTAAAGATTACTGAGGAGCTTGGATTATCTAGCGCTCCAATCCTCTTCATCGGATATGGCCTATCCTTCCTCTGGTTCGCCGCTCGGACTAAGCTGGGTGCTGACCGCGGCAAGGCATGGACGGGCATGAAGCTGGGCCTGCTTGCAGGTGTATTCTCTTATGCGGGACTCCAGCTGTACGCTGTTGCTCTCGCAACGGGACAGGCTAATCTGGCAGCCCCGATCTTCGCAACCAATAGTCTCGTTGTCGCAGGAGGATCTATCCTCTTCTACCAAGAAAAGCTCACGCCCCCACAATGGGCAGCTTTCGCTCTTACGATAGCTGGGCTTGTCATTATCCGCTTGTAAGCAATAGTAATGGAACCATCAAAAGGGGTTGTCTCTCAGTAATTGTTGTTCAATTACGAGGGACAACCCCTTTGCCAAAAGCAAAGCGACCACCTCCTGACATCGATCATCAGTAAGCAGTCGCTAATCAGTTAAGCATTTAAATTATTGAAGCAGTGCATCAATGGAAATTTCTCCAGCGCCTGTGAAGGCTACGCCAAGCGCTACAGCGATAAGCACCAGATTATATTCGTAGCCATTCTGTGTTGACCACAAGCCATTGGCTCCGTGAACTTTAATAATTGCCATCAGCATAGGAACAATAAGAAGAATAGCGCCAACTATCGTCCATAAGCCGGCTGCGAATAGAATACCGCCAACCAATTCAGTCAACCCTGCACCTATAGCCATTAGAACACCTGGTTTGAGCCCCATCGACTCAAGCCACCCTGCAGTGCCTTTCACACCGTAACCA
Organism: Paenibacillus xinjiangensis; assembly: GCF_059686975.1. NCBI lineage: Bacteria > Bacillati > Bacillota > Bacilli > Caryophanales > Paenibacillaceae > Paenibacillus > Paenibacillus xinjiangensis. The sequence continues at coordinate 339,871 of NZ_JCAALS010000002.1, read as the reverse complement.
CCGAATAATCCGAATAGCTTTTGGGCGCCATGCCCCACCATTAACAAGCCAATAACCAACCGTATAATTAATAATCCTACATCCAACATTATAACCTCACCCTTCATCTCTCATATCGTATTTAATCGAGCGGCCGCTCTCTGTTACATTTATCTTATGTTAAGTCACTTACTTTTGTCAAGTTAATAAATATTATATAGTTTGTAGGACATTGGATGGAATTGCACTTACTTTTCCTAAGTGAATATGCTACAATAGAAACAGAAAAAGCGGGGTGATCGCGTTGGATTATTCAACAATGTGCCCAAAGTATGAAGCTGCCTCCGATGTCTTGGGGAAGAAATGGACTGGCTTAATTATTCGGGTACTTCTCGGCGGACCGAAACGATTCAAAGAAATCAAAGAACAAATTCCTGAGATGAGCGACAAAATGCTCACTGATCGAATGAAGGAGCTAGAAGCTCAATCCATTATTAAAAGAACCGTATATCCAGAAATGCCCGTACGTATTGAGTATGATTTGACGGTCAAAGGACGGGAGCTACAGCCTGTCATTGAGTCAATTCAGAAGTGGGGAGAAGAATGGATGTAGTATAGAGGAGGCCGCGCAAGCGGCTTTTTTTATTTGTCCTGCATCTATAGCTCCTCGAAGATGCAAATGCAGGACAGCTAACAGCATAGACTAGCCCTTCCCAACTAGATACTGAAGCAGAACGCCTCACTAAACCGGAAAACAACCTTAGATGCTACGCTCGACGCTCCTAACCCACCAATAAGATCAATATCGACCTTAGATCGCCTCCTAACACCCAGATTCTGTACTCAAACACCTCTCTAAGCCGGAAAACGACCTTAGATGCTTCGCTCGACGCTCCAGACCCACCAATAAGATCAATAACGACCTTAAATCACCCTCTAGCACCTAGATTCTGTACTCATACGCCTCACTAAGCCGAAAAACAGCCTTAGATGTACGATCGACATTCCAAACCCACCAATAAGATCAAAAACGACCTTGGATCATCCTCTAGCACCCAAATTCTCCAAATTCTGTACTCATACGTCTCACTAAGCCGGAAAACGACCTTAGATGCTTCGCTCGACGCTCCAAACCCACCAACAAGCTCAATATCGACCTTAGATTGCACTATCGCAGCCAGATTATGTACCAGAACGCCTCTCTAAGCCGGAAAACGACCTTAGATGCTTCGCTCGACGCTCCAAACACACCAACAAGCTCAATATCGACCTTAGATCGCACTATCGCAGCCAGATTATGTACCAGAACCCCTCTCTAAGCCGGAAAACGACCTTAGATGTTACAACCGATGCTCTAAATCCACCAACAAGCTCTATATCGACCTTAGATCACACAAAAGCAGCCAGATCATGTACCAGAACCCCTCTCTAAGCCGGAAAACGACCTTGGATGTTTCGCTCAACGCTCCAAACCCACCAATAAGACGGACAATGATCACGGGGCAGAGAAGTTGACATTTGATAAATTATATTTTATTATTGATAATAATTATCATTGTCATTATTCAGGCTTGATCAACTAATCAACTTATTACCATAAAAAAAGCCCCCCGCATAAGCGGAGGACTCGACTCGAAGGCTGACTACATGCCCAGCCATTTTTTGAACAGATGCTTTGTTGTATCTTTGTTCATTGCTGCAATGGAAGTCGTAAGCGGAATGCCTTTCGGACATGAACGCACACAGTTCTGTGAGTTGCCGCAGCCTTCAATGCCGCCGTCTTCCATCAGAGCTTCAAGACGCTCTTCCTTGTTCATCTCACCTGTCGGGTGAACGTTGAATAGACGAACTTGAGAAATGGCAGCAGGTCCGATAAAGCTGTTCCGGTCGTTCACGTTCGGGCAAGATTCCAAGCACACACCACATGTCATACATTTGGACAGCTCGTAAGCCCATTGACGCTTCGATTCTGCAAGGCGCGGTCCAGGTCCAAGATCATACGTTCCGTCAATCGGAATCCATGCTTTGACCCGTTTCAGCGCGTTGAACATGCGTTCACGGTTAATAACGAGGTCACGGACCACAGGGAACGTACGCATCGGTTCTAGACGAATTGGCTGCTCCAGCTGATCGATCAGCGAGCTGCACGCTTGGCGCGGCTTGCCGTTAATGACCATGGAGCAAGCTCCACATACTTCTTCCAGACAGTTGGATTCCCAACATACTGGTGCAGTATTAGCTCCATCCGCTTTTTTCGGATTACGTTGAATTTCCATCAGTCCGCTAATAACGTTCATATTCGTGCGGTATGGAATTTCAAATTCTTCTGTATATGGCTGGGAATCTGGGCTGTCCTGACGAGTAACGATGAACTTTACTGTTTTAGTAGCAACTGTAGTTCCGGCCATGATCTAGTCTCCTTTCTTCTTGCTTGAAGTATAATCGCGTTTACGCGGAGCAATAAGAGAAACATCGACTTCTTCATATGAGATTTGTGGACCTTCAGGAGTCCATGTCGCTTTGGTCGTCTTGAGGAACTCCTCGTCATTACGTTCAGGGAAATCTGGCTTGTAATGTGCGCCGCGGCTCTCGTCACGCAGCAATGCGCCTAGCGTCATCGCTTCTGACAGCTCAAGCATGTTCCATAATTGGCGAGTGAAGGCCAGGCTGGAGTTGTTCCATTTTGCCGCATCGTTAATGTTGATATTGCGGTAACGCTGCTTCAGTTCTTTGATTTTGCCGATCGTTTGCTCCAGCTTATCGTTGAACCGTACAACCGTCATGTTGTTCGTCATCCATTCGCCCAGCTCTTTTTGGATCACGTACGCATTCTCTGTACCGTTCATGCTAGTGATGCTGTTATGCTTGTCTACTTGACGCTTCTTCTCACGATCGAATACAGAGGACGCTACATCTTCAGCTGATTTCTTCAGCCCTTTGATGTATTCTACCGCTTTCGGACCTGCTACCATACCGCCGAAGATAGCGGATAGCAAGGAGTTAGCGCCTAGACGGTTAGCACCGTGGAATTGATAATCGCATTCGCCAGCTGCGAACAGACCAGGGATATTCGTCATTTGGTTGTAGTCAACCCACATGCCGCCCATGGAGTAGTGAACTGCTGGGAATATTTTCATAGGAAGCTTCCGTGGATCGTCACCAGTAAACTTCTCATAGATTTCAATGATACCGCCGAGCTTCACATCGAGCTCCTTCGGATCTTTGTGCGACAGATCAAGATAAACCATGTTCTCGCCGTTAATGCCAAGCCCTTGGTCTACGCAGACGCTGAAGATCTCACGAGTTGCGATGTCACGAGGTACAAGGTTACCGTAAGCAGGATATTTCTCTTCGAGGAAGTACCAAGGCTTACCGTCTTTGTACGTCCATACACGGCCGCCTTCACCACGAGCAGATTCCGACATTAGACGGTTCTTGTCATCGCCTGGAATAGCTGTTGGGTGAATCTGAATGAACTCGCCGTTAGCATAATGAACGCCTTGCTGATAGACAGCGCTCGCTGCTGTACCTGTATTAATAACAGAGTTCGTTGTTTTGCCGAAAATAATGCCAGGGCCGCCGGATGCCAGAATAACTGCATCACCAACGAAAGTATGGATCTCCATTGAACGTAGATCCTGAGCCGATACACCGCGGCAGATGCCTTCGTCGTCCAGCACAGCGCCAAGGAATTCCCAGTGCTCATATTTCGTAACCAGTCCCGCAGCTTCCCAGCGACGCACTTGCTCATCCAAAGCATAGAGCAGCTGTTGGCCAGTCGTTGCCCCAGCGAAAGCTGTACGGTGATACTGCGTGCCGCCGAAGCGACGGAAATCTAGAAGGCCTTCCGGAGTACGGCTGAACATAACGCCCATCCGGTCCATCAAGTGGATAATGCCAGGTGCTGCTTCACACATTGCTTTTACCGGAGGCTGGTTCGCTAGGAAGTCTCCCCCGTACACGGTGTCATCGAAATGCTCCCACGGGGAGTCGCCTTCACCTTTTGTATTAACGGCGCCGTTGATGCCACCTTGCGCGCAGACGGAATGAGAACGCTTAACCGGCACGACCGAGAATAGATCAACGTGCACTCCCGCTTCCGCAGCTTTGATGGTAGCCATTAGTCCGGCCAGGCCGCCGCCTATGACGATAATTTTATTTTTAGCCATAACGATTCGCTCCTTGTCTTAAAACTAGCCGATAGTTGTCCATGCCACTGCAGCGCTTGCTGCTTCTTTGAACTCATCACCTTGGAAGGCAACAAGAGAAAGAATGAACATTGCGGACACGAGTACGAAAATAACCATACAAATGTATGAAGATATTTTTTGTGAACGAGCATTGATTGTAATCCCCCAGCTAATAAGGAATGCCCAGAGGCCGTTGCTGAAGTGGAATACTGCTGCTAGAACACCAATCACATAAAAAATGAAGAATAACGGATTGTTCGCGATCTGATTCATCGTCGATCCGAGCTCTTCATGCGAAATATTGCCCAAGTAGACTTGAACCCTTGTCTGGAACACATGCCAGAAAATAAAAATAAAGGTAATAACCCCTGTAATCCTTTGTGCGGTGAACGCCCAGTTGCGGCCGTATTTGAACCGTCCTGTGTTGGAGTTAGACTGGTATGCGACATACAAGCCATAAATACCGTGGAACAGGATCGGGATGTAAATACCGACAATCTCCAGCAGTGTTACAATTGGCAGGCTATTGATAAGATGAACGCCTTTGCTGAAGCCCTCTGGTCCCCGCTCAAAAGCCTGATAGTTCGCCAGTGCGTGTACGACGATAAACATGCCCAGCGGAATCACTCCAAGAAGCGAGTGAAGCTTGCGCGAGTAATACGAATTTCCTTTCATTAATACTTCTCCTTTCCAGACTGTGGATGCTCAATTTCTTTTTGAAAACCATTTTACATTTTAACCCTGTAAAAATATGCCGTCAACAGGAGTTGACACGAATTAGTCACACTTCACATCCTACTCCTTTTCAGCTTATAATGGAATTGCATATTTATCATAATTTATTATAACAATTACGCATAAGAAGGGTAACGATTCATTATGCTAGAAGAATTGCATATGTTTGCCACTATTGTGGAGTATTCCAGCATGAATAAAGCTGCTAGCGTGCTTAATTTATCTCAGCCTGCACTGTCCCGTAAAATTGCCAAGCTCGAGGAAGATATCGGCGTTCAGCTGTTCCGGAGAATCGGCAAAAGACTAGAATTGACTCGGATCGGCCAATTAACGTATGAATATGCGCTTGAGCTGCGGCAGCTTCATCGCAAGTATCTGGAAACGGTATCAGAGTATACTTCTACAGGCAGAACTTCTATTACAATAGGAGCGAGCTTAACAACCCTGCAGACGACTCTGCCTGACTTCATTCAGTCACTCAATGCCAGCCATCCCGAGTTCGATATTAAGGCAGTCACTGGAAAAACCCATGAGATCGTAACGCTTGTTCGGGAGAATAAAGCAGATATCGCTATCGTAGCTTCCCGCATCGAGGATGCTCAGCTGCACTGCGTTCCGCTGTTCGAGGATCATCTGCTGCTCGTTCTGCCCAAGAGCGTTGTCGTAACAAGCCAAGAAGCGACGTTCGAGATCAAGGATCTGAACGGTTTCCCGATGATTCTCTTCTCCAAGGGAACCTGGTATCGGGTATTAACCGATGAGCTGTTCGCCAAATACAATCTACAGCCTGATGTCAGAATGGAGATCGACTCCTTCGAGGCTATACTGCGTCTGCTCCATACTTGCCGCGCCGCTACGCTGCTTCCACAATCCTACATGCGCCAGCAGCTGCTTGAGGATAATGAGCTGACCGTCGTTCCGATCCGGGAGCTGGAGGATACGAAACGCACAACCTGTCTCATCCATGCCGATCCTGCCAATCTGAATCCTGTCGTGAGGCAATGGATCGAGGAGCTGGCGCGCAAATAGCATTAATATATGTATCAGCACAAAAAGACAGCAGCCTCTGCCCTTGCAGCGCTACTGTCTTAGCTTCACCTGATTATTGCTTCTTCAAACTGTTCTATCTGTTCATTCGTACCTATGACGACCATGACATCTCGTTCGGTAAGCACATCTGTCGCGGTAGGAGCAATAATGATGCCTTGGGACTTATTAATGGCAACGATGCTGCAGCCGAATCGCGCACGCGGATTAAATTCATGCAGGGACTTGCCATTCAATGATCTAGGTACAACAAGCTCGGCAATGGTATAGTCTTTGGACAGCTCGATATAATCAAGCAGATTAGGCGATACGAGCTGATGCGCTACACGAATTCCCATATCACGCTCAGGGTAGACAACGCGATCGACACCGATTTTCTCCAGTACGCGCCCGTGAAGCTCAGTCATCGCTTTGGCGACAACCTTTTTCACACCCAAATCCTTCAATAATATTGTGGTTAGAATACTAGCCTGAATATTGTCACCAATCGCGACAACACCGCAATCGAAGTTGCGGGCACCCAGCGAGCGGAGCGCATCCTCATCTGTACAGTCCGCAGATACGCAATACGTTAATATATCGCTCATCTCCTGAACTGCTTCCTCATCCTTATCTATACCAAGCACCTCGTGGCCAAGCTCTACTAATTCTCTCCCCAGGCTTGAGCCGAATCTCCCTAATCCCACGACGACAAATTGTTTACTTTTCATTAAATCGTTCCATTCCCCTATCCAATTGTGATTTTACCTTCGGGATACCGGTACAGCTCTTTCTCTGTTTTCGGTCCAAGCGCATAAGCAAGTGTCAATGGACCAAGCCTGCCGGCAAACATCGTTAAGATGATGATCATTTTCCCTATGTCCGTGAGCTCTGGTGTTAGTCCAAGCGATAATCCGACTGTGGCAAAAGCAGAGGTCGTCTCGAACAATATTTTGATAAATTGCTGATCCTCTGTCGTCGCGAGCACCATCGTAACGAAGATGACGAGTGCAAGTGACAGCATCGTGATCGACAAAGCCTTCAGAATACGTTCCTTCGCCAGTCTGAATCGGAAGAAGACGATATCTTCTCTGCCTCGAACCATGGCGATAACTGCACCGATCAGCGTCGTGAACGTCGTCGTCTTAATTCCTCCCCCGGTTGAACCAGGTGATGCGCCGATGAACATGAGGATAATGGTGAAGAATACTGTAGCTTGGCGAAGCGCTGTGTAATCAAGCGTATTGGCTCCAGCCGTTCTCGGAGTGACAGACTGGAATATGGAAGCTATAATCTTGCCATCCCAGCTCAGCGCTCCTAACGTCTTGCTGTTAGAGAACTCGAATATGAAAATGACGATTGCACCTACGGCAATAAGTGCTCCTGTCATGGACAGAACGACTTTACTATGCAGCGACAGTTTTCTCTTGCTGCGATACTCGAGTAAATCGGACAGAACGATGAAGCCTAGTCCACCCAAAATAATAAGCAGTATACCGGTTAAATTGACAATTGGATCATCTACATACAGCGTTAGGCTGCGATAATCACCAAAGATGTCGAAGCCTGCATTGTTGAATAGCGAGATCGAATGGAAAATTCCGAAATAAATCGCTTTGCCTAGCGGCATATCTACTGCGAAGCGAGAAGCGAACAGCAGCGCGCCGATCAGTTCTATAGATAAAGAATAAAAGATAACCTTACGGATTAATCTAACGATACCTTCCATGCTGGACTGATTCATCGCTTCTTGGAGGATAAGACGCTCCTTGAGCGAGATTTTTTTGCGCAGCACGAGAGCGAACAGCGTGCCCATCGTCATGAAGCCGACACCGCCGACTTGAATTAAAGCCATAATGATCATTTGCCCTGCTTTTGAGAAATAAGTGCCTGTATCCACCACAACAAGCCCAGTTACACAAGTTGCTGAAGTAGCTGTGAACAAAGCATCTACGAAGCGGAGCCGCGATCCATCGGCTGATGCGAATGGCATCGACAGCAGCGTGGCACCGAGCAGAATAATGACCGCGAAGCCCAGTACGAGAATACGCGGGGGAGACCATTTTAGAACATTTAAGTGTTTCATCAATATAAGTCCCTGCTCTCCTCTAATAACTGGTGTCAATCGAATTTTGGGCATAGAAAAAAGCACTGGAAACCCAATGCCTTATGCGATGAGTCCTGTTCCACAAAGCCTACGAGGTTAGCTGACGGATTCGGGCCTGGACAGGCAGCCCTATTCAAGAAGCTTACGGATCACATCCCGTGCTCTTCCTGAAATTCACCCCACTGCTGGCATTTCTGTCAGCATTATGGTTCCCCCGTTTTCATACGGAAATTCGGCTTTTTTATTCAATTAACAATGACGATTATGATTATAAGCTAAATCATCTGGAATACAAAACGAGTATACCGCATAAATAAGCCTATATTGGCTCAAAAATGGTCAACCTTATGCAACAGTGCGCCCAACGCTTCTCGCACATCGTTATTTCTCGTTTTTATGAAAACAATCGTTGGTTTTCATAATACTGGATGTTGTAAATCAGACGCTTGGATTGGATAATACAGGGTTTTGTATGGTATGGTTACATGGCAGCGTAAGAAATCTACAATTCAAAATTGAGGTGAAATATGGTCGATTCAATTGCCCGCCACGACTGGAAACGCTTCCTATGGGCCGCAATAGCAGGTGCGCTTATTTTTGTATTCACACAGGTCGGTCCGATCTTCCAGCAGTCCGCTTCGATTGACAGTACAATGAAAGTCATCGATAAAAGCGCAGCCGAAGGACAAGCCCTCCAGTTCACGAAGCAGCAGCTTGGAATGGATACGAAATCTGCCTACACTGTCTATCAGACCGACAGCTTAGCAACAGGCTATCTGTCCAAAGAGAAATTGCTCGAATCCTATGAGAAGCAATACGGCAAGCAATTCCCTAACGATACGTATCAGGTTCAAGTCGATGCTGTAGACGGCAGTACCGCTTTCGTCTATGTACATATGACTAATGGGAATGTGGTAGCGTGGCATCTTATGAACAGCAATGATGAGCCGGTTCAGGAGGAGCAGCTCTTTCAGGCCGCAGAACAGCTGGCTGTCACCAAAGGCTTCCGAATCAGCGAGCTGAAGGAGCGTTGGGTGAACGATGATGGAGAGCTCGTTATTCATCCCACTGGCTATACCCTTGCGGACGCCGCACTCGAGCTTACGATAAGTGCAGAGCTAGTCGACGGCAAACCTGTTGTTACACAATACAAGCCTGAATTCAAGGCACCAGCTGCCTATGAAACAGAGGTCGCCAGTCAGAAGCAAACAGCCAATGTGTTATCTCTCGTCAGTCTGCTGTATATGTGCTTGATCTCACTCGTGCTTGCTATTATTTATGCGATCTTGTACCGCGGACATACGACATTCAAACGAGGTATTTTTATCAGCCTTATTTTCATCATTTTTTATATCTACAATAATATGAGTATCATGGATGGCATTCGTGCCCAGCAGGGCGAGCAAATAATGGATGAAACGACGCTGACCATTACGATGATTGTCACCGTTATCCTACTCATTCCTGTTGGCATTACGGTATACTTCACGCTTGTTGCCGGGGATGGCATGTGGAGATCGTGGAAGCGGCCATTATGGCCCGGGTTCAGGGAATCTAACTACGGTGACCATGTATGGCGCAGTGTAGGCTTATCCTATCTGCTAGCCATCATTATGCTCGGCCTGCAGTCCATCATCTTCATCGCGCTGGAGTTCTTTATCGGCTCGTGGAGCACTAGTGATGCGACGCAATCACCGTACAATATGAAGTCGCTATGGCTGCTCCCTATGCTTGCCTGGTGCGCTGCCATATCCGAGGAAGCGATCTACCGGCTGTTCGGCATCGCGCTGTTCAAGCGATGGTTCAAGAATACCTTCATCGCTTCCTTAATACCGACGATCTTCTGGGCTCTTGGCCATGTTGGCTATCCCATCTTTCCTTACTACACAAGACTTATCGAGCTTGTTATTCTGGGGCTTATATTCTGTTATATTTTCCTTCGCTTCGGATTCATTACGGCACTGTTCACGCATGCCATTCTTGACAGCTTATTAATGGGCTTGTCGCTCATATCCGTAGGCGGCGCACTCCATATTACAGCGGCAATCTTCTACGCTGTGCTGCCTGTTATTATTGCGTGGGTCATGAAGAAATGGCATGATTACAAAAGGAAAAAGCCGTCATCAGCTATGACGACGGCTCCTCCCGCAGCGCCGCAATAATCTGTGCAGCGAGCTTATCTCCTATTGAAAGAGGCCGGAAATCTTCCACTGAGGCCTCTTTTATTTTTTTGATCGAGCCAAAATGCTTAAGCAGCAGCTTACGCCGCTTCTCGCCAATTCCCGGAATCGCATCCAGCTGAGAAGCAATCATCGATTTGCCCCGCTGCTCGCGGTGGAAGGTGATGGCGAAGCGGTGAACCTCGTCTTGAATGCGCTGGAGCAGATAAAACTCCTGACTGTCTCTAGGAAGCGGCACAACCTCAGGCGGGTCACCCGTCATAAGCTGAGCAGTCTTATGCTTGGCATCCTTCACAAGCCCACATACCGGGATAAACAAGCCCAGTTCATTATGCAGAACGTCGATCGCCGCAGATATCTGCCCTTTGCCGCCATCGACTACAATGACATCTGGTGCAGCGAGCTGATCCTTCAGCACCCGCTCATAGCGTCTGCGTACAACCTCACGCATCGTTTCATAATCATCTGGACCCTGTACCGTCTTAATCTTATATTTGCGATATTCCTTGCGATCCGGCTTCCCGTCGGTAAATACGACCATCGCCGATACTGGATTCGTGCCTTGTATATTAGAGTTATCGAACGCCTCAATCCGGCGCACCTCTGGCAGGCCCAGCCACTGCGCCAATGCTTCGGATGCCTTCACGCTGCGCTCCTCATCTCGCTCGATAAGCCGGAACTTATCGGCCAGCATAATTCTGGCGTTGTCCGTTGCCATCGTTACGACTTCACTCTTGCGTCCCCGCTGCGGCATTAACACCTTGACCTTGAGCCAGCTGTACAAGGAAGATATAACCTCATCAGCGCGCGATGCGGCTGGCTCGGATGAGGCTTCATCCAATAGCTGCGGCTCAGCTTCTACTGTCTCCTCTTGCTCTGGTGGCAGCGGCAGCAGAATTTGCTTCGGCAATGCAGGGTTGTCACTATAATATTGGGTAACGAATGTCATGAAATCATCGTATTCCTCACCGTAATAGGGAAAGGTAGTACCTCTGCGCTCGATGAGCTTGCCTTGGCGCATATATAAGATCTGAACACACATCCAGCCCTTCTCCACGGCATAGCCGAATATATCCCTGTCGAGCGCATCAGACATCGTTATTTTTTGTTTCTCCATCACAGCATCGATAGCGATGAGCTGATCACGGTATTCTTTGGCCCGCTCGAATTCCATATCCTCCGCGGCTGCTTCCATTTTACGTTGAAGCTCGACCTTCACGACATCATGTCCGCCGTTCAGAAACTTCGTAATTTCCTGTACCATGACATCGTAAGTGCCCGGCTCCACCTCATATACACAAGGAGCGATACATTGGCCCAGATGATAATACAAGCACACTTTGTCCGGGAGCGTGTTGCACTTGCGCATCGGATACAGCCGATCAAGCAGCTTCTTCGTCTGCTGTGCCGCATAGGCATTCGGATAGGGACCGAAATATTTGCCTTTATCCTTCAGAATACGCCTTGTTACTTCAAGACGAGGATGAGCCTCATTCGTAATTTTTATATAAGGAAATGTTTTATCGTCCTTCAGCAATACGTTATACCTTGGATGATATTGCTTGATTAGATTGCACTCAAGTATAAGTGCTTCCATATTGCTGCCCGTCACGATGAAATCAAAATCACGGATTTCTGAGACGAGACGCTGCGTCTTCCCATTATGACTGCCGTTGAAATACGAGCGTACCCGATTCTTCAACACTTTCGCTTTGCCAACATAAATAATTGTGCCTTCAGCGTTCTTCATTAAGTAGCAGCCTGACTGATCTGGGAGCAGCGCTAATTTGTGACGGATCAAATCCGCCGCTTCGGCACGATCGGACGTGCCGGTATGTTGTTCTTGATCCATGCTCTCCCTCCCGACTATTCCTCTCTCATTTTAGCATAACCCGCTACGGCTGTACCTTACATTTCTGTCCAGATTTACTTTACAATTATTCGGATAGTTGGGTATACTATGATAAGCTGAATGCTTTTCAAGGGAGGCGTCAACGATGGAACAAGTCAGAGATCCACGCGAACATATTAATGAAGAACCGCGTCACGACTTGATGGATGTTGTATTTGGCTTTGGCGGTATGCTTGGTTTCATGACAATCATCTTCGCTGCAGCTGTAATTGTGAAGTTCGTCATTTCATAATTGGATATGACATACGAAACGGATCGTCCTGTACGCAGGGCGATCCGTTTTGTATGCTGCAATATAGGAAGCTCCGCATTCGATCATTCGGGCGGAGCTTCTTTTACTTAGGCCTGCACTATTGAACGATACGCAGTGACTCTCCGCCATTGCTGCCATTGCTGCTATTGCCACCCTTCACCTGCTGCTGATCATTATTCGTCTGCTTATGCGAGGACTGATCGTACCTTGTACGCTCCGTCCGGTCGATCTGGACAATTCGTCCATCATGCACCGTAATATTAACTGAACCATACTGCAGGCCATTCACCTGATTGATAATCCGTTCCAGCCACTGTTGATCCAATTCCAAAGGCTTCGCCATCGTTAATCCCTCCATAATCAACCGATATACTCGGATTAGTTGGTTGAGATAAAGACTCTCGAGGAGTCTTTATCTGATGTGAAACATTAATCTTCTATTCTTGTTGGTGCACGCCGCTGCGCTGTTTTCCATTCGAACAATGCTTTGGCAAGCAGAGTAATGACAGCAAGCATCACCAGCAGGGAAGCAACCGCGAAGGAAGCCGAGAACTGATATTCATTGTACAAAATTTCAATATGGAGGGGCAGCGTATTCGTCTCTCCGCGAATATGGCCGGATACGACCGATACGGCTCCGAATTCGCCCATCGCCCTGGCATTGCTCAGTATGACACCATACAGCAGACCCCATTTGATAATGGGCACCGTTACACGCCAGAAGATCTGCCAGCCCTTCGCACCGAGACTTGCTGCGGCCTCTTCTTCCTGCACGCCCTGCGCTTGCATCAGCGGTATTAGCTCCCGTGCCACGAACGGAACCGTGACGAATACGGTAGCTAGAATGATACCTGGCAGCGCGAACACAATCTGAATGTCATGATCATCCAGCCATGGACCAAAAAAGCCCTGTGCGCCAAACATTAGAATATAGATGAGGCCTGCAATAACCGGTGATACAGCGAAAGGAAGATCGATTAATGTAATGAGAAAGTTTTTGCCTTTAAACCTGAACTTGCTAATAGCCCACGCTGCCGCTACCCCAAATATCGTATTAAGTGGAACAGCGATTAAGGCAACCAGCAGCGTTAGCTTCAATGCCGATAAAGCATCAGGATCTAGAATAGATGCCTTGTATACATCAAAGCCTTTCTTAAACGCTTCTATAAAGATGGACACAAGCGGCAGTATGACGACTAAACCCAGAAACAGCATCGCGATCACTATAAGAACGATACGGACTCCCGTTGACTCTGTAATATGTCTTGGCCTTGTTGACGCTTCTTCCGATAAATGTGCAGTAATTGCTCCAGCCATCCCCGTTCCTCCTAATCCGCAATCGTACGGCGGTTAATCCGCCATTGAAAGAAATTGATAAGCAGAAGAAGCAGGAAGGAAACGACGAGCATCACTAGTGCAATGGCTGTTGCGCCAGCATAATCGAATTGCTCCAGCTTCGTCATAATAAGAAGAGGGGCAATCTCTGTCTTCATCGGCATGTTACCTGAGATGAACACTACAGATCCATACTCACCTATTCCGCGGGCAAATGCCAGCGCGAACCCTGTTAATAGCGCTGGCATAAGTTCTGGCAGAATGACCTTCCAGAATGTCCGGAGGCGATAAGCCCCCAACATGACTGCCGCTTCCTCTGTTTCTTTATCGAAGTCTTGCAGTACAGGCTGTACCGTCCGAACAACGAAAGGAATACCAATAAAAATCAAGGCAATCGTAATACCCAGAGGCGTATATGCAACCTTCAAGCCAAGTGGTTCCAGCAATGATCCTACCCAGCCGTTAGGCGCATAGATGGCTGTCAGCGCAATTCCGGCAACCGCCGTTGGAAGTGCAAATGGCAGGTCGACCAGACTGTCAATCAGCTTCTTGCCCGGAAACTTATAACGAACGAGTACCCATGCGACCAGCAGGCCAAAAACTAAATTTACCAAGGCTGCACTGAATGCCGTGACGAAGCTTATTCGGTAGGAGGCAAGCACTCGTGGATTCGTAATGACTGCCCAGAACTCTGCCCAGCTCAGGCCGGTTGTCTTAATAAACACACCAGCGAGCGGTATGAGCACGATCAAGCTCAAGTAAATGATCGTGAAGCCCATAGACAGACCAAACCCTGGCAGGACATTCTTGGATGCTTTTCGTTTGGAACCTTTCATGTGAAGTCAGCTCCATTCATCAGTCTGTAGATCATTAGGAACCTGGCGTATAAATTTTATCGAATATACCGCCATCATTGAAATGCTTCTCTTGAGCTGCTTTCCAGCCGCCGAAATCCTTGTCGATTGTGAGCAGCTCCAGCTCCTTGAACGTATCTTGGTATTTGGCACCAATCGTCTCGTTGATCGGACGGTAGTAGTTTTTAGCAGCAATCTCCTGGCCTTCATCGGAGTACAAGTATTCCAGGTAAGCCTGCGCTACTTCTCTCGTTCCACGATCATCCACTGTTTTATCAACGACAGCTACTGGCGGTTCAGCCAATATACTGAGGGATGGATAGACGATATCGAATTTGTCCGGACCAAGCTCTTTGACCGACAGATAAGCTTCATTCTCCCAAGCCAACAGGACATCACCGATTCCCTTCTCAACGAAGGTTGTTGTCGCTCCCCTTGCACCTGTATCCAATACAGGAACATGCTTGAACAGCTCTGTAACGAATTGTTGAGCTTTCGCTTCATCATTGTTGTTCTGCTTCAGTGCATAGCCCCAAGCGGCTAGATAGTTCCAACGAGCTCCACCGGAAGTTTTGGGGTTCGGCGTAATAACTTCCACTTTATCCTTGATGAGATCATTCCAGTCCTTGATTCCTTTTGGATTGCCTTTGCGAACAAGAAATACGATTGTAGAGGTATAAGGCGAGCTGTTGTGCTCGAATTTGGACTGCCAATCCGTTCCTAGAAGACCAGGCTCTATAAGTGCATCAATATCATAGCCAAGCGCCAGCGTTACAACATCGGCTTTGAGCCCATCAATAACTGCGCGAGCTTGCTTGCCGGATCCACCGTGAGACTGCTTAACAGTAACCTCTTGACCTTCCTTGTCTTTCCAGTATTTAGCGAATGCCGTATTGAATTCGACATATAACTCTCGTGTTGGGTCATAAGAAACATTCAATAGCTCTACTGGCTCCTTAGGCGCTTCTGTAGGTGCTTCTGTCGCAGTGCCTGTGTCTGCCGCAGGAGATGGTGCTGTAGTCTGTTGTGCACCAGTGTTATTGCTGTTGGCACCGCAGGCTGCAAGTACCAGAGTAAGTACGAGTAGCAGAACGGCGGAACGGACAATAGCTAAATTTTTCATTAGTCAACACACCCCTTGTTTTTTGGACAGATGAATAACAATCGGCACCCGGTTGTCCGGTAGACAAATGAATTATTCCTACCTGTTTAGTTGGTTATGGAAGGATTTTACCAGCGTATCCCGCAAGCTGTCAATAGAAAAATGGAAAAAACTTATAAGGCTTATAAGAAAGTCTAATAGCAGGCGCACAAAAAGCCCCCACGCTCCAAAACTTGGAGCATGAGGGCTTTCCAACTGATGTAAGCTTAATTCTGCCCTTTGGATCGTAGGCATCACTGACTCACAGAAAAGGGACCGGCTCCTTGTAGGAATCGGTCCCTGATTGTTATTTTCTCCCGCGCTTGTTCTCTCCCGTTACCATAACCACTTCTACATAAGGTCGTATACGGTCCATGAGACGTTCTCCCTTATGCTGCTCATCGCCATCCTTGTTCGTGAAGCTGAAATGGCGTTCCAATGCATCGAGCTCATAATTGGAGGTATAGAGCGTTGGCTTGCGATTCATCCGATAGTTCAGAATGGCGCCTAACACATGATCTCGAACCCATGGATTCAAATTCTCTGCACCAATATCATCGAATATGAGCAGATCCGTTTCCTTCATGACCTCTACTGTTTCCCTCAGCTTGCCGGGCTCATGCATCATTGACTTCAGATCCTCGACGAATTCAGGCATGTATACGATAGCTCCGGAATACCCTGCTTTAGCCAGCTCGTGGAGCAGATAACACATCAGGAAGGTTTTCCCTGTGCCGAACTTGCCTGCTAAATACAGACCTTCTTGCTGAAGCCCCAATTCCTTTGTTTTATCAATATAAGCTAAGATTTGATAAGCGGCTTCCGTCCGTTTGGGATCATTGAACAATATTTCATCAGCCGAATAACCGCTTTGAAGAGCTCTTTCATCGACATAAAAGCTGCGAACACGGCTTTTGATCTGCTCCTCTGTACGGCGGGCATTGAACTTCTTGCAGGACACCTTGCGGTCATACAGCTGCACCTGATCATACACTTTCTCAGTAGAAAGAAGCGTGTAATGCCCCCCAAAATCATTCGGGCAATGATCGAGGCCCGGGCAATTCGAACAGTTGCGATATTCTTTTACATATTGATATACACGGTTCAGATTAAGACGAACCGCTTGTTCGTCAATCTCAGGATTCTTATCCCGCAGCCGTTGTACTAACGGATCAGCCATAAGCTCCGTCAGCTTCTGCTCTGCCTGTTCGGTTATTGATTTACCGGTAGGCCATGCTTTTAACAATTCACCAAGCGATTCCATCCTCACTCACCCCGCGTTTATATTTTGCCATCCAGTTTTCTAGCTAGTCTACGCATTTCTTCGAGCTTCTCCGGGGAGATAACTGTATCATTCGCTCCAGTATCCTGCACAATAGGGATGGAAGGCTTACGCGGGATGCCTCCACGCCCTGTCGATCCTCTTGAGCTGCCTCTGCTGCCTGAATTACCGCTTATTGCACTTTCCTTGCGTCTTTCCTTGTCAGCCTCAACCTGCACTTGTTCACGAACGTAGGTGACTGCCTTCTCAAAGGTATCTACTTGCTTCACGAGCATATTGGATACGACGGCTTCAATGAATGTTTTGGTTACTCTCTGGGCATCATTCATACCAATTACATAATGGATAAGTATATTAATTACAGGTGCAGGAAGTCGATAATTCAGATCGATCCGCTCGAAGGATCTTTCTATCCAATCAGGCACTGCACCTGGGAAAAACCGGTGCAGGAACCGAGTATGCGGCTCATTCCGCATGAGCATATTATATTGCTGAACGTCACAGCGCCCAAGCAATTGATTAGGTACGTTCAAATGGAATTCGGCCAGTACGCCAATCTCTTCAGGCTCTTCATCCATTTCGGCTGCCTCTTCTGCGGATGCAGCCTGCACGCGAGCCATCGTCCGCTGCCGATCGCCCTCACGCTTCTGATCCTGCCTATACAGTTGATTGGCGCGAATCTGCATCTCATCAACTACGAGCGTGCCATCTGTAGTGAATACGCCATCTTCATCTAATAAGCGGCAAATATCTGCTACAGACAGACTGTATTTATATGCGACATAATTAATCTGCGCCAGCTGCTCAGAATCTCCGCGAAGACGCTCCACATAATTCCGGTTAACGGAATTCCGGGGGAATCTCAGAATGATCTCTCCATAAGGGATACCTGCTGTTTCCAGTTGAGCCCGCGGTGCTGCCTGTCTTGTTGGCGCCACTTCCGTAAGTGCTTGCTCCAGCTCCAGATCGAGTGATTTCGTATTTAACTGGAATAATTCATAGAATGGCACTGAAATATCCTCTTTCGTAAGCAGTGTCTGCGCCAGCTCATCCGGCTCTTGCGCGCCGAAAGCTTCCCGCAGTGAAATAACGGAATATTTGCCTACCTTATCCGTTAGGAGCATCGTTAGATGCTGATTGCGAAAAAACTCACCAGGTGACAATGGCTGTGACAGCTCATATTCATAAATAACATCTCCTTGCTCGGGCAAGCCAAGCCGAGAGGTTTGCAATAAGCCAACGGCCTCAAGGCGCGATGCTTGTTCAATGAGATATTTTCTTCCCCGTTCATTCATATCCAGACCTAACCCTAGGAACAGCTTACGCTGCGGCTCTAAGGAAGAATAACCTGATGTTCCTTCTGAAATTCCGTGATATAGCTGCTGATACAGACCAATTGCGAATGCACCGATCATCGGTTGATAGATGAGCGATAGCATTTTGTAGTCTAAGCTGCTGAGAGAAAAATCACGGAATATGTAGTAACGATGATGTTCCGTGTATTGCAATATATTACCGATGCGCACAGCATCTACCCCATCCTGTCTAGACTTTCTATCATTCATTCTACCATAAAAGAAGCGTCGAAAGAGGGCTCGAGAAATAGAAAAATCCCCCGATTGAGGGATTTCTGTGTTAGAACATTTTATAACCGCCGCGTCGCAATGCCCGAATCGCCCATCCGCTTACGTATGCTCCCACTAGAGCACCGAAGACCGGAATCAAGTCCACGATGGTGAAGGCAGTGAAATTATCGACGGCTGATTGTGAATCATCCCATGTCCACCAAATACCGAGTGGTATGAGGACGATAATGAATAAATAAATCGGAAACCATGTTGTTTTTAATAGCATGTTAAGTATAAAACCGATGCCGAACATCATAACAAGGAACAGCACCGTCGCCACGATTAACTGAAGCATGTACACTTCTCCTTTCGAGCTCTCGCTCTTCAGTTTAAATAATGGTATTAAGGAAGTCAATCAGCGCTGGATAATTGTCACAAGACCGCCATTTGCTCCCGCTCAATCGTTTAAGATACAATGTTTACAGCGAACACTACCCGAGAGGAGATTTATTATAATGAATGAAGTTATGACATTAGAAGGCTGGTATGCTCTACATGATTTCCGCAGCATCAATTGGACCGCTTGGAGAAACGCCGAAGAGAGTGAAAGAAACCGCGCACTGGACGAGCTCCACAGCTTCCTGCAGCAATGGGCAGAGGTCGATGCGAGCAAGCAAGGCAGCACGGCAGTCTACTCTATCGTTGGTCAGAAGGCAGACTTCGTGTTCATGCATCTAAGAGAAACGCTTGAGGATCTTAACGAGGTCGAAACCGCATTCAACAAAACCACATTCGCATCCTTCACGATTCCTACATACTCTTATGTAAGCGTCGTTGAGCTTAGCAACTATATGAACCAACCAGGTGCAGATCCGATGCAAAATCCGGATATCGTTGCTCGCCTGAAGCCGTCACTGCCTAAAACGAACTATATTTGCTTCTATCCAATGAACAAGCGCCGCGATGGCAACGATAACTGGTATATGCTCGGTATGGATGAGCGCCGCACGCTCATGCGCAGCCACGGTATGATCGGCCGTCAATATGCAGGCAAAGTAAAACAAATTATTTCTGGCTCTGTCGGCTTCGACAACTGGGAATGGGGCGTAACGCTGTTCGCAGATGATTCGCTTCAGTTCAAGAAGCTGATCTATGAAATGCGCTTCGATGAAGTCAGCGCTCGCTACGGCGACTTCGGCGACTTCTACGTCGGCAACCTGCTGACTGCGGAGAAGTTCTCTGGACTGTTGCAGCTGTAACTAAATATTAAACAATTTGTTGCCTTTCCTCTCAGCTCGAATTATCATTAATGTATATAACTGGGAGTGAAGAACACCCCGATTGCGGCGATAGCCTGCGGTCGGGGTGTTTTGTTTTTCTAGTTACACAGAGGAGGATTTGATCATGAATGATGCCTTGATACGTTTTATTGAAGAATTCGACAGGGATGCAGCTTTGAATGGCAAATACCGCAATAAGCTTGGCAAGATCGAGATTAGATTCCTAGAGCAGGTGTGGGGGCCAGTCTTCCGTTTCGATTTACTCTGGCTTAAAAGCGGAGCATCCTTTTCTAGATTACAAAGGGGGACAGCGCTTCGCTGATTTCGTCTATGTAAAGAATGGAATCCGGATTGTCATCGAAATCGATGGATTCAACACTCATGCACGAGATATCACTCCTGGTGAATTTAATGATCACCTTACACGTCAGAACGATTTGGTTCTGTCTGGCTGGCTAGTTCTCCGCTTCTCTGCATGGCAGGTTGAGAATCAGTCAAAAGCTTGTGAACGACAAATCAAACAAGCGATTGGGCAGTGGTGGACACAGGTACATAGTGGAGAAAGCGGAGGCTCAGGCCAGATCTGGGAATTACGCAAGCGTCTCGTCATTCAATTGGCTATGCAGCGCGATGGCAGAATCAAATCCAGCGAGCTTGTCCACCAATTTCATATCTCCAGCCGCACAGCTATAAACTGGCTAAAGCGTTTCGAACAGGAGGGCACATTGCTAGCTTCTCCTTCCCAGCAGCGAGTTACTGTATATTGCTTGCCTAACTATAAACCTTAACCCTCTAGTCTGCGCAGAAAGGGTAACCCGCTTCGCTACTAACCGCTCTACCTCGCTTTCAAGCCGCCAATAGCGAAATCATTTTCGCTATTGGTGAACCCCGTTTCGCTATTGCTCCACGCTAGCTTGCTGCTCACGGGGTTAGAGTAACCATTTTCAACTCCTCGCGCAGCTACTTTCGCTATTTAGGTAATTCCTTTCGCTATTCTGGCTCATCCTCGGTCTGCCTCCGCCAATAGCGAAATCATTTTCGCTATTGGTGAACCCCGTTTCGCTATTGCTCTACACTTGCTTGCTGCTCACGGGATTAGAGTAACCATTTTCGCTCCTCGCGCAGCTACTTTAGGTATTTAGGTAATTCCTTTCGCTATTCTGGCTCATCCTCGGTCTGCCTCCGCCAATAGCGAAATCATTTTCGCTATTGGTGAACCCCGTTTCGCTATTGCTCCACGCTAGCTTGCTGCTCACGGGGTTAGAGTAACCATTTTCGCTCCTCGCGCAGCTACTTTCGCTATATAAGTAATTCCTTTCGCTATTCTGGCTCATCCTCGCTCTGTCGCCACCAATAGCGAAATCACTTTCGCTATTGGTGACCACGTTTCGCTATTGCTCTACACTTGCTTGCTGCTCACTACATTAGCGTAACCATTCTCGCTAATAAGACAGCTCGCTTCGCTACTCTACCGTTGCACCAACATGCGCAACCACACTAAAAAAGCTATCGCCGAGGAGTGTTCGCCTCGGCGATAGCTTCTAATAATATGAAAATTAGTCCTCGTCCTCATCGTCTTCCTCATGGAGGCCAAGACGCTTGGCTTCCAAGTATTCCTGCGTTGCGCGATCACGTTCGCGCCCTTTTTCCTTGAGCCGTTCGATGGCTGGCTGGATGAGCAGATCTACTTCTTTTTGTACCGGATAAGCAAGATCGTAACGATTCTGGGATTCCAGAAACGAACCAACCTCCATTAGAGCGTTGTAACGATCAAGCTCCTCTCTCGTCAGCAGCCCGCGAACCTGTACACTGCAGTGGCGCATTATAGGAACTTGCCTTTGCGAAGTACGAGCGGAATGCCGCCAATGATGAATAGGTAACGAAGGTCGATCAATTTTTTCAGCCATGCAGCTGTACGACCTTTATATTTCTTACCGAAGGCAATCCCGATAGCTTCACCTTTACCAAGAGATGCTACCGTACCTTTGTTGCTGAACGTGAAGGCTTTCAGCGGCTGATTGCGAATGGAAGCAACCAGATTATGCGCACATACGACACCTTGCTGCATCGCGATTTGTGCAGTTGGCGGATAGGGACGGCCCTCTGGATTGAACATCAGGGAGTTGTCGCCAACGATGTAGATGTTCTCATGTCCTGGTGCACGCAGGTTGTCGTCAATTTTGACACGACCGCGCATCGTCTCGAAGCCAGCGTCCTCGATCAAGCGGTTGCCGCGGATACCACCGGTCCAAATAACGGTTTGTGATTTGATTTCTTCACCTTCGCCAACAATAACGCCATCAGGCGAGCATTCTTTAATCGCTGTTCCAATGCGGAACGTTACGCCTTTCTTAGTCAATACGTCCATGCCGTATTCAACAAGCTCAGGGTCGAAGCCTGGAAGCGCAGTAGGCGCAGCTTCAATATTATATATTTTCACAAGTGCTGGATCTACGTCGAATTGTTTGCATAGCTCAGGAATCCGGTCGGACAATTCCCCTACGAACTCAATGCCGGTAAAGCCCGCGCCGCCAACGATAAAGGTCAAATAATCAGTACGATGCGGCTCGCGTTTGAAGCGTGCGAATTGATATTCAATATGCTCGCGGATCAAACGAACCGAGTTGATGCTGCGAATGTTCATCGCATGCTCGCCAAGACCAGGAATGCCGAAGGTTTCCGGCTCGCCGCCAAGACCGATAACCAGGTAATCATAAGAGAGCGTTCCGTCTTCGAGAATAACTTTTTTATCTTGGGGACGAATCTGAACCACCGTTGATTTGACGAAATCAATCTTGAATTCATCAATCAATTTGGAGATGCTGACTCGTGCGTTCTCAGGGTTATCTGTGCCTGCAGCAGGCATATGCAAATGTGTTGTAATGTAATGATAATCATGCTTATTCACAAGAGTGACATCAGCTTCGTTATAATTTAACTCCTTCTGCAACCGAAGTGCCGTCAACACGCCACCGTAGCCCGCACCCAAAATAACGATTTTCGGAATATTGCTCATTGTATGATCCCTTCCATTCCTATGCTCTTATTTAGTTTGTGAAAAATTACACATGCGTATCTGCAACCTAATAGTATTAGCAGCTTGTGCAATCTGATTCCGAATTATTAGTGCCCGACTCTGTACCCGTTTCGGCTCGGCATTCTATATCGTGATACCGTCACTTTCCATGGCTTACATCAGTGTCAAACATAACATACATCAGAAATTTTACATAGTTTTCAGAAAAAGTTCAAGGGCAAAGTATACGAAAAACTTTAGAGCCGCATACAAATTACTATTTCCTTCTTCGAACCCAGACGTTTATAATGAGTATTATATTCATTAACCTATGGAGGTGCTCACCCTGACTACGTTAGACCCATCAGAAAACATTGTAGACATTGCGATCATTGGTGGAGGACCTGCCGGATTGTTCGCTGCATTTTACGGCGGCATGCGCCAGGCATCCGTTAAATTGATCGAAAGCATGCCTCAACTCGGAGGACAATTAGCTGCACTCTACCCAGAGAAATACATATATGATGTTGCAGGCTTTCCTAAAGTAACAGCACAAGAGCTTGTCGATCGTCTGGTTGAACAGCTCGATCATTTCAAGCCTGATATATGTCTGGAAGAGAAAGTCGTACAGGTTAATAAGCTGGACGAGCGTCAATTCGAGATTATAACGAACGTAACTACTCACTATGCCAAAGCAGTCATTATTACAGCTGGAGTTGGCGCATTCGAGCCGCGTCGCCTAGAGCTTCCAGAAGCTGCAGCCTACGAAAAAGAAAACCTGCATTATTTTGTAGGCGATCTGAGCCGCTTCAAAGGTCAGAAGGTTCTCATTAGCGGTGGCGGCGATTCCGCTGTTGACTGGTCGCTTATGCTTGAGCCTATCGCTGAGAGTGTAACACTCATTCATCGCCGCGATAAGTTCCGTGCACATGAGCATAGTGTTGAGAACTTAATGAACTCTACTGTCAAAGTAATGACACCTATGGAAATAACGGCGCTTCACGGCGAACACCGCATTGAACAAGTTACGCTTAGCGATGTGAAGACGAATGAAACAGCGGTTATTGATGTAGATGCTGTAATCGTGAACTTCGGCTTCGTCTCCTCGCTTGGACCGATTGCCGAATGGGGCATTAACATCCAGAGCGGTTCGATTGTAGTCGACACGCGCATGGAGACGAATATCCCTGGTATCTTCGCAGCAGGTGACGTTACTACCTATCCTGGTAAGCTTAAGCTTATCGCAGTTGGCTTCGGCGAAGCTCCTACTGCAATCAATAATGCAAAAGTATATATTGATCCAAATGCTAAGCTGTCCCCAGGTCACAGCAGCAATATGAAACGATAGTAAACAACAATCGATAAGGGTATCCTAACTTTGGCTACAAAAGATCATGCAGAGCGTTACATCGCTACTACGTGAGCCAAGGAGAGGATACCCTTATGTTTTGTCCAGTATGCAACGGACTACAGCCGCTACAAGCGGAGTGCAGCCAGTGTAAGCAATTAGCTGCAGATCTAGGCCGAATAACGGATTTAGCAGGACCATATGCCCCGTATGAGCCGTTGGAGGCTGGGAATGAGCTATATAATCAATCGACGGGTGCAGATCATTGCAAACACATCGCGTTCTGCTTCAATTGTGAACAATCCATTGAAATTACTGTACCTGAATGGTTATAAGTGAACAAATACAGCTAAGCTGTAATGGAAGAGCTCTCCAAATCCATCTGTCTGCGCTTCATCTCGATCATGAGCATTTGGATAAATTCCGGTTCTAAGTCAAACTGGATTGCTGCAAAATAGGTATCCTCTAGCAGCTCATCTGATAACAGGTCCATACCGGCACTTCCTTTCTACCATGGTTTCCTAATTCTTCCTCATCGTATCATGTACCTGTTCACTAGAACAACCGTTCCGGTTATACACAGCTACCTGTGGACAGGGTGTGCATGATTTGTGGGTATACGTCGAATAATGAGGATTACCAACGTGGATGATGTGGATATTGTTATGCACAGCCTATTTCTTTTACAAATCTATAAAAAACTTTAATTACATTCTATGAATCTATCAATGTAATAATTTAATGGGATAAACTAAAAGGAATATCATTCCCTCTATTACCCCCTTACCTAAAAAAATAAACCCATAGCGGGTTTATTGAGGACGCGTGTTCACTTCGAATATCCATATATGCCCGCTCTGATCAATCCCGTAGTCAAATCCCAGCTGTCCAATGCCTGGGAACTTCTTCTCCAGCATGCCAGTTGATAGCACCGTCAGCTCGCGCATCTTGCTTTTTTTGGCTTTGACCTGCGATGGTGACAATGATCTGCTTATTCCTTGGGCAGCCGTAACCATTGTTCCACCTCGGCATAGATTAGTTACAAAGAGGCCCGGCTTGGCAATTCTGCCAACCATCGAACGATACACCCAGCCCTTATCCGTCTTCACATATTTCACTCGGTAATCGATTGGACGTCCTCCGACAGTCGCCAGTCGAATTCCCTTTTGAATAATATAAGCACGTCCTCTCCGCTTCCGGTCAAGCGCGCTCTTCAACCCTTCGAAGCTTGAGAATCGGCTCGTCTTGGAATAATAGGAATAGGAGTAACCGCTGCTATCCTTCGTTACTTTTATAACGCCATGCCCTCCTGCTCCACACACGGGCTTAACAACCACCATTTGATGCGTGCTCAGCATACTCCGCAGATTCTCGCCCGTATATCTCCTCGTTGGCGGGATATGTGGGGCAATAGCAGAATGAGATAAGAGGACCGCTGTCTTCGCCCATTTGCTAGCCAATTGCCTTCCTTGATGTTCACCCAAATGCTATCAATCTCCTTTCCTAGCGTCTACATCCATAGCATATGACATAAAGACGTCTGTCTCTTGGATGATTGCCGCAGGTTAGAAGCCTTTTATTGTGTTCATAGAGACTCATGACTACTAGTCATAGAAAGTAATAGGCAATACCTATTAAGTTAATTCATTCTATATATTATACAAATAATTCCTAATCGACTATTATAGCCTCATAAGTTAACTAAGAGGAGACGAGAACTATGGTTGGGCGCAATGTAATAGGCAGCACCTTTGATGAAGCTGCACAGGCATACGATGAGCAGCGACGGAAGCTGATACCCTGCTTTGATGATTTCTATCAGACTGCGATAGCTATTGCAGAGACTGAATCACAATTTCCCCGTATATTGGATTTAGGCGCTGGGACGGGGCTGTTCTCCTCTCTTATTTTACAACGCTATCCTGCTGCATCTATTACACTCATTGATCTTTCGGAGAAAATGCTAGATATTGCACGAACAAGGCTTCAAAGCTATGCGAACGTGACCTACATATTGGATGACTACACGAATTACGTAGCTGCTGAGAAGTATGACATCATTATCTCTGGCCTGTCCATTCATCATCTTGATGATGCGGATAAGCAGGAGCTGTACAGTAACACTTATAAGAACCTCAACTCTAACGGAATTTTGGTTAACGCGGATCAAGTTCTCGGTCATACCTCCTTCATTGATTCTCTATATAAAAAAGACTGGAGAAACAAAGTTCAGGCTAGCGGATTAAGTGAGGCGGCATTGACATCGGCTTATGAACGAACGAAGCTCGACAGGATGTCTAGCTTGCAGTCTCAGCTTAACTGGCTCCAGGAAATAGGCTTCTCCGATGTAGATTGCGTATATAAGTATTTCAACTTTGTCGTTATGTATGGACGGAAGCTGCAATAGCAACAAAAAAAGGACAGCCACATGGCTGTCCTCTACTTCATAGGTCTAATTATCGTCCTGCTTCAACATCGCTGCCTTGAGCGCATCCCCTAGACTGCTCGACAAGGAGACCTTGTCACTATATTGGTCGATGAGTTTTTTCTGCTGGTGCTTGTTCACACGGCCGCCGCCTTGCTTGTCTCCCAGCATCTCAATGACATTGCAGGGACGGCATTGCGCGTATTTGCCTGCTTTGCCTGTGTGAATCTCCATTTTCTTATGGCACTGCGGGCAACGTTTATTCGATAATTGCGGCTCCGCTGAGCGGCGATAGCTGCATTCCCGATCCGAGCAGACGAAGGATTTGCCGCGCTTGCCCTTCACTTCCATCAGCAGCTTGCCGCATTCGGGACAACGAGAATGAGTTAGATTATGAGGCTTGTATTCCTTCGTCTCATTCTTCACTTCACCCACCCATTTGCTCGCCTGCTCACGAATGCCGCTCATGAACTTCGCTGCATCGCCTTTGCCTTGTGCAATCCGTTCTAGCTCGCGCTCCCATTGCGCCGTAAGATCAGGACTGCGAAGCTCATCTACAACGAGCTCAATCAGCTGCTTGCCTTTGCCGGTAGGAATAAGTCTATTCTGCGATCTTTCGATCGTATCCGTCGATAGCAGCTTCTCAATAATATCCGCACGTGTCGCTGGCGTTCCCAGTCCATGCTTCTCCATCTTCGAGAGCAGTGTTGCTTCCGTATAACGTGCTGGGGGCATTGTCCGAAGCTCCTTCATCCGGCTCATCTTCACCGGCAGCTTCTGTCCGACCACAAGCGCAGGCAGCAGCTGCTCTGGCTGACGCTCAGCTCGTCCGCGGCCTCCCTCGCCTTCATCCTCTTCGTCATCGTCATCATCCGCAAGACGTGAATCGGCGGTGTACAGCTCTTTCCAGCCGATATCCTTCTGAACCTTTCCTTTGGCATACAGCTTATCGCTTCCGACAGTGAAAGTCACGCTCGTCTCATCGTAACGGTATGCTGGATAGAACAATGCAATGAATCGACGTACGATTAGATCATACAGCTTCCTCTCTTCATTGCTTAAGGCAGATAGATTCACATATTCATCCGTAGGAATGATCGCGTGGTGATCACTAACCTTGCTATCATCAACGAACCTCTTCGTCACCGGCAGCTGTCCGCGAAGCACTTTGCGAGCAAGCTGTGCATAAGGTCCGATAGCAATACTCTCCAGCCTGCCCTTCAGTGTTGGCACGATATCACTCGAGAGATACCGTGAATCCGTACGCGGATAAGTCACAAGCTTATGCTGCTCATACAGCTTCTGCAGCACATTCGACGTCTGCTTCGCCGAGAAGCCGAGCCGCTTATTCGCATCCCGCTGCAGCTCTGTCAGATCGTAAGCCTGCGGATGCGGCTCGGATTTCTCGATGGTGCGCAGCTTATCCACCTTCGCGTCTTTTCCTTGCAGACGGGCTGTTACATCGGCTGCATCCGTATTGCTCCACAGCCTGCCGTCATGGGAATCCGATTCCCGCCATACAGCTTGGAAGGTTCCCATAACAGCTGATACTGTCCAGAATGGCTGTGATTGGAACTGATTAATTTCTTTCTCCCGATCCATAAGCGCACCAAGCGTCGGAGTCTGTACACGACCTGCCGCAAGCTGTGCGTTATATTTGACCGTCAGCGCACGCGTTACATTAAGGCCGATCAGCCAATCCGCCTCTGCCCGGCATACGGCTGAAGCATATAGATTATTGTAATCCTTGCCCGGCTTCAGCGCCTTGAAGCCATCCTTAATCGCCTTGTCCGTCTGCGAAGATATCCACAGCCGCTTGAACGGCTTCCTCCAATGAACAAGCTCCATGATCCAGCGGGCAACGAGCTCACCCTCACGACCAGCGTCCGTCGCGATGATTAGCTCGCCAATATCCGAACGCTTGCATAGCTGCGCTACCGCTTTATATTGATGCGAGGTTTCTTTCATCACCTTCAGGTTCATCTTGGGAGGCAGCAGCGGCAGATCCTCCAAGTTCCAAGTCCGGTATTTGGCATCATATTCCTCAGGCTCTGCTAGAGTAACCAGATGTCCGAGTGCCCAGGTAACTACATAGTCAGGGCCTTCAATATAGCTTTTATTTTTGTGGCTGCAGCCGAGTACACGGGCAATTTCCCTTGCCACACTCGGCTTCTCTGCCAATACTAGTGCTTTCATTCGTTGCTTTCTCTCCAATCCATATACGGGGTTTCCAAGTCTGTCATTACCTTAACCCATTATCCGTAACCCCGTACTCAATGTCAAAATAAACCGCTGTTCCTAATCACTCCATAAGTGGTGGAATTCTTGCTTCATTTAAGCGCGAGGTGCCCAGATCATAACCGAGACGCCTATTAGACATATGGCTGCCCCTATCCAGTCATACAGGTCAGGCGTACGCTTGTCCACGAGCCATCCCCACAACACTGCCAGCACGATAAAAACTCCGCCATAAGCCGCATAGACTCGGCCGAAGGACGGAAATTGCTGCAGCGTAGGAATTACACCGTACAGCATCAGGATGATCCCTCCAATTCCGCCATACCAGAGCGGCTTCCCTTCCCTCAGCCATAACCATACCAGGTACCCGCCGCCAATCTCAGCAAGACCTGCTGCCACGAATAATGCGATTTGCATCCCCATACCCATCTAACGCTAACACTCCTCTATGCTGCTGCTTTGACTACATTTTACCCGACAATTCCGGATATGTTATAGTAAGTTCACAATCTATCTGATCCTAATAGAATTATCAAGGAGTGCTGCTCAGATGAAGCCGCGTTTTATCGCTGTTATTGCATCCATACTCGTTATTTTTGGCCTAGTCAATTGGTATATCGGATGGAATGGCTGGGTCTATCTATCAACCATTATCCAACTAGAGAACGCCGCCCTCTACGGCATCATTGTCGGAATTATCTCCTTGTCTTACATTATTGGCCGTATGCTGCAAGGCTCTGCCGTTAGGCCAATCGGTCATTTTTTGAAGCTCATAGGCTCCTACTGGTTCGCTGTAGTCGAGTATTCCGTTCTGCTGCTGCCAGCTGCTGATCTGATTGCCTGGCTGCTCATTCAAGCATCCGTTCCTGAGAAGACCTCCATCATAATCGTAGGAACGTTGACGATTGTACTCATGGCTGCCCTGCTCATAAAAGGAACCTGGAACGCTTGGACACCAATCGTACGAACGTACAACGTGTCTCTCCCCAAGCAGGCTGGCTCGCTTAAGAAGCTGCGTATCGGAATGGCGTCCGATATTCACCTTGGAACCATTGTCGGCAAGCGCCACCTTCAGCGCCTCGTTGATGGGATGGAACAGATGAAGCCCGATATTATTCTGCTTCCAGGCGACGTTATCGATGATGCTATTGAGCCTTTCATTCACGGCAATATGGCCTCGGTTATGAAAAACCTGCAGGCACCTCTCGGCGTGTACGCGGTTCTCGGCAATCATGAGTATATCGGCGGCAGTATCCCGCAGTTTATTGCGGAGATGGAAGCTGTCGGCATTCGTGTACTGCTCGACGAGAGCGTGCTCATTCAAGACAGCTTCTATGTTATGGGACGCAAGGATCTATCTGCTGGTGGCAGAGGCCGCGCCGGCAGGCTCCCGATTAGTGAAATGGTAGCTTCCGTCAACACATCTCTGCCGCTTATTATGATGGATCATCAGCCATCTGATCTTAGCGCAGCCGCTGATAATGGTATTGATATTTCCCTATCCGGCCACACCCATCGCGGCCAAATGGCGCCGAATCATCTCATTACGCGGCGTCTGTTCGAGCTCGATTGGGGCTTTTTGAAAAAAGGGAATTTACATGCCTTCGTCTCCTCCGGCTTCGGCACTTGGGGCCCGCCTGTCCGTATCGGCAGCCGATGCGAGATCATTCAGATTGACGTGGAGTTCGGGCAATCGCGCTGATCCGCTATTGATTATTCACCCTAACTTGCTTAGCTGTCCGGTTCAGCCAATTATAAAGCGTATCCCTGCTCATGATAAGAATACAAGCGAGCAGCAGCTTCATCATATTCACGAATAGCACTGTCCATACACTCACAATAAAAGGAGTAGATACTGTATAATAATCACTCCTATTAACTTGAAACAGCTGTCCAACATTACCGATTAACTCAGGAAGCGTCATTATTATAATTACGATTCCAACAATAGAGAAGCCGAGTCTATACAGTTCACCTTTGGTTATAGCCGTCCAATCCGCCTCTGTCTCTTCGGTATGGCCTAGAATCCGAGAGGCAGTGGCACCTGCCTTATTCCATAGCAGCAAGCTTATACCGATGAATAGCAGTCCTGGCAGCAGTGAAATCGTCCATATCCCATCCATACTCCTATCAACCTCGTTTGTTGTCTGAGCGATATAGGTCAGCCACATTTGTAACGTCGACCCCAAGTACCCTATGCCTCGAATAAATACATATACCGCCATAATCCGCAAGGCAATGAAGGTCATCTCCCTTACTCGCATAGTCCTTCCTCCTATTCTTCGAATAATGTGCGGAAGTACCTCTCCCTATTATTCAGAAAATCTCTAGTCAGCAAAAAATGATCCGTCTGCTCATACTCCACAGAAGCGATCGGTGTGTCATCAAAGCTCAGGATATCCGCGCCCGGATAGGACAGCAGGATTGGCGAATGCGTCGCAATAATGAACTGGGCCTGCTTCTCCCGCTCCAGATCCCATATCACACGCATGAATGCAAGTTGATTCTGCGGGGAAAGCGCCGACTCCGGCTCATCCAGCAGATAGATGCCTTTGCCGCCCAGTCGGTTCGTGAATAGAGCTAAGAATGCTTGCCCATGCGATTGCTCATTGAGGGACTTGCCACCATAGGACGAATACGCCCTTCCCCCTTGCATCGGGTCTTTAGCCAATTCATCGATATAGTCAGCAAAAGCATTAAACGTCTCCGCCCGGAAAAAGAACCCGTTCGACACCTTCGGCAGCCAGGACAGCCTCATAATGGAGGATAGTGACAAGTCGTCCTTCTCCTTGTACAGAATCGAGTTGTTGCCACCCACCGTATTGAAGCCGCATAAATGTGCAACCGCCTCCAGTAAGGTTGATTTCCCCGAGCCGTTCTCGCCGATAAAAAAGGTCACATTGCTCTTCAATGCCAGATGGTCCACCTGCTGCAAAGAAGGTATATTGAATGGATACTCCTGTTCCAGCCCTTTATCCGCTGCAGCTTGCCAATCAAGTGTAATTCGTTTGAGAAAAGGCATATCATCCCTCCTTAGGTTCCATTATTACAAATTTTGGAGTGATTGTCTTGTTATGAGGATGAACGCACAAAAAAACAACAGTAAACAATTCTGTTCACTGTTGTTGCTGTTGCCCTATCTATATCTCCACATGACTATTTTTTTCCACACCAATGCCACTACTTCCCGCCGAACTTCCCAGCCGCTTCCTTCACCTGACCCAGCATCTGCTGCAGCTTGGCATCATCAGCTTGCGGCACGCTTCCGAAGAAGAGATGGCCTACTGATTCAATGCCGCAGAACTCGAATATGCCCGTATCCGATGTTTTCTTAAGCGCTTCGGTCATGCCGATGGAATCGTAATAATCCTTGGGTGAGCCTTGCGTATTTATGATAAAACCCTTCTTGCCCGACAGCAGCTTGTTGATGCTCCCATCCTCTCCGTAGGCATATGCGAACCCATAGGATAACACTCGATCGATATATCCCTTAAGTACAGCAGGCATGCCTGTCCACCAGATCGGATAGATCAGGGTCAGCACATCTGCTTGGCGGATATGGTCCTGCTCAGTCTTAATATCTTCCGGGATATTGCCCGATTTAAGAGCCTCGAAATCACTGCCATTGAGTACAGGATCGAATCTCAATTCATATAGATTACGAATAACAACGTTATGTCCCTGCTCTCGCAAGGCATCCGTATACGTATTCAGGACAGCATGGTTGAAGCTCTCCGGATTAGGATGGCCGTATATAACTAGATGGTTCATGGACGCAGGTACCCCCAATTGGATAAAATGTAATCGCATTGGTGTTATTGTCTCCATGGAGCTCAGCTTTATGTGTACAGACTAAGCTGGTTAACTAAAGCTGAAGTCCAACCTGCTCCTCACTCCACTTCCACAGCCTTGCTGCTGCCTCCGAATCATTCGCCTTTGCCGATACTTTGGCTTGTTTCCTTCTATAATAATAGTGTCCCGTGGCCGTACCGCCTTCACTGCCTAATGCCAAATAAATCGCCGTATCTGCTCCTTGGACAGGAGTAAGGAAGAACGGTCTCAGCATGGCATGTAGGCTTTTACCGAAGCCGGTTCGCCGATCAACACCGATACTTGTCCCAACCGCGCCGGGATGAAGACTGTTCACAGTCACATTCGTGCCTCCCAGTCGACGGGCAAGCTCCTTCGTGAACAATACATTGGCGAGCTTCGACTGCGCATAGCTTTTCCACACGTTGTAGCCCTTCGTTAAGTTCGGATCTGCGAAATGTATCGTTCCTACCTTATGCGCACCTGAGGAGACGTTAATAATTCTGCCCTGGGGTGCTTTCTTCAACAGCTCAAGCAGCAGATTCGTCAGCAGAAAATGACCCAAGTGGTTAATGCCGATCGCACTCTCATACCCATCCGTTGTCAGCTCCCGCTTCAGCGACACGACACCCGCATTATTGAGCAGAATGTCCAGATGCTTGTACTTTTTCTCGAACGCGTCCGCGAATCTGCGTATGCTCGCGAAGGAGCCGAGATCACATTCCATCAGCTCAATTCGGCTTGAGTCGCTCTGAGCGATGGCCTCCTGCCGTGCACGCTCGCCGCGCTCCAAGCTTCTGCAAGCCATGACTACCACTGCTCCTGCTCTAGCAAGCTCGATTGTCGAAGCAAGCCCCATGCCAGAATTCGCACCTGTAATAAGAACGATCTTATTATCCAGAGATGCCATTGCCATCAGCCTCCCGTATCCCTTTTTCTTCTATTATACTTGTAAAAAAACAAAAAAACGTTAGTGATACAAGATCAATCTTGCATCACTACGTTTTTATTTACCCACCGCTAGGCCGATACGCCACTACGATTCATGCTTCTCAAATAACTGATACAAGCCACGAGGAAATACACCGTCTGCATCGCTACGTATATGCCTATGACGACAAAGGAGTACACCCACACCCCAGACATCATCAGATTATCGAGTGCCTTCATGGCGAACAGAGCATGTATGATGCCCACTACACAGGGCACGTAGAAAATAATAGCAATCTGTGTTACCGATATTCGGCGAATCTCCTGCTTCGTCATCCCTATGCGCTTCAATGCTCGGAACTGGGCTTGATCTTCCTGCAGCTCGGTGAATAGCTTGAAATAAATCATGCTGCCAGAAGCGATGAAGAACAGCAGACTGATAAATAATCCAAGAAACAGGGTTAGTGAGCTAGTCTCTTGATATTCTTCATACATCTCTGCGCGGCTCATATCTACCTGATCAGCCACTGCTTCCGGAACACTAGCTTGCAGGCTGGCTATTGCATCCGCTGCACCCTCCCAGTTATGAAGCTCATAACCGTATGCGGCCAACTGCTTCTCTTCCGGAATGGAGGAGATTAGCTTGTCATATGCAGCATCATCCATAATAAGAAGGAATGCATTCAGATTCGTTAAGTTCATAACCGCTGGCTTGACCGTATCGGATAGGCTATAGTCAACCGGCTTACCGTTCAGCTCGCCGCTTACTGTACTAGCTGTTGTCAACCAAGTGCTCTGGAGTACAACTTTATTCTGATCTACAGTGATTGAATCAAGTCCCAAGCTCTTCGCATTCCGGTTATAGCTCTCCTCCGAAATAATCATACCGCTATCGTAGGTATATTCCTTTCCAGCTTGAGTAATGATGAGCGACTGCTTCAGCTCCGCACCAACAAGCTTGTCTTCTTTTGTAATAGGAAATCCATCCTCACGAAGCGAATTAGCCATCTGATCTGGATCGATTACCTCAAGTGTATTTAATCCGCGTTCAACGACAGCAATAGAATAAGGTCGATAGGTCGATACATTTTGCTTAAAGCCGATTTGCATCAAATAGAAGGTTCCAGAAGCCGTCAAAATAACCGCGCTCAATATCGATACCATGAACAAGATCCGAGCATTGTCCTTCAGCTTATAGCCAAGCTGGGACAATACCAGCATATTCGTCCGATTGTAGAACACCGACTTGCGCTTCTGAAGAAATCGAATAGCGAGTACGCTGAGCTGAGTGAAGCCGAAATACGTACCAACCACTACCGTAATCAATACTGGCAGTGTGAATAGAACGAAGGTTCCTGCATTCATCATAAGAGCCATAGCGTAAGCTGCCGCAAGACAGACAACGGACAATGCTACTAGCCAACGTGAGAAGACGAGCTCTCCCTTCGGCTTGCGTCCAGCTTTCAGCAGATCCACAATTTCCGACTTCCCTATGCGGAAAGACGTTAATACCGCTATGACCACGAATAAGGTGAAAAATCCGATTCCAGTTAGTCCTAGCGCCTTAACCGGAGCTGCGAACGGAATAGGGTCCGCTACCTTCAGCATAACCGCAAGTGCCATGAAGAACAGCTTGCTAAGCAGCATGCCAAGCGCTATCCCCGTTGCGATGGACAGAACCGCGATCCCCACTGCTTCATAA
Organism: Paenibacillus xinjiangensis; assembly: GCF_059686975.1. NCBI lineage: Bacteria > Bacillati > Bacillota > Bacilli > Caryophanales > Paenibacillaceae > Paenibacillus > Paenibacillus xinjiangensis. The sequence continues at coordinate 304,560 of NZ_JCAALS010000002.1, read as the reverse complement.
ATAACGAGCTTCCTCAGCTGTGACCTCGTCATCCCGAATAAGGAGAATAGGCCGAACTCCTGCTTCCGGGTTTTGAGAAAGGCAGAATTGGAGTACAAGACGAACAGGAAGGAGAAGATAACGATAATGTACAGGCAGAACTGCATGCCTATGCGAACTTTTGAGGCAGCCATAATATGTCCATTGACTACATCAGGATGATAGATAAATGCGGCATACATATAGAAGATAATAACCGAGAAGACGCTGCTCAGGAAAAATGCGCTATACGAACGCCAATTGCCTCTAATGTTGCTAAGCGCGAGCGAACGGAACGTCATCGAAATTACCTCCCAGCACGCTCAGTGCGTCCAATATTTGTTGGAAGAACGCCTGTCTATTGGAGCCCCGCCGGATTTCCGAGAAGAACCTGCCGTCCTTGATGAATACAATTCGTTTGCAGTAGCTAGCCGAGAAAGGATCATGCGTAACCATTAGTACCGTCGCCTTCAGCCTTTCATTCATATCCTTCAACGCATCCATGACATCCTTCGCTGCTTTGGAATCCAGATTACCTGTCAGCTCATCGGCTAATACAAGTGATGGTTGATGAATAATAGCCCTCGCAATCGCTGCACGCTGTTTCTGTCCGCCGGACACCTCATAGGTACGCTTGCCAAGGATCGCGCTGATCTGCAGCATGTCCGTAATCGGCGCCAGCTTCTCTTCGATTTTTCTAGGAGCCACGCCCTCAAGCACTAGAGGTAGAATAATATTTTCCTTGATCGTCATCGTATCGAGTAAGTTAAAATCCTGAAAGACGAAGCCTAGCTCCCTGCGCCGGAACAGCGCCAGCTTCTTATCATTCAATCTGCTCGGCTGTACGCCGTTGATCTCAAGCTCTCCGGTTGTTGGCCGGTCGATCGTTGCCAGCAAATTCAGCAGAGTCGTCTTGCCGCTTCCAGACGGGCCCATGACCCCGACGAACTCTCCTGCCTCAATGTTCAGGTCAATATCCTCAAGCGCTTTGTAGGATACATTGCCTTTGGAGCTGTATATTTTACCAAGCCCTTGTGTGCGTAATACACTCATTATTCGTTCCTCCCAAGTCTTCCATGTCATTTGATGAACCCAGTATAGCCTTGGAGGAGAGGTGTCACCCATCGATTTCCCTTTCAATTGCCTAGAAGCAACCTTACATTGTTGTCACTTTTAAGATAATAGGTGTATGCCGTCTGACTGAAAATAAAGCAGCACCGTCGTCCCCTCGCCAACCTGCGATGTGACGATCAGCTCATGACCTAATCGGCTGCATACCTGCTTAGCCAAGTAGAGCCCCATTCCCGTAGACTCTTCCAGAGCTCGGCCATTCTCTCCGGTGAAGAACGGATCGAAGATCCGCGGCAGGTCCTGCTCTTCAATCCCGATCCCCTCATCAATAATGGACAGCTCTACGCTGAACCCGCCCTTATTGCTATTGTGCTGCCGAATGCGAAGAGTCAGATTCTTGCTGCCTGGCTGCCGCTTCGAATATTTGATCGCGTTGCTGACAAGCTGATTCAGCACGAAGGTCATCCATTTCTCATCGGTCTCAATGTAAGCCTCTCCTTCAATGCGAGGATAGATGGCGTAGCGGATGCACAGCCGCTTATGGGCATTAATGACGCTGCGAAGCAGCTCATGCAGTGCAACCGATCGAAGATGAAGATCAAGCTCGAATTTCTCTAATCGAGAGGTATAGAGCATCATCTCCAGCCCTCTCGTCATTCGCTCGGTTTCCTCCTGCAGGCTGGATAACAGCTGCTTCTGCTCCTCTTGTGAGAGCTCCTGCTGCTGCGCATCCTGCGCCAGCAGATCAATGACAGAGACAGGTGTCTTCATATGATGGACCCATTGCAGCACGAAGTGGTTATGCTGCTCCTGCTGCCTGCGATATTTACCCAGCTCGGTCAAGTACGCGCTATGCTGCGACTCCAATAGAAGCTGGACTTTTTTCTGCTCCGCCGTTACGCCAGAACGTACGATCGAGGATGACTTCAAACTCGCTCCATTGTTGATCGCTTCATCCATCTGCCGGTAATAGCTGCGCTGATGCAAATAATCAATGGCTAGTCCAGCAATAAGAACGAATAGCACTAGTACGATAAAATAATAGACCAGACCGGCATCCGCTTGCTTCGAATAACGCAGCTTATCCAATACGAACATGAAGGAAGCAATCGCTGTACAGACGATATACAGAGCAATATATATTTTTCGATCCCACAGAAAGGCTCTGATCACTGTATTTCCTCCCACACTTCCTGTGGAAGCAGCTTATAGCCCTGTCCCCGAATCGTTTCTATTGCTTTCATAATACCGAGCTCCTCCAGCTTCTTCCGCAGCCGCGTAACGTTAACGGTCAGTGTATTGTCATCGACGAATTGCACATCATCCCATAACGCCTCTAGCAGCTGCTCACGGGAGATCACCTTCTCTGGCTGGTTCATCAGGCATTCGGCCAGCAGCCTTTCGTTCTTGGTCAGCTCGGCTTTCCGGCCTCTCCACTCCAGCTCATTGCGGCTAAGATGCAGCTTCAGCCCATCTACATTCAGCTCTAGTGTACTTGAGGCAGCCATTGTAGCTGCATACTCACCGTACACACGACGAAGTGAGCTTTTTATTTTGGCCATTAAAAGATCCAGCGGTATCGGCTTGGCAACATAATCATCGCCGCCGTTCTCAATGGCCATCACCTGATCCATCTCCCCAGCGCGTGCCGAGATGAAGATAATGGGGACATTAGAACGCGTACGGATTTGCCGGCACCAGTAAAACCCATCGAAATATGGCAGATTAATATCGAGCAGCACGAGATGTGGATTGTACCCTTCAAATTCGGTAAGCAGCTCCTTGAAGCGGCTGGCCCGACTCGCCTCGAAGCCGTATTTCTCCATGGTCGTCGTCAGAATGGCTCCAATCTTATCATCGTCTTCCACTATGAAAATACGATACATATGCATGATTCCTCCTTATAAAAAAGGCCCCCGATAGACTCGGAGACATTATATACTGCGTATCATGATTCCATTGTTATATCCATCGTTCATGATAGCAGTTCCATTTATATCGAGCAAATGGGATAATACTCGAGTTCTACACTTTCCCGTCATGCTGATTTTATTTTGTGGGTACTGCAGGAAGATTGAGGCGAGAGATTGAGGCGAGATTGAGGCGAGAATGCTGACTTTTAGGCATCATTAAGGCGCGGTTCTGGCCGATTGGTAGGCCTCGGATGGACGAGAATGTTGCACAAAAGTCAGCATTATGGGCGTTGGGGGCCTCGGATGGACGAGAATGTTGCACATAGGTCAGCATTATTGGCGTTGGGGGCCTCGGATGGACGAGAATGTTGCACAAAAGTCAGCATTATGGGCGGTAGGGGCTCCAGTTAGGCGATAATGATGCACAAAAGTCAGCATTATGGGCGTTGGGGGCCTCGGATGGACGATAATGTTGCACAAAGGTCATCATTATGGGCGTTGGGGGCCTCGGATGGACGAGAGTGTTGACTTTTATGCATCATTAAGGCGGGGTTCTAGCCGATTGAGGCGGAAATGCTGACTTTTAGGCAACATTATGCAAACCATGCTGTCCCTACAAGCTTCAGCGTTCGCCACCCTCCGGATGACAGCCTATGACTATTGTTCACGTCATCCGGAAGCAACAGCGATCGTAAGAACATTCGTCTGCGCAGCAGCCAGTTTAACCCTTATTCCGTCACAATAGGAGATTCTTCAACGAATCCGCGTCGTTTCAACCAGTTGGCGCAGCATAGTGACCAGGTGTGTGCTTCGGGATGGTCATAAGCTAGTCCTAAGCCATGACGCCCACTCTCGTAGACATGCAGCTCACAGGGTACCCCATTGCCGGTCAATGCTTGTGTGAACATAAGACTGTTCTGAACCGGCACAGCTCCGTCATCAGCTGTATGCCATAAGAATGTTGGAGGCGTATCCTCGGTCACCTGCAGCTCGCTGGACAGCAGATCACGCAGCTCCTGCGGGGCATCCTCGCCAATCAGATTAACCATCGATCCATGATGTCTATGCTCACCGAATGAGATTACTGGGTAACACAGAACCATTACATCAGGCCGACTGCTAACACGCTCCACTGGATCAGCATGATTCTGATCGCCCGCATCATAATGTGTGCCTGCTGTTGAAGCTAGATGTCCCCCTGCGGAGAAGCCTAATATTCCTATGCGGTTCGGATCAACTCCGAATTCAGCCGCTTGACTTCTTACCATGCGGATTGCCCGTTTGGCATCGCTGAGCGGAAGTGGATGCTTATTCGGTGCCACTCGATAATCCAGCACGAATGCGTTCACTCCGATATCGTTCAACCATTCCGCTACCGGCCTCCCTTCATGATCGGCCCTCATTCCGTATCCACCGCCTGGCAGAACGATAACAGCTGCAAGCGGCTTGTCCGCCTTCAACAAATAAGGAGTAATACGCGGCGTTTCTCCCTGCTCAAAAACTACATCAGCATCCCATAATGGAATAGAAGCCATAACCATGTCCCTCGTTTCGGAATGAATTAGTCTTACCTGAATTTAAAGCGGTTACATCATTCCATTATCATAACAGCTTTAATCCATGGCAATCAATGGCATCACGTGCAAATAGGCTGTTCTAGACTCAGTGAGTCAAGCACAGCCTGCCTGCAATAAGAACTAAGCGCGCGCTAGAGCAGCAACATAATGCGGAACCGCACGAACACTATGAAGCTCGCTGAGCTCAACGCCTTCGAACCGTTCGACCAATGCTTGATTAACGAAGGTATGAATAGTCCCTTTACGAAGTGGAGTAATGGCAATATGCAGCTCCCTATTTTCTAGATCGTCCTTGAATTGCTTCAAGCCGATTGGCCAGCTTTGGCCATAATGAATATGGTCGGTCAACAGACGCTCGCCTAAGTAGGCACCTGCGACATCACCATCGTATTCAATCTCTAGGAAAACATCACCGACTTGCTCAGGCCACGCAGTTTCTATGCCTATCATTGAATTGCGCTCTGTCACCTTACGCACAGACAACTCTGGTGCATATGGCTCCACGCTAAGCTCATAGCTGGTGAACAAGCCGTCCTGTCTATCCGATATTGCTCCATAACTAGTCCGCAGCCCTTCCCGCAGAGCCGGATACACCGCTACGCTCCAATTGGACTGCTCCTCTGAGGTACTAACTAATCGTTCATTCTGAACATATAGATGACTGCTGCTAATGACGAGGCGATCCTCGCCCCACACACGGAAGCGATAAGTCTGGAGCGCTTCTTCCCTTGTAAGCACGATGAGCTGAACGATTCGCTTGTCTGTCAGCTCTAGTGTAACAGCATGCTGCTTCCCAGTAACTGGACTCACCACCCACACATCATCTTCACGCTGTGCTTGTCCCGCTCCTGCCTTCACATTCACAACAGAAGCGGCGCTCAGTATGATCTCTGGTGTCATGCCCTCATGCGCATAAAAGACCAGCAATGCATCGTTGTCATGGCTCGCTGCGAGCTTCGTCAAGGGCTGTACAGTGGCCGTCACGATATCTACACCTTCCATCGTCAGATGAAAGGGCAGCACTACACTACAATTACTTTTCAGAGTGAATATGCCTTGACGCGGAAAAGCAATTGCTCCTCTAGACGTTTGGAGCTCGATTCGAACCCCTTCCCGGTCTGGCATATCTACATGGTCTTGGAAGTTGTTCAGGAATAAGAATCCCGCTCCATCCTTCTGTCGAATGCAGTAGCGAAGCTCCTTCGTATTATCAGGTGCTATATCCATCTGCCCCGTTGGAAGCACGGTTCCCATATCAGCGATAACGCTGCCGAATGCTTGCAGGAACAGCGCGACTGACCGAATGCGGTCATAGGATGCTCCGATTCGACCGAACTCACCAAGTGGAGACTGGTAATCGTAAGTAATTTTGGGAAGTGCCGATTCATTCAGATAGCCATGCATCCCCTGCTTATTCGAACCGCCATGGTACATATAATAGCCGAGCAGATTACTGCCGCTGGCAAGCTTGACCCAAGTCATCGCCTCGATACTCTCAGGGCTAACATAGGGTCTAGCATGATAGCTGACCTGCATGCCTCCAGCCATTTCACAATAAGCAACAGGATAATCCAGCGTATCATATCCGACAGCCTCAGATGGTGTCACATGCAGATCGCGATAGATATACTCACCGCTTGGCGGTTGATTCGGAATCCATGGCGTATAAGCATAGCCCGCTAGCATCGGCAGTGTATCTGTATCCGGAACCGCTGCCCCACCCCAAGCTGTTGCTGTGAAGAACAATGGCGTAATGCCAGCCTCCTCTGCTAGACGTCGCAGCTCGGCAAGATGCTCTTTACCACCTGTGCCAGATGAGATGAAGGTGCCAGATTTGTAGCCCCAAGCGTCAAATGGCGCACCCGCATGCATGAATTCATTTTCCAGCTGGACACCAATAACGGAGCCGCCCTCCTGGAACAAAGATCCCTTCATCTGCTTAGCAATCTCTCGGTATAGCCTTTTGGCATATGACAAATAACCCGCATCATTCGAACGGATCTCGATAGGCTTGCTGAACACCCAGTCCGGGATACCGCCATTACGTACTTCACCATGACAGAAAGGGCCAATTCGGAGAATGAGCGGGAGGTTATGCTTGTTACACAAATCGATAAAATGACGAAGATTCCGATCCCCGCCCCATTCGAAGCGTCCCTCCTCCTCCTCGTGATAGATCCAGAAAATATAAGTTGCTACGATCTGGACGCCGCCAGCTTTCATTTTGAGCAGCTCTTCTTCCCAGTGCAAATAAGAATATCTCGCAAAATGAAACTCTCCGACAACCGGAATAAATGGTTCGCCATTACGCGTCATATAATAATTAGTAAACCCGTAGCTCTCGCCCTGCGGACTGGTCCCTCTGTTGCTTGCAAGCTTACCTGGTACAATCTGCTTATTCACCGTATCCAGCTTAACAGTTACATTATTCATCTAGTTACTCCTTTTAATATCCCTTGTTTAAGCTATTTATAGCTACACCTTACTAGAGGAACATGGCGAACACAATTCACAATGTCCTGTTCATGATGGACGATATTCGGATTTCATCAAAAAGACACCTGTTCAAGGCGTCCATTGCTCAGATCTACACTTTCGGGCAGGTGATGCTGTATCATAAGGGTATCCATTACTGTTCCAAGGAGAGATGAGAATGAGCTTCTTAAAAGGATTAGGCCTGTTTGCCGGCGAGATGACGGGAAGGGTGCTGGGAGGAACGGTACGTGTTGTAGGAGAGGTCGTGCGAAGTGACTATATCAAAGAAATTGGAAACGGTGTGGAGCAGGCTACAATAACGACGGGAAGAACAGCCGGAGAGCTTGCAAGTGGTGTATATGATGTGGCAAGCGGGGCGATACGTCAGAATCGAGATACAATTAACGGAGGCCTGAGCGATATAGGCGGGGCCGTGAAGACGACAGCTGCAGGCGTCATATCATCCGTCAACTTTGTCTATGGCAGCGGCAAAAATGTCGTCGTTGGATTACAGCAAGAGGACTATGCCAGAGCCAAATCCGGCGCCAAAGGCTTGGTGACAGCAGCAGCTATCAGCGTAATCGCTGTTGGTCTGATCGACGTCTTGGACGGAGCAGATGGCATCAGCACGGAGTCGGCTGATCTATCTCCTATCAACGAGATCGATAGTATCTAGGAGTAGCGCTTGATCGTCCATTCTTTTTGGGCATAGACTAGCCAGTATTCCGCATTAGCCTTACGTTTATATCGTTCCATGTTGTTGTAGACATCATCAAGGTCAAGAGCAGCACCAATTATGCTAAAAGGAATCTCCACGTGTCCTTGCCCTTTGATTATTCTATAGAGATCGATTAGCAAGCCGCTCCCAGCCAGTCGCAGCAATTGCTGCGCAATCTCCGAGCTAAGCGGCAGTAGATTTTTCTTTTTATAGGAGGCTTCCACTCTATTAGGAATGAGTAGTTGCAGCATCTCCACATAATCATTCTTATCCCTCAAAAATAATTTATTATACCAGCCATCGTCATGGGCCAAATAAGCAAATCGATTATTCAGCTGTGGAAAAAAAGGGCTTCCCAATGGTTGTTTGTAATGACCCAAATAGAGGAGCTCTGCCTTTTCGTGTGGCTCCACACTATCCAGCTTTTCTACATCCTCACAATCGACCCAGCAAAAATCGCCATAACGATGAACATTCTCCTTGTACAGATCACTCAAGTGCTCATTCCTTACAACCTCCATTTGAAGCCCCTTATGATACTCCTCTCCCGCATAATCCGACTTCAGCAGCACAATATGATGCAGCCCATGACGAAGGGATTGCACAAAATCACTGAATTCTATTCCCATTGATGTGACGGATGGTTCATCCTCATTATGAATCAAATAAATAATGTCCTTTGTTTTCATATGCTGCTTGCCTCCAAGATCATTCTGAAATACAGACTAACATATTTCAATTGTCGATGAGAATAGCAGATATCGATTAACACAAATTCGCAAAAAAACAGCCAATCCGCTCCCACCTTGGTTCAAGGTGCTGCAGATCGACCGTCTCGAATGATGCTATAATTCCAGCCTTGCTAGGTTTCCATTAGGTACGCCATTTCTTACGAATTCCCTCGACCGCAGCTAATGTTACCTCATCCTGCACAATGTCCCCGGGCTGGTTGCCGGCACCTAGAATATACCCAGCAAATTCTGTACCTGTATAGTCGAAAATATGCTGGAATTGCTGCACGAGTGGAAGCCCCTTGATCCGCGGCTCATCATCGCCAACTCCAATTACCCAAGCTGTTTTCGTTGCAAGCTTCGCCAGGAACTCAGCCTTATTCTCCCGTAATGACTGCGACCAGCGATCAATGAAGGTTTTCGTCAGGCCAGAGGCTCCATACCAGTATATTGGAGTTGTAAATACAAGAACCTCCTGTGCCAGAACACGTTCAATCACGTGGTGATAATCATCATCGGGATAAGGACCCTTCTCCACAGAATGGCGGTAGTCGATTATGGGCTCGATCTTGTAATCAGACAAATGGATTTTGTCTGCTTCAAAGCCCTCAACCAGAAGATCAGCTAGTTGAGCAGAGTTGCCATTGTTGCGCGAGCTTCCGTAGATTACTGCAATGCCCATATTCAACATCCTCTCTTCGTGTATACAGCTGCTTGTGTCGCCATTCTTACTTTTCATTGCAGCTAGCCTACGAGCTATTAAGCGTTCGCTATACCCGCTTCTTGCTGCCGATAGATTACGTTCAAGCTTCTCACGAGAGCAAGAGCAAGCTCTTTGGCCTCTTGCGGGGTATCGCCAGCGGTAATGATATAGCCAAGGCGATCATCCGAGCTTCTCGCCTCTGATACCACATCGCCAGGAGCAGCGGTAAGCTGAGCACGGACGACTCCCTCCTGCTGGCTCGCAGCCTCGAAGCCTTCAATTCCCTCGAATACCCCTTCACGATCTGCAGTCACATAAGCAATTGCAGCTGCCCGGTTATGCTTCTTCCGAATATCAATCGGGTTATCCAAGTAATAATTCACCGTCGCTTCGAAGACGTCTACTCCGAACGCCTGCACTAGTAAATCCGAGGAGATGTTGTCGCCGCCCGGTCTGCCATTCACCTCAATAATGCGCGGTCCCGTGCTGGACAGCTTCACCTCTACATGACTCGGACCATCCGTAATCCCTATCGCCCTTAATGCTTGCACAGCTGTCTCTATGATGTCCTCTTCGCGATCAGTATGCACGGATGTCGGAAGCGTATGAGCAATCTCTACAAAATAAGGCAAGGCTGACGTACTCTTCTCCGTAACAGCAGAAAAGATCGGCTCACCCTCTCTTACGAACAGCTCCACACTAAATTCCGGCCCATCCAAATATTCCTCGATCAAATACTCCTCGCGAACTTTAAAGTCCATATAGGTCACCTTGAACTCTACGATAATATCCACTGCACGCCGCAGCTCGTCTGCATCTTTAATGAAATAGACGTTCTGACTGCTCGCACAGTTCGTCGGCTTCAATACCACTGGATATCCTATGGCGGCCGCGGCAGCCGCAGCCTCTTCAAAATTGCTTACTTTGTGGAATTTCGCACTTGGAACGCCATGCTCCGCATAAGCCTCACGAGCCAAGTCCTTATTTCTGGACTTAAGCGCTGCCTCGTAGGGCACCCCTCGCAGCCCAAGCCTCTCGGTTACCTTCGCCGTGAGATGGGAGGCATAGTCCGTAGCAGGAATGAGTGCATCGAGCTGATCTGCATAGGGAGATTGGACGATAGCCTCGTAGAGTGACTCTTCATCCCGTATATCCGCCACGATCAGATCATGATAAATGCCTTCATAGCCATATTTCTGCGGATTGTCTGTTGAAGATACGATCGCAATAACTTTATGCCCCTGTTCATAAGCAGCTCTGGCGAAGCTAACGCCATAGAAGCTTGGTTCAACAAAAGCGACTGTCTTAATCGTTGTCATAGGGTTGCCTCCTTAACGAGATATGGAGCCTGCATGCATGCATGCCTAGGCTTCCAGCACTTTCTTTTCAGATACTCTGCTATTGAGCATATAGAACAGAACCAAGCCTACTACCATCAAGCCGCTCATACAGATAAAGCCTACGCCTGGCGAATATCGGTCAATCAGAACGCCTAGCCCTGTAGCCGAGAAGGTCTGTAGGAGCAGGGAGAAGGCCATCCAGACCGAAGTTGCCCGCCCCATGTAGGACTTCGAGACCGACTTCATTAGTGTCGTTGTAATAAGAATGCGCAGAGAGGAGTTCGTAAGGCCAATCAATACACTGCCCAAGTACAAGAGAAGCACCGTCGAATTGAACGCGACCGCCAATAGACTAACCACAGATAAGAGAAAGAATAATAGCACCGTTCCGTTATGCGATAGCTTCCTCGCCAGAGGTGCGGCAATCAATCCAGACAACAATCCCCCGATACCGTAGAACATATCCGATAACCCGAATACGACAGAATCCCCTCGTACCGTGGTACTGACATAGCCTGGAAGCACAACGTTGTACACCATCGTTGAGACGAGTGGAATAATGGATACAATGCCCAATAGCAATATATAAGGCCTCTCCACTAAGTACTGAATGCCATTCTTGAACGTTCGATAGAACGACTCTCCTGCATTGTCGATAGCTATAGGGATATATTTCATTCGGCTCAAGAAGAAGCTGCTGATCATAAAGGCAAGTGCATTCAATAGAAGAATAACCTCAAACCCTACGTATTTGTACAAAATGCCCGAGAGAGCTCCCGCCATGAACATGCCCACCTGCAAGCTGATTTCAATTAGCGAATTGCCTTGGATCAGCTCCTGCTCCGGCACAATCTCTTGAACCAAGCTGCGCGAGGCAGACATATACAAAGCCCAGCCCATGCCGTTAATAATGGTGAAGGCATACAGATATTCGATCCGAAAGCCCGTCCACGCAAAAGCGCCCGTAAGAAGCAGCAGCGCCAGCACTCGTAACCCATTCGCCCATAATATAATGTTCCTCCGGTTCCACTTATCAATGATGGTCCCTGCGAATGCCGACACAATAAAGCCAGCAATGACATTCAGAGAAAGCATGAAGCCAATGGAGGTATTGGAATTCGTCTGATCGAGCAAATACCAGTTAGCCCCGATCGTACTCAGCCCCACACCGAAGCCTGAGATGATATCCGCAGCGAAATAATGCCGGAAGTTGCCTGGTTTCAGTACACTAAAGACCATGCGTACCTCCTCTAATCGCCAGAATTTGCTGCTGAAGAGGCTCATACCCGAATCCCAAATAATCCAGAACCTCTTCATGGGTTCCCCCATAGATCGGCCACTGCTCCCCGCAATGATGCGAATACACCTCATGCCTCGGCAGCAGCAGGGCAAGATAGGACGCTGTACTGCCAGTAGCCCGATGCTCCTCCACAACTAGAAAGCATTCAGACAATGCCTTCAGTGGCTCGATATAGTCTTTCAAGCTTTGAATATCGACGTAGCACAAATGCACGTGCACAATGGATTCATCCTCTTGAACGATTTTCTTGCACAGCTCAGTTGCTTGCTCGCCGACCGATATCAAGCATAGCGCAGGCCGTTCACCTCGTTCCTCGCCTTCCACAATCAGCTCTCTGCAGCTTGCGCCTTCCTCTCTGAACAAGCTCTCGAATGCGTCATTCCGCGATAGCCGAATATAGTAAGGCTCCTCCGATACCGCAGCTTCTTGAATAACCCTTCTCGTCTCTTGCTCACCATGCGGACAAGCGATTCGAATATTCTGGAAGGACTGAAGGACAGCGATATCCTCCAGCGCATGATGCGTCGTGCCGAACCAGCCGCCTGAGACACCGCCGTAAGCAGCTACGACCTTCACATTCTTGCCCATATAGCCCATGGTAAGCTTGATGCTCTCCGAGGCACGCAGCGCTGCGAACGAAGCGAAGGTCGAGAAGAATGGAATGAATCCCGCTTCGGCAAGCCCCGCTGCTATATCAATGCCAGCCAGCTCCGCGATGCCGAGGTTAAAGAATCGCTCGGGATGCTGTTGTCCAAAAGAATGGTTCTTACCGCCTAAATCCGCTTCAATACATACTATTTGCTCATTGCCAGCAGCAAGCCTGGCAAGCTCATCTTTATACGAATCTCTACCTGATTGCGTCATGACAGACTCACCTTCCATTTGTGAGCCAGCTTCCCGGATATTTTCACATAATGCGCTTCCGGATTTCCTTCAATCGCCGCCACGCCCTTTCCTTTGATCGTGTTAGCAAGAATAGCTAAGGGCTTCTCAGGATCGGGCTCAATCGCCGCAACAATGTCTTCATAACGATGTCCATCGATTTCTCTGACAGAGAAGCCGAATGCCTCAAAGCGCTGACGCAAATGACGAATCGGCGATATATCCTGAACATAACCATCGTTCTGACCGCCGTTGCAGTCAACGATGTAGATGAAGTTCGTCAGGGACCTTGCTTGAACAATCTGCGCAGTTTCCCAGCATAGCCCTTCCTGAAGCTCCCCATCTCCTCCGATAACGATAGCTAATCCATCGGTCCCCTTAAGCTTCTGAGCAAGCGCCCAACCAGCAGCATAAGCAATACCATGCCCAAGACTTCCCGTTGCGAAGGGAATTCCCGGAAGCTTATGATTCGGATGCCCTGTGAATAAAGAGCCTGCTTGCCCGTAGCTCTCCCCAGGATTATCGGGTATGACTCCATAGACATGCAGAGCGGCATACAGCGCTGCAGCAGCGTGCCCTTTGCTCAGAATAATGGCGGTATGGGGATCTTCGATATATCTGGAATAAGCCCCAATCAACAGATCAATAGCCGATAAGCTGCCCCCAATATGGCAGCCTGTTGGTGCTGCCGCCATATCGATAATGAGTTCCCTTGCTAATCTAGCTCTCTCCAATAACACCGGGATATCTTCCCTAATACCTTCTCGAACAGCTTGTTCCATTTATACCTCCGTTCGCAGCCGGAACCATTCGTCTACGGCTTCCTTGAGAATGCTCCTAGCCGACTTCGCCTCGCTCGCATACAGATACTCTTCGTTCGTATGATCAAGGCTGGAATCTCCAGGGCCATAAGCCACCATTGGAACTGAGGTCCAGCTGGTCGCAAGTGTATTCATGTCGCTCGTTCCGCGTTTTTTGATATAATGTACCGATTTTCCGTGCTTTGCGAAGCTTCGAACGAAAGACTTCACCAGGGTACCTGTTCGCGGATTGGCAAACCCTGCTGTTGCACGCTGAACCTCAACCTTCACGCCATCACCGAAAGCAAGATCAATCTTGTCTACGTAATCACTCCCTGCCTCTGGCGATAGGCGGAAATTCAGCGTCCCCTTAACCGTCAGAAAGCCTTTATCCTGAAGATGCTCAATATCGATGAGCGAGGACAGTGACTGTGGATCGATATCACGTACGCGAGCACGAATATCCGTGGCGACATTATACAGCTCATCAATAACGCTGATACTGTCCTTCGCTGCAGTGTGCTCCTGCGCGCGATGTATCGTAATCAGCAGCTTGAACAAGCCGTAATACCCGAGTGTTAAGCTATCTTCCCCACTAGGCTCACCAATGATGACCGCATCCGCAGCGTAGTGATCCCTAACAAAGAACGCCCCCTTGGAAGACGATATTTCTTCCTCGACAGCACCTACAACGAGCAGGCTTCCCTGCTCAGGCACCTGAACCTCATCCAGCATATGGATGAAATTAACGAAGCAGCCTTTGGCATCCACTATACCTCTGCCTGTAGTCCCTTCCGAATCGGTGCGCACAGGCCACACATGCGGAACTGTATCAATATGTCCGAGCAGCAGCAGCGTATGAGGGCCACTCCCTTTGCGGAATACGATATTGCCAGCATCGTCTATGCTCCCGCTAACATCAGGGTAATCGATGGTATCCAGCAAATAGTGGGCAAGAACATGCTCATCCTTGGACACCGAAGGAATACGTGTAACCTTGTTCAACAGATCAAGCTCGCTTGGGCCACGCTCGAAGCTCCAGAACCATGTCTGGCTTCCCTGCTCCAGCGTATGAGGGCCAGCAATGCTGACATCACAGATGCCTTCGGCAATCGCCAGCTCAGCAGCCCTCACCTTCTGCTTCATCCGTCCTTGGACAGAGGTTAACTCATCATTCGTATAGACATCCTGGATCGTCGACTGCGGATTATCAATATCATGCAGCAGACCTGCAGTACCGGTAACGAAGCGAAGATGATGCGCCCCCAAATCTACAGCTAAGTGAGCAGCCAGTACATCGGCATCGATATTGATATAAGCGTTCAGCTCGGGGTCGAAGATGGGTGGTGTCAGACATACGATATCGAAGGCTGCCAGCGCAGACCTCAGGAAGGTTGTATGGCTTCCTCTGAACGAACCGAATAAGGAATCTCGAATGATCACGGTCTTCTCGCCTCTGATCGCCTTCAGCGGCTTCGCTTTCTGCCCATAGACCAGACCATGCTCACCGCCAAGCTGCGCGTAGACAGTGAGACCATGTACCTTCGCCTGTTGATGAACCTCTGACAATATATACTCATGGTAAGCCTCACGGATAATAGACATTTCCTCGGGAGCGCAATATCGCACCTCGTCGCCTGATGGCAGCGTGAGGAAGGGCATCGGGCGATCAATAGCTTCGTATTTCTTGCGAATCGCTTCCGCCCCGCCAGCAACGAGCAGCACTTGGTTGCCTCGCTTCACGATGCGATCGAGCTCCTCGAATATTCGCGGATGATTCACAATGGTGCTGCTGCCAAGCTTGATGACATAGAGACTGCCACTGCTCATCAAGGCCACGCCCCTTCGTACTCGAATGACAATCCTGACTCCTCAGGGAAGTTGAAATATAGATTAGCTGCTTGAATAGCCTGACCTGCTGCCCCTTTGATCAGATTATCAATCGTTGCGATAGATACGCAGTTCCGGCCTTCCACATAAGCACCAATCTCCGCGTAATTCGTTCCTACAACCGTTTTGATCATAGGCGAGCCATTGCCTGAGTTGAAATAATGAAGGAACGGCTTCGCGTTATAGGTGCTGTAAAAAGCTTTTCTGACATCTACGTCCGTCACATGCTCCTTGAGTAAGGAATAAGAGGTCGCCATGATCCCTCTTGGAAGATCGAGACTGTAGACCGAGAATTGAAGGTCGACCGTGCGGTCCAGATGATAAGCCAGCGCATGCTCCACCTCCGGCTTATGGCGGTGTCCATGCACCTTATAAGCTCGGAAGTTATGGGAGCGCTCCGCATGATGCTCCGTCGTCGACTTGCCGCCGCCGCTTGAGCCCGTCTTGGCATCCGTCACCACACGGCCTTCAATTAAATCATGCGCTACCAGAGGATAGAGCGTATACAGGGTAGCAACTGCCATACAGCCCGGGAGATTAACGACCTTGACCGCCGTATTGATCGTGCTGAACTCAGGCACATAATAATGCCAGCCTCCATCGAATGGATGCTTCACCGTCTCCGGATAATGCTTATTAAGCAAATCCGAATCGGCAATTCGGTAATCCCCGCTTACATTGAAGATATACTCGGTATGCTCCGCCACCTGCTGAATGATTTTGGGCAGAGCACCTGTAGGCAAGCAAGAGAAGATGGCATCGTAATGACCGTTCAGCTCGGCTATTTTGTTGAATTTCAGCGGGCTTATCTTTTTATTATGAATCGACCCGATGTAGAACTTATCCACCGGGTAGCCAGCCTTGGATTCAGATGATACGAAATCAACTTCGAAATGTGGATGCTTGCGAAGCAGCCTGTATAACTCAGCGCCAGTGAACCCGCTGCCGCCCAGAATCGCAACTCGCTTCCTCCCCTTATCAGTGACACTCATCCGAGTCTTGCATCTCTTTCATAGAGCACTTTAAGATCACTGCACCGTTCTACCAGCTCGCGAATAATATGCGGGTTCGCATCGATTTTCTTGAAAGCTAAGGCGTATGCTTGAATTCGCTCGTATTCAATCGGAGTTCTCAGCTCCCTGCAGATCGTTAAGCTGTTGCGCAGCATGCTCAGGGTCACCGGAAATTGGTTCAGATCATACCCAAAATCTTGACGATCGGATAATGTGAATGGATAGCCATTGCCGAAGCCTTTGCGGTTCTTGAACGGCAGATGACCTGGAATCGGTACATTCTGCCACTCCCTAGCATAGACTCCCTCTTCGTTAATAAGCTGCTGAACGGCATCCTTCACTCTATAATCCTCCAGATCCTCAAGTCCGAGCTTCTCTGGCGACAGCTTCACGCGGTACATGTTATAGCTGTGCTTATAGCCTTCAGGCACGAATGGCCCGCTGAACAGCTTCGTCTCCGACAAAGCGTTCGTTAAGTACATCGCATTCCTCGCTCGTATAGCATCATAATAGGGAAGGCGATCAAGCTGGCTTAAGCCGAAGGCAGCAGCAATCCACGACATACGGTAATCAATGCCTGAGGATTCCAGGAACGCAAGCGCCCGTTCATAATCCTCCTTCTCCTTGAAGAAGGCGATGCCACCTTCCCCGCCTACCGGAAAGTTCTTATCTGCCATCAAGCTTTGGCCCGCTCCGTCCCCAATTGAGCCAGCCAATTGCTCATGAATGGAGGCGGAATGCGCATGAGATGCATCCTCTACAAGGCGTAAGGAATATTTGTCTGTTAATCGTCTTAATGCGGGGAGATCTGCAGGCAGACCATGCACATGTACAGGCATAATGGCTTTGGTCTTGCTCGTAATGGCCTGCTCTGCTTGTGCCGGATCAAGGCAATACGTAATCGGGTCAATATCGACGAAGATCGGGATCGCCTTCGCAGCAACGACCGCTTGAGCAGTTGCAATGAATGTAAAGGCAGGGACGATAACCTCATCTCCCGGCTGTACGCCTACGCCAGCAAGTGCGAGATGCAGACTGGAGGTGCCGCTTGCCGTAGCAATCGCATAATTGGCTCCCACATAATTGCGGTATTTCTCCTTGAACTCATCGACTACCTGATCGCCATCCTGCTGAATCGAGACGAGCATTTGGATGACGTCTTCCTTCGTAATGATCGGGAAGTTCGTCTTCCTGACATCCTCCGGAATGACAGATGGCCCGCCCAGGAAGGCTAACTGCTCTTGAATCCAGGCCTCTGAAGGCAGACCTAGCGGCTTGCGAATAAAGTCTGTCTTCATGATGCCGAATTCCTCCTTAATAGAGAGACTTTCACACAAGCGGCGACTAACGGACTTAGCCTGTAATTGAATTGAACCGCTGGCTGCAGCTCCGGCTCACTCTCCTCCTGCGTCCACATCGTCTGCAGGTCGAAGGCACCGAATATTTTTAATCGCTCTGCCTTTTTCCATATACTCTCGTCATTTGCTGCGATAGCAGCGACAGGCCCGAACCCAAGACCTGTGAAGTCGAGAACAAGAACCTCAGCCTCACTACTAGCCCCGCGAACGAGCTGGTCTAGAGAATGGAGATTATCCCAGCTCACAGCAATTGATGCATAAGCTTGCTTCACTTGCGGATCGGATTGGAGCGTGACTCCCAGCCAATGAACGAACTTCTTCTCTTGCTCACTTGGATGGCCAAGGCGCGTGGCTGTATGATACACGAGATCCTGTCCCCACAACGCCCCGTGAATCGCTCCCGTATAGCTATTGAATAGCGACACGTATTTCTTATTTGTAAGCTTGGCTATACTTTTCTCCAGCCCGCTCAATTCAAAATCATTTTTTTCGATACTCATAATAACGCCTGAATTTAGTACTCTGGACAATACGAATGATAACGAAAAATAATGCTCCTTCTGCAAAACCTTCTCAGGCTTCGTTAACGTCTCTCCCATATTTCAATTTAACCTCCCCGTTTACTAAGAATTAAGCACGAAGTTAGCCGCCGTTTTCTTGCCCAAAGACTCTTTTACATACTGCGCAATATGATAGGCCACATCGACACCATGGATTTTCCACGACTTCGCAAACTCAGGATTCTGATTCACTTCACACACGACATACCGCTGCTGCTTGTAGTCATAAAATAAATCTGCACCATAAATTCCTTCACCAAGAACGTCTATGAGCCGGCTGCAGATAGCAGCAATCTCTTCATTAATCGCTATCGGATCAATATCGGCTCCCAGATGCGTATTCGTCTTCCAGTTATCCTCGGAAACTCTGCGGAAGGCGACGATCGGTTTGCGGCCGACAATGACGACACGTATATCATAATCCCCCTTTTCCACGAATTCTTGTACCAATACAGGGAAGGATTGATGTCCAGGATCAATGGATTCCCGCGCTGCTATCCAGCCGTCCAAGCACTCCTTGCCTGTTATTCTTGCAATTCCCCTTCCCCAAGAGGAGGTTGCAGGCTTAATGACATAGATATTCCCGAATGTCTGCAGAGCGTCATATAGCTTAGCCGGTGTAAAGGCTACTTTGAACTGTGGCTGGGGAACGCCATACTTGCGAAACACAATTGCCTGATGGATTTTATTCGTGCATATGGTGATCGCTTGAACAGAGTTCAGCGTTTCAAGACCAGCAAGCTCCAGCAGATGACCACGATTAAGCGCGTTTTTCTGAGAAAGGCAGCGAATGAGCGCGAGCCCGAAGGGCTCAACATCCGGAGCCCCCAGTGGCAATTCCATCGAATCCAGATTCACTTGCACGTGAATACCTAGATTTTTCAGATGATCGATAATGCGTTGCTCTTCCTCCCGCAGCTTCGTCACACACAATAAAATAGCGCCATTCTGTTTCATATTCGTTACCTACTCTCCCCAAGTTTCTTCAATTTCTGGAGCTAGGGCAATTGTGACGAGCTGGGCTTCGACTTGAACCTCATGCTCTTGACCGCAAGAAGCACATTCTACAATTTCACCTGTCGATGCAAGCTCTTCCACCTCGATATCCGACTTGCATACGAGACAACTTAAATCCGCCATGTTTATTTCACCTCCTCTCTAAGGTTAGAACCCCGTACTACTTCACTTTCAAATCCCACTGATTCACATTGTTGAATGTACCCAGGTTCAGCGGCTTACCTACGAGGACAGTCTTCGATACGACTTGCAGCCGCTTCTCGGAATAGACAGCCAGCGTCGGAACATCCTCATGAAGCACCTCTTGCAATTGGTTATAAATCTGGTGGCGCTTCTCCTCTACAATTTCTTGCTCACCCTTCTGGATCAGCTCATCCACTAATGGATTGTTATAGCGAATTACGCTTTCGGGATCATTACTCTTATAAGTTGTAAAATAAAGACTTGGCTCAATATAGTAGTCTCTAGTGAAGATGGTAATGTCATGCTCGCCTTTTTCCACTTTGTCTATTAAGGTAGGGAAGTCGAATTTCTGAACATCAACCTTGATGCCTACAGCCTCTAGGTTCTGAACGAGAATATCAGCCGCCAGCTCTCGAACCTTATTGCCTATTGGGATGAAGAAAGTAATCTTGCGGTTCGAGTCCCAGCCCGCTTCCTCCAGCAGCTGCTTCGATTTGTCTGGATTATAATCATAATTCGGAATATCTTTGTTGAAATAAGGATGCGAGCTTGGAATGCCGCCATCGATAATCTCCGCCTGCCCCTTGAGAAGCTGCTCTACGATAAGCGGACGATTCAGGGCATATGCGATCGCTTGACGAATTCTTTTGTCCGACAGCTTCTCCGTATTGAAGAAGAGCTCTGCTGGCTCAGATGCCGGAGCAGAGGTCACATTCACATTGTCGAAGCCCGTGACCTTATCGTAATCCGTAATTGGAACAAGTCCGACAGGCAGTGAGTTCATCTGAATTTCACCTGTCTGCAGCTGCGCTACGAGATTCGCCGCAGGGAGCACCTTAATAAATATCGTGTCAATCTTAGGAACATCGAGATAATAGTTTTCATTTTTGGCGACCTCAACATATTGGCCTTGCTCGTGATTAGCGAATTGATAAGGACCGATCGTTACCGTTGGCTTCTGAAAATATTCATTCGTAGACAGCTGCTCGGGATCCACGTCTTTCAGAATATGCTCTGGCAAGAAATTAACCTTCGCCCCGAACCGTTCATTGAACACAAGCGGATCAATCGGTGTTTTGGTCTTAATCTCGAACGTTGTCGGGTCGATGATCTTAAGTCCAGCTATATCTGCAACGCCCTCATCCAGCTTCCCTGCATCATTCAATCCTTCAATAAAGTTAAGCTGGAAGGACGTATCAACCTTCGGGTGCAAGGCAGCCTTGAGCGTGAAAGCGACATCTGCCGTGGTGAAGGGCGTGCCGTCATTCCACTTGGCATTGCTCTTAAGCTTAACTTGGAACGTCTGGTTATCCGTTGTCTCAATTGACTCTGCCAGCTTCGGCACGAACTGCGCCGTATCCGTAACATCCAGCAGAGCATCATTCAGCAGATTAATCGGAGCAAGCGAGGCTGAGCTGCCTTGTGTATTGATCTGATTCAGAGTAACCGGCGCATTGACGATGCCAATCGTTAGGATCTTCTTAGAAGGGGCTGGGCTTGCCGTCTCCTTCTCCTCCGCAGCTTCTTGTGTTGGAGCTGTAGTGGCAGCATTGGCAGCACCTTCGTTATTTGTTTTATCCGAGCATCCCGATACTAATAATAAGATTAATAACAGCAGAAATCCCTGTAATTGAACCATTCTTCTCATTGTCGTCTCTCCCTTAATCTATTAATAAGTTGTATGATCATCCTTCACCCTGCTAGGATCTCGCATCAAGCGCATCACGCAGTCCATCACCTACAAAGTTGATGGCTAGAACTGTCATTAGAATAACTAGCCCAGCAGGCACCCATAACCACTGCTGCTCCGTCAGAACAGTCAATGACTGTGCATCGTAGAGCATATTGCCAAGGCTTGCTTGAGGGGACTTAACTCCCATGCCTAGAAAGCTTAAACCCGCTTCACTAAGAATCGTACTGGCAACACCGAACGTCGCATTCACAATAATCGGACCAAGGGCGTTAAGCAGAATATGCCGGAACAGTATACGCGGCGTACTGTATCCCAGCGCAATGCCTGCCCGAACAAAATCCATCTGCTTCATCGACAGTACGCTGCCGCGGACAAGCATGGCAATCGTCGGCCATTTGAATAAAGCGAGCACAATCATAATCGTAGACACACTGGCACCGAGAACACTAACGATAACCAGAACAATCATCATATAGGGGAAGCTCAAAAAGATATCGGTAATCCGCATAAGCAGCATATCGAGCCATTTGCCATAATAGCCTGCCAGCATTCCGACTAATGTGCCGAAGGTGACGTACAATGCGACCGTCGCGAATCCAATCATTAATGATACCCTCGTTCCATAGATCAACCGGCTCAGCACGTCCCGTCCCACTTGATCGGTGCCAAGCCAATAATCGGATGATGGCTTGGCTGACAAAGACTCCGTAATCGCATTCGGATTATTCGGTGCAAGCCAGGGGGCCAGCAGTGCGACAACCATAACAAGCAGAATCATCACAAGTCCCCAGACGGCTAGCTTATGCTTGAGAAATTTCCGTCTGACTTGTCTAGCATAGCTCTCAATATCCTTCTTAGGCTGCTCGTGCTCCTCTCCCGCACCAGAATAACGCCAAGGAATCTCCGTCGCGGACATGCTCTCCCCTCCTTATCAGCTATATTTAATACGTGGATCTGCCACCGAATACAGGATGTCAGTGAACAAATTCATGAACAGCACAACGCAGGCAGCAATGAGATTAACCCCCATCAGCGTCGGATAGTCTCTTGATAGAATCGCCTCCATCGTTAATTGTCCGATGCCTGGCCATTGGAATACTTGTTCAATAATAATGCTGCCACCCAGCAGAAGGGGGATCTCCGCACCTACCACTGTAATAATCGGAATGAGTGCATTGCGAAGCGCATGCTTATTCGTCACCACAAATTCACTTAGCCCCTTCGCTCTAGCTGTACGCAGATAATCCTGATGGAGGACATCCAGCATACTGGCTCGAACATAACGAACTTTTTTGCCTGCAATCGTAATCCCTAATACCATAACAGGAAGGATCATATGTACAATAACATCACCGATACCGCCCGCGCCTCCAAGCGTTGTCATCCCTCCTGTAGGCAGCCATTTCAGTTGAATACCGATAAGGTAGATCAAGCCAAGGCCTAGGAAAAACGGTGGAATCGATGTCCCCAGAAAAGATAAGCCCGTCATCACATAATCCAGCCTTGAATGATGCTTGATCGCACTGATTACTCCTACTGGGATAGCAATCAGCAGCCCTACCAGCATCGATGAGGCCGCCAGCAGTAAGGTGGGCCCTATTCGCTCGCCTATCAGCTGGGATACGGGAGCATAGCTGCTGAAGGAATAGCCTAACTCCCCTTGCAGGAAGCCGCCTAGCCATTTCACATACTGCACATACAGCGGATCATTCAGCCCGAGCAGCTCTTTCCTCAGCTCGAGCATCTCCTTGGGGATATTCGGATTGATCAGCATATCCACGGGATTGCCGGGAGCCAGATTCATGATAAAAAAGTTCAAAATCGTTATTCCAAAAAATACGGGAATGGCAATTAATAATCTACGTATGATGTAACGGCCCATCGAGGCTCTCTCCTCTCTCCACCTCACGCTATGGCGTTATGCTAACGGATAATGACAGGCCACAGCATGAGCATTGTCGCTGAGCTTAGGCTCCACCTGGGAGCATAGCTCTTGTGAATAAGGACAACGGGTATGGAATCGGCAGCCTGAAGGCAGCTTGGCTAGACTCGGTACATCGTCATCGATAAGAAGTCTCTTATTCGATCTAAGCGTCGGATCAGGAGGCGGATATGCATGCAAGAGCAGCTGTGTATAGGGATGCTTCGGCTTACGGAATAGATCAGCCGTGTCGGCCAATTCCACGATTTTACCCAAATACATGACTGCAATTCTTGAACTAATATGCTTAACAGCGCCAATGCCATGAGCGATAAACAAATAGGTCAGCTTCAGCTCCTCCTGCAAATCTTGAAGCAAATTCAGAATTTGCGCTTGAATCGAGACATCTAGTGCCGACACCGGTTCATCACATACGATCAGCTTCGGCCGGAATGAGATCGCTCTAGCGATTCCTATTCGCTGCCTTTGGCCCCCTGAGAACTCATGAGGGTAGCGATCGTAGGCAGATCGTGGCAAGCCAACCAGCTGCAGCAAATGCTCGACCTCGCGCTGCACCCTATCGCGTGGCACCAGCTTATGTGCAATTAGCGGCTCGGCAAGGGTATCATAGATTCGAATTTTGGGATTCAAGGAGGCATAAGGATCTTGGAAGATCATTTGCATCCGTGTGCGTATGGGCTTAAGCTGACGCTGTGAATATTGGGTTATATCCTCATTTTGGAACAAAATGCGTCCGGATTGCGGATTCTCAAGCCTTATAATCGAACGGCCAATCGTAGATTTGCCGCAGCCTGATTCACCAACCAAGCCAACCGTTTCCCCTTCATACAGCGTTAGATTAACATCATCTACAGCCTTTACATGCTCTGCAGCATTCCTGAATACGCCTCTTCTAATAGGGTAGTAGGTTTTTAATCCTTCAATCTGCAGCAGCGGCTGCTCAGATTGCCATTGCCCAGCAGCCTCTAGAATGGTCATACGATAACCTCCCTGGTATGCTCAGTACTGACAGCTGCCGTCACATCCGCCAGCCAGCATCTCACATTATGTCCTTCTCCTGTGGACATAAGCTTCGGCTGCTCCAGCCGACATCGTTCCTCTGCATAGGAGCAGCGAGAGTGAAACCGGCAGCCAGCAGGCATCTGCTGCGGCGAAGGAACTGTACCCGGGATTGCGAACAATCGTTTGCCATTGTCTTGATCAAGTCGAGGAATCGACTTCATTAACCCTTGCGTATAAGGGTGCTTCGGTGCCCGAAACAGTGTATACACATCCGCAGCTTCAACGACCTGGCCCGCGTACATGACGATTACTTTATCAGCCATTTCCGCGACAACACCTATATCATGGGTTACAAGCAGAATGGCTGCTCCGCTCTCCTCCTGCAGTCTCTTCATCAAAGCTAGAATCTGCGCCTGAATCGTAACGTCGAGCGCCGTCGTCGGCTCATCAGCAATTAGCAGCTTAGGCTTGCATACCAATGCCATCGCAATCATGACCCGCTGGCGCATGCCTCCTGACAGGGCATGAGGGTAGTCCTTAGCGATCCCCTCAGGCCTTGGAATTCCTACCTTTCGCAGCATATCCACCGCTGCAGCCTTCACCTCCTTGCGTGAGAGATTCAGATGCAGGCGAATGGCTTCTTCAATCTGCTCTCCTATAGAGAGAACGGGGTTCAGCGAAGTCATCGGCTCTTGAAAGATCATCGATATCTCACGGCCTCGCAGCCTGCGAAGCTGAGCTTCAGGCAGCTTGGTTAGCGACGAGCCCTCGAACCGAATTTCCCCCTGACGAACGGTGCCGCTTGCTCCAAGCAATCCCATGATCGATAAGGATGTCACACTCTTCCCGCAGCCCGATTCCCCAACAATTGCAATGGTCTCTCCATGCCCCAATTCAAAGCTCACATCATCAACCGAAATGATTTCCCCCTGTTCGGATTGAAAACTGATCTGCAGCTGATCGACTGCAAGCAGCTGTCCCATATGCCTTCACCTGCTTCCACGAGGAACGGATAGCTCGTTACAATTCCTCATAATTCCAATGTGTTTTATATGCTTTATCTGCAATCAGTATAGCAAAGAGTATAAAGCTTGAATAATAGAATAATTCTATATCCAATAGAATTTTATTCCATTTTGTGAAGCGAATGCCTTTCGAGGGGTTCTAGCGGAGGCCCTTATCGAGGATAATATGAATGGGGAACAAATAAAAATAGACGCCCTCACGGGCGTCTATGCTCTATTACATGTTCAATTATACAAGTGATTAGCACTCACCAGCTGCTGCTGGCTTGCCTGCATCCGTAGCTGTGCGGAAGCTAGAACCGCAGCCGCATGTTGCTGATGCATTCGGGTTCTCAATGGTGAAGCCCCCGCCCATAGCCGACTCCTTGAAGTCGATCTGCAGCCCATTCAAGTATTTGATGCTATCTTCGTCGACAACGACCTTCAGGCCAGTCAACTCCAGCGCTTTATCGCCTGTATGCTCTTCATCATCGAAGCCCATTCCATAGGAGAAGCCGCTGCAGCCGCCCTCTTTGACGCCAATGCGCAGGAATAGTCCAGGAGTACCTTCCTCCTCGAGCATTTCTTTTATTTTATCAGATGCTGTATCACTAATTGTGATCATGCTTCATCCCTCCAATATATTGATCGTATGGTTCCATTAATCAACCAACCGCTAAGTAAATGTGACTCTTATAACAGTAGTATACTCCTCTTCTCTCTGTTCCTCAAGAGAGCAATGCCTGCTCCTATTCAAGAAATCTTATTGCGGCAAACAGTTGCCCCTAGTTCCGTACAGGTTTATAATAATGACAGCTTTCTGAATCGGATCAGTAATACTGGTACAAACCTGCA
Source organism: Paenibacillus xinjiangensis (assembly GCF_059686975.1). Lineage (NCBI taxonomy): Bacteria > Bacillati > Bacillota > Bacilli > Caryophanales > Paenibacillaceae > Paenibacillus > Paenibacillus xinjiangensis. Next base: position 278,515 of record NZ_JCAALS010000002.1, on the reverse strand, counting down.
GGAAGCAGGTCACTATTTCCCCATGCCGAAGGTGCTTCGGCATTCCTTATTTTTAGATTACACTATAATCGGACTTATGAAGGAGGCTGCCGAGATGAACGTGGTATTACCCACTGACGACAAGCAAATGCAGGAAATTATAGAGAAGGTGCGTAACGGCCAGCGGCTTACATTAGAGGACGGTACATTTCTTTATCGCTCCGATGATCTGCTTAGCATCGGCCAACTAGCCAACGAAGTGAATTTGCGCAAGAACGGTAAGAAAGTTTATTTTATCGAGAATATGAGCCTCTACTTCACTAACGTGTGCGAAGCACATTGCGCTTTCTGCAATTTCCGTAAGGACGAAGGCGAAGAAGGCTCCTACACCTTGACTGGTGAGCAAATGATTGAATATGTCGAGAAGCATTTCCATCCCGGCGTACGTGAGTTTCACATCGTTGGAGGGCATAATGTACATGTGCCATTCCAATATTATGTGGACTCCCTCAGAGCACTGAATGAGAAATATCCGGATGTTACGCTCAAAGCGTACACGGCAGCGGAGATTGACTTCTTCTCGCGCATCAGCGGACTGAGCTATAAAGAGGTCCTGCAGGAGCTCATGAACGCCGGCTTGAAATCATTGACCGGTGGAGGCGCAGAAATATTATCCGATCATTATCGCAAAAAAATGCGCGTAGACAAAGCGGACGTCAGCCAATATTTGCAGGTGCATCGCACTGCCCATGAGCTTGGCCTGCGGACGCATACAACGATGCTCTACGGCTCGATCGAATCTCATGAGGACCGGATTAAGCATATGATGCAAATACGCGAGCTTCAAGATGAGACGAACGGCTTCCAAGTGTTCATACCGCTCTCCATGCAGCCCATTAACCCAAGAGCTGGCATAAGACGACGCAACTCTGCCTTCGAGGACTTGAAGACGATTGCCATTAGCCGGCTAATGCTTGATAATTTCCAGCATATTAAAGCTTATTTCATCAATATAGGTACACAGCTCACGCAGGTTGCCCTGACGATGGGTGCTTCTGACGCGCACGGAACTATTGTGAAGGAAAAAATCAGCCACGCTGCAGGTGCTCTAACACCGGAAGGCATTACGCGCGAGGACCTGATCTGGCTTATTAAAGGTGCCGGCCGTATTCCGGTTGAACGTGACACTTTCTACAATGAAATCAAGGTATACGAGTAATTGCCTTCATTGGTATCCGATATCATCCAGTACATGAATTTTTGTTATCATCATGAGTTGTGGGGTAGGAATTGATATGAAAAAGTTTGTTATTTTGGGTGGAGGCTACGGCGGTCTTGCCATTGCAAATGAGCTGCTTGAGAAGCAGCATCCACTGGATACGTCCATTGTGCTTATCGACCGTATGCCTTTCCAAGGCTTGAAGACGGAATATTATGCGCTGGCTGCGGGGACAGTAAGTGACCTTGAGCTGCGTGTGAAATTCCCCCAAGATCCGCGTATCACTACCGTTTATGGAGAGGTCTCGAAGCTTGATCTCGACAATAAGCTGATACATCTAGATGGTCAATACCCAATTGATTATGATTGGCTCGTCATTGGTCTTGGCTGTACGGATAACTATCACGGTATTGAAGGTGCTGAGCAATACTCAACCAGCATCCAAACCTTCTCAGCCGCGCGCAACACCTACATGCAGCTCAACGATGTGAAGCCTTACGGCCAAGTATCTATCGTAGGCGGCGGCTTGAGTGGCGTTGAGGTGGCCGCAGAGCTGCGAGAAAGCCGTCCTGATCTTAATATCCGAATTATTGACCGCGGCCCAAGTGTACTGTCAGCGTTCCCTGGGAAGCTTCAGCTATTCGTAGCTGAATGGTTCAAGGAGCATCAAGTAGAGATGCGCAGCCATGTGTCGCTGTCTAGACTTGAACAAGGTGCTCTTCATGACCATAATGCCGGAGAAACGATCCTGACTGATGTAACCGTATGGACAGCAGGCATTCAGCCAGTCTCCATTGTACAGCAGCTTAATTTGCCCAAAGACAAGCAGGGACGTCTCATTATTAATGAATGGCATCAGCTGCCTGATCATACAGATGTGTTCGTTGTCGGGGACTGTGCTTCCTTGCCATTCTCTCCAAGCGGCCAAGCAGCTGGAGCTCAAGGCAAGCAGATTGCCGAGGTTATGCATGCGATATGGAACGACAAAACGCCTCGGCTTGGTAAAATCAAGCTCAAAGGCGTTCTGGGTTCGCTCGGTAAAAAAAGCGGCTTTGGTCTAATGGGAAGTACTGCTCTAATGGGAAAAATTCCACGTATGGTGAAGAGCGGCGTGCTCTGGAAATCCAAACGCCACCTCGGTTAATACCTGCGTAATGAAGGAATAATAAGTTCAGTATTATAAATCATCCAGCAGCTTGTCCATCGCCTCACGGTCAGCTTGCTGCTGCTTGATTGCTTCTATTACATTGACATAGAGCTCATCTGGCGTATCTGCAGAGACGATTGTCCCTTCTACGAGCGCGAATGGATTCAAATAACATTCGCCGCAATTACCGAGACAGCCGTACTCAATAATTTCCAGCTCTTCGTCCTGCTCGAATAGCTTCATAATTCGATCTGTGCCATGATGCATATTGCCTGCACAGAACTCAACCATAGGTTTAAACATTGGTGTCACCTGACTTTCATGATTCATATCCATTTTCAATTGCTTCACTTTGTACTATAATAGGATAGAAAGGAGATGAATGCAATGAGTGAACAAGCACAAAGCACAATGTACGATGAAGTTTTGGACGTACTAGATAAATTGCGTCCGTTTCTGCAACGTGACGGAGGAGACGTCGAGCTAGTGGACGTAGAGGGCGGCATCATCAAGCTTCGCCTAATGGGGGCATGCGGCAGCTGCCCAAGCTCGACCATCACTCTGAAGGCTGGTATCGAACGGGCTCTTCTCGAAGAGGTTGAAGGCGTACAGGAAGTCGTACAAGTATTCTAATTGTCAAAGAGTCTTGCCGATCATCATCGGCAAGACTCTTTTTTTGAAGAATTGTGATTACTGCCTTTTAAGCAAGGCCGATGATGTTGGCACGTATCGGATCGAAGCCTCCGGTAACATTCAATATATTTCCAGTCAGGAAATCCGACTTGGATTCACACAGGAATGTGATCACTCGTGCTACGTCCTCGCCTGTACCCGGCCTTCCAACCGGAGACTCGCCATCGAGCTCTCCTGCTACATCTTCAATCGATCTCTCTTTATTCATACCACGTATATCGCCGGGCCCAATCATGTTGACTGTAATGCCATAAGGCGCCTCTTCGACCGCTAATGACTTCGTGAACGAGACAAGCCCTGTCTTCGCTGCTGCATATACCGCTCTATGCGGCCATGCACGCGCTTCTCCCGCATGACCGAACCCAAGATGAATGATTCGTCCCCATCTGCGTTCACGCATCCCGAGCAGCAGCTTATGATCCAGCAGCATGACGCCGAGAAGATTGCCACCGACAAGCCTGGTTATCGTATCTTCATCGTAATCTGCGAATACTTGCCGCTCTCTAATGAACGGCCCTGCGTTATTGACGAGTATATCTACCTTGCCGCTCCATGCCTCTGCCTCGGCCGCAAGCTTCGATACTCCCTCTGTCGTCGCAATATCCGCTTGAACAATCAGCGCCTTCACACCAAGCTGCTCAATCTCAAGCTTCACCTGCTGTACTTCAAGCTCACTCTTCACATAATTCAACACGATGTCACAGCCCTGCTCCGCAAGCTGCAGCGCAGTCCGCTTGCCTAGCCCCTTCGCGCTTCCTGTTATGAGCGCTGTTCTGCCGTTCAGCTCCACGAGTACTCTCCCTCCTCGCGATCATGCTTATCTGGATCTAATCAATCCGCAAGCATACTGGAAGCTAAGCCGCAGTGACTCAATAACCATATCTAATCCCTGCGACAAATCCTGCGATTGCGAATCAATATTTTCCAGCCTTACTTCTTCCCCATACATTTTGTGGCTTTGCACCAGATCATCCTGCATTTCCGAATTCATATAATGAATTTCTGTATTGCGGCGCTTACGCAGCCTTGCCATCGGCGCCTGGGCCTTTTCCTTGACCGCGTTCAGCTTCCATGTCAAATCTGGATGCGCTTTCCTATCTCTCATATTACGCAAAACAGTGAAATATGAAAAGTGTGGTTTAATTTTTTCGGTGCGCATATCCAATATATCATTCAATAGAATGCTCAATTTATCCAATATGGCGAATAAACGAATGAATGCATTTTTATCAAAATAAACATACCGTTTGTAGACCAGCTGTTCTTCTTCCGACATCTTGCTGACGGATACCGCCTTAATCTGCTGTTTGAATCGATCTGCAGCATAACAGCTCTGCTCGAGTTCATTCAAGGAGGCTGACAGCCCAAGCGTCCATATCTCATAGGTGCGCAGCTTGTGATCAATGTCCTTGTCTGACTGGATTTGTTTGCGAAGCAAACGTACGAATTGCTCCATCAACTGTACCGTATCAGCCAAGCGACCTTCTGCTTCTTTCTCTGGTTCTCCAAACAGGAATCGCAGCATGAACGGGTCAGCCTCCTTTATAATTGCCAATATTTACTTCAGACCTTCGCGATAACGCCAAGACCTTATAAGCATGTCCATTAGTATACTGAACAGAATCGAAACAATAATATTATGAAGCAAGCTTGTGAATACGAACCAGTCTGAATTGGTAATGGTATAAGTTAACCATGCTCCGCTCAGCATTTGAATAATGACGAGAATAAGCAGCCAGCCCGCAGGCCTTGTCATAGCTGGGTTATCTCCGCTGACACGCTTGATATGAATATACAGCGCTGCAATCGCAAGGCCTAATATAGCGGCACCTATACGGTGAATGAATACAATTGTCGTTGCGCCTTCCAGCTCGGGAATGACTTGTCCATTGCATAATGGCCAGCCTATACAGCCTCCAGCCGATTCCGTATGTCGGATGAATGCTCCCAAGTAAACGACCACATAGGAGTGGATCGCAAGAGCTAATGCCCAAGGATATATGGTGCGCGGCACCACAAATGCTGCTGGCTTCCCATTCTTAACCCGGTACACCCAAATAACAAGCAGCAGAGTAGCTGCAAAGGCAAGGAGTGAAATCCCGAAGTGAATAGCCATAACAACCGGAGATTGCGGCCACATAACAGCTGCTGCTCCCATGAGCGCTTGAATAATCGTGAATGCCATTGCGCTTCCCGCATAGAAGAGCGGTTCTTTGAAATCCGCTTTATTGCGGAGGTATTGACGAATAGTGAGTATAAGTACAATTAATACCAGTAATCCTTCGATGCCGCTAACTAGTCGATGCATGTACTCGATTAAAGATTCCAATGTATAGGCAGGAATAAATTTACCGTTACAGAGGGGCCAATCATCCCCACAGCCGCGACCGGAGTTCGTATTCGTAACAAGTGCTCCGGCAAGCAGTACGAGAAGCATTCCGATGCAAGATGCGAGAGCAAACTTGCGAAAACGGCCGGTTATCATAAAAAAATCACCTATTTCCGGGTTTTGTTGTCACCTCATTATATAGATAAAAATACCCAAAAGCCATGTTCAAAATGTGAATCTTCCTCGGTCGAGACAACCCTTATGATGCTTCGATCCCCATAAAAAAATCCGTGCGCCAGGGAGTTATCCTCTGGCGCACGGAAATGGTTGGTTACCCGTTCGGAAGTGTATCAGCGACTTGGACTGCACGGTTTAGAAACTGCTCAATCTCTTCCCGTGATTTGCGAAGCTTGTTCACGAACCGGACCAGCTCCTGACCGCTGCGGAATGCTACAAAACTTGGAATACCAAGGATGTTCAGCTCCGAGCATAAGTCAGGCAATTCATCTCGATCTACTTCATAGAAGGCGATTGTACCCTCATACTGCTTCTCAAGCTCCGGCATGAACGGATCAATGAAATGACAATCCGGGCACCATGTCGTCTTGAATACGGCTACTGTTACCCCTTCACCTTGAACAGCTTCGCGGAAAGAGGCCTCTGTCGTTAACTTATTCATCTGTCACCCTCCATACATACGACTAGCTGACTTCGCGCTCAATAATGAACACTTTCTCGTCATCATATATGGTTTCCCATTTCACAGTTGCACCGAATGTGTTAGCGAAATTTCTAGCTGGTACATACAACACACCATCAATGGTTTTCGCTGGGAATGACCATTTGACGCTCTTGCCATTCACAACAACGGTATCGCTTTTTTCTTTGAGAACGACTGTTGTGTTCGTAGCTGCATCGAATACGGTGATGCTCTTCGTCTTGCTGTCATAGCCTACAGTAGCGCCAAGCTGCTCTGCAACATCACGAAGCGGGATAATCGTGACATAGGTTGGTGTTACGATCGGCGGATTGTAGTCATAATCCGGATATAGCTCCACCGTTTGAAGACCAATATGCAGCTTGTTCTTAAGTAGGTCATATGCAACCGACTCGTTATTGAACATTCTCAGCACTTCGTAGCCTTGTGCATTCATAAGATCCTCAGCATGAACAGCTTGCTCTGGAGCAACAGCTTCATCGGCTTTAACCGTACCGTTGACATTCCATTGCTCGCTCTCGGAACGAATGACAATTCCTTCAAGCGGGAACATCAGATCTCCAGGCTTAATCGTTGCTTCAATAACCTGCTTGCGAATGTCCAGCTTGCCGTCCACATATAGATCTGCTTTGATCTTCGTATCTGTGTTGAATACTTGATCAAGCGTTTCTTGATCTGTCTGCTCCAGCTCCTTGATTTGCTCTTGCAAGGATACTAGAAGCTCGGAGATTTCAGCTGCAGCCTCTTGAATAACTTCCTCTGTCGTTGGGCCATCCAGCTCAGGCTGCTCTAGAGGATTAACGGTTCCGAGCGCTTCCCACACCTCTGGGTTCTCAGACATAACCGTCAATACATTCGTTATCATTGCTTCCATGCCAGCACGGTCAGCAACAAGAGCATCCACATATTTCTTCACCCATGCCCAAATCTGTGGGCCATCGAGTTCAGCTTGGATATGAACAAGCGATGTAGATACGCCATTAATTGGCTCATTAACAGTCGCTACAGACAGCTTCTCCGGGTTAGGAAGATTGTCGATCAGGTAAGAACCGACACCGTCAATCAGCTCATAGCCCAGCGCAGTCAATGATTCTTGATCTACTGCAGCCGGCAGCTCTTCTTCCGCAAGTGGGACTCCAGTAAGTGAAGATAGCCCCTCTTCAGACAGATCGATAACAACAGGGAGGTTAGCCCCTTCGATCTCAATAACAGCTGTCGTATCAGATAGCTTCAATGAGAATCCGATGCTCGTCGATTCACCGAATATAAGCTTACCTTTGTATGAAGCATGCTCTTGATCCTGTACTTTAATGTCATCCAGTTGAACTTTAAGATTAGAAATCAATTGCATGATAGCTAATTCTTCTTCAGCAATACCTTCATACGCTTCTTCATTCATAAGCAGCTTCAGCTCAAACGTCTGTTTGCCCTCAAGCGATGTTACCTTTAATGAATTTTTGAGCATTTTGTTGAAATCGACATTACCAATAGCTTGACAACCCGCAACGAATACGAGGGCCAGAGCGATAAACAGCATTATCCCCCTCTTAGCCATTCCTAGCTTTTTCAATGCATCCAATTAATAGATCCCCTTTCAACAAATAAATAGAATAATTTCATATAACTCCATTTATTGTACATGAGGGCTCTAGCCTTGTAAATGTAAGGAAATGAAGAAGATTACAATCGTTTTCGTTTTAACCTTTTAACACTCTCGAGAATGGTTTAAGCAGCAGCATGAACAGCTTGCGCAGTGGTCCTGGGAAGGACTTCGCATCCTCCGCAGTAACGACACGCAGCAGAACGAGCAGGACCAAATAGATCGCTACGATGACAATCCCAGCAACAGAAGCCGCTGCCAAATACTCCAGCTTCATTGACCATCCATGAATCAGGTTTCTCACGCCGCTCTCCACTGCCCAGCCGGCAGCAATAGCTGCAAGGATTGTAACGATATATGGAATCCATTTGCGGCCAAGCACACTCAGCTTCACCTCTTGGCTGATGCTCTCCATGTTGAGCCATGTAATTACGATAAAGCATATTGTAGATGCTGCGATCAGTCCATAAATACCGTAGAGCGGAGCAAGCGCGACGCTTAATATGATCTTCAGCCCTATTCCAACGAACGTATGCACCATCGGCAGCCGTGGTTTCCCCATACCGAAAAGAATCGAGTTGCTGGTCATCATCGTAATTTGGAAGATCGTTCCTGCCGTCAATGCAGCAACAATACCGCTGCCTTCCGGTCCGCTGAATAGGAAGCCCGTTACGGAATAAGCAGCTGCAGTCAACGTTAATGCAGCAGGAACACCGGTGAACAGAACGATTCGCATGACAAGCGAGGTCTGACGCTGCACCTCACCCATACGACGCAGTGAATAGGCGGCCGATATGACCGGAATAATAGAGGTACTTAGTGCAATTGCTAGAATAGGCGGTATTCCTGCAATGGACTGCGCCTTGAAGCTGAATTGTCCTAATACCTCTACCGCCTTGGTATAGCTGTAATGTCCTTCTGTCAACCGTACCAGCAGGGACGTATCGAACGTATAGATCAATTGAACCGTCATCGCCGTCACAACGACAGGAATCGACATTTTGAATATTTCACGATAGATCGTCCGGAAAGGAATTCGGGAAGCTTGCTTCTCCACATCCTTGTTATCCTCTGCAACAGCTCCTGCGTTCACCGCTTCACCACGATCAGAGCGTTTCAGCTTCCGAGCATACCAGAGCATGACGAGCAGCGCTCCAACACCGCCAATCACATTACCGAATGTAGCTGCTGCAGCTGTCCACCTGTCACCCCATGCTAATGAGAGGACGATGAACGCAAGACCAACACCGACAATAACACGCAGGATCTGCTCAATAATTTGAGAGATGCCCCCTGCAGCCATCAGCTGCCTACCTTGAAAATATCCTCTCATCATCGCAATAAGCGGGAAAATAAGCAGCGTTGGCGCGACAGCTCGAATCGCAAGCTCCGCACCAGGTGTCTTCGCGATCGTATTCGCATAGAATGGAGCGACTAGATAGAGCAATGCCGTCAGCACTACCCCCGTTACTGCTCCGAACAGCAGCGCAGCTTGATAGACCCGCTGAGCTTCATGCTGGCGGCCAAGCGCATAGCGCTCGGACACCATTTTACTAATCGCGCTCGGTATTCCGCCTGTTGCAATGACTAGAAGAGTCAAATAAATGGTGTTCGCCAGGGCAAAATGCGCCTGTCCTTCGTCTCCCAATATATGATCAAGAGGAACACGTTGAAAAATGCCGAGAAATCTAGCTACTAGAGCCGCTGCCGCTAAGATCAGCGTGCCTTTAATCAGTGAGTCTTTTTTCATTATCGTCCGTCTCTCTCTCGCAAGTGTTGAACCAACTTCGTTTATTTGCCGCTGAGCTGTTCAAGTGGTTGATGATTGCCGCGTACTGGCACTGCTGCCCCTGATGGAGCTGCCCAGCCAATACCGTTTTTAATAATTTGAAGCACATGCGGGTTGTAATAGGTCGGGTAAGTTTCATGGCCTGGACGGAAATAGAAGATTTTCCCCTGCCCCCGATTGAAGGTACAGCCGCTGCGGAATACTTCTCCGCCTTCGAACCAGCTGACGAATACAAGCTCGTCCGGTGCTGGGATATCGAAGTGCTCACCGTACATCTCCTCATGCTCGATTGTTACATATTCAGGAATGCCCGCTGCGATCGGATGAGCAGGATTAACGGTCCAGATGCGTTCTTTCTCTCCAGCCTCACGCCATTTCAGATCACAGCCAGTACCCATCAGCTTCTTGAAGATTTTGGAGAAATGACCAGAGTGCAGTACGATTAGTCCCATTCCGTCCATAACACGCTGATGCACGCGCTCGACGATTGCATCTTCAACCCGGTCATGTCCCATATGGCCCCACCAGATCAATACATCCGTATTCGCCAGCTTCTCTTCTGTTAAGCCATGCTCAGGCTCTTCCAGAGTAGCCGTAGTGGCCTCGATGCCATCCGAGCTGATTCCAGCCGCAAGGGCTTGGTGAATCCCATCCGGGTAAACCTTGCGAACCTCATCATGAAGCTTCTCATGCAAAAATTCATTCCATACTGTTACTCTGATCATTCAATCATCTCCTATGCTTATTTTAGTAAATCCACAGCCATACAATGAATAACACAATCATTGCCGTTTGCAATATGACTTTGACAACGACGCTTGTAAGAAGACCCACTAACGAGCCGACTCCAACCTTCAACGAATTAAGGAAGGCAGCACCTACGATCAGCTCGCCAATGACAGCTCCAACGAAGGGCCCGATAATGAGACCAAATGCAGGAATAACGAATGGCCCGACAATGAGACCAATTGTGCTTCCTATTACCGATGCCCTTGAGCCCCCGAATCGCTTGACTCCCCATGCGCTAACCGCATAATCAGCGACAAACAGTGTCACAACGATTAATGTCTGAGTCGTCCAGAACACCCAGCCGAAGGACTCCCATGTGAAGAAGAAGCCATATACGAAAAAGGCGGCGTATATCGCCAGTGCCCCCGGCAATATGGGATAGATGGTGCCAGCCATCCCGACAACAAACAAAATAACAATGAGTGACCAGCCTAGAATATCCACCTGCAATCAACCTTTCAAAATAAACTGCTTAATGACCTCTGCGACTCCATCCTCGTTATTGGACGTTGTAATGAAGTCTGCCGCTTCCTTAACCACATCTTGAGCATTGCCCATCGCTACACCAAGTCCTGACTCACGAATAGCTGCGATGTCATTCAGGCTGTCGCCTACTGAAATGACCTGCGACATCTCAATGCCAAGCAATCCGCACAGCTCCTCGATTGCAGTCGCCTTCGATACGCCCTGTGGATTCATCTCTAGGTTATGCGGCGAGGAATTGGAAATCTCAAGCGCTCCCCACTCCGATACTTCTGCGAGAATACGCTCCCTCACTGCATCATCCTCTGTGTAATAGCCGAACTTCAGCCAGTGATGAGCATCATAGTCTCCTGCCGGTTCAATCCATTTCTCCAGATTGTATACCTGACTTGTCGTATACGCCCAGAACCAAGTGCCCTCATGCTTCAGCGCAAGCTCATGCATACGCTTCACGTCGCTCGTGTTCATAAGCTTCCTACGATGCAGCACATGCGGCCGCTGCCATATCTCGCCTCCATTGACGGTTATCATCGGCGTCTCAAGCTTCAATTGCTCCGCGTAAGGCAATGCGCTCTGGAAGCCTCGTCCTGTAGAGAAGCTAACAGTGACCCCCGCTTCAAGAGCACGCCCAATCCACAGCGCATTCTCACTGCTAATTTCACTTCGTTCATTCAATAGTGTGCCATCCATGTCTAACGCTAACAATTTATAATCTCCCATGTGAGCCTCCTACATTCCATTCTGCTACAAACATTCTAGCACATAATGGAGAGATTCCAAACGTTAGCCATAGATAAAAAACGAGCGAGAGAGCTCGTCACAGCTCTCGCTGCTGACAGACTCCCTCGCTCTATGAATGAGCCGATTGACTCCTTATTCAGTAGTCGTCTCGACCGAATTGACTTCTGCTGACGCACCTGCGTCTTCCTTACCTTCCGCACCATCTCCCGCTTCCGCCGCTTGCTTGCTCTTCTCCAGGAGCTCCTGGCCCGAGTTATGCAGCTTGCTAAGCGCTTCATCAAGCGACTGGCTGCCTTCCTTCACGGACTGAAGCTCCGTTTCTGCGGTGCCGCTGAATTGCATATAGAAATCTTCCAGCTTCTCGAACCCTTTATATGGATTGAACGAGCTCGGTCTGAGCATATAGAACGCTGCTAAGTTGTGTCCTGCATCATCCTTGTAATAAGTAGTACGTACCGGGAATGACCCGTTGAAGCCTGTCTTCGAGGTTACTCTTGCGAATTCATCACCTGTTATATATTCAAGAAAACGCCACGCCGCTTCCTTATTCGGGGAACTCTCGTTAATAGCGAATAAATTTTGCACAGATACCATGCTGCTGCTGTCCGGATTCTGCGGATCAACCGGAACGGTTACCATATCCCAATTGGCGATGAGCTTTGATTTCTGATCATCAGGCAAATAATCCGCAGCTTGCTTAATCTGCTGCATCAGATAGGCTCCATCAATCGTCATAGCAAGCCTGCCCCCTACGAACGGATTGCTCAGCAAATATTCCTCATACGTACTATTATTGCTAGGACCTCCCTCGTAATTTTCAAAATACAGAGCTTTCGAGTTAAGCGCATCAAGCGAGGTTTGCAATACATTTTTCCAGCCATCCGTATTAATGGTCATTTCCATCTTATCCGCATTGACGAAGTTCATATTCTGAGCATTGGCAAGCTGCGTCGCGAACTGGAACAAGCTGTCGCTATAGCCCATTTTCAGCCCGTAGATACGATCCTTCTCTTCCCCATCTGTTGGGAAACGCTTGGCTAGCAGCAGCAGGTCGCTCCAAGACATTCGGTCAGTCGGGTAGTCAATGCTGTATTTGTCGAATAAATCTTTATTATAGAAAAGAGCTTGACTGTAATAGCCGCTCACGAATCCGTACAGCTTACCGCCGCCAAGCTCTCTGAGGTAATCCAGCAGCCCAGGAACAAGCGTCTCCGTATTGTACTTCTCCTTCTCTAGGTAAGTATCCAGCTCATACAGCTTGCCTTCCTGCGACATTGTCTCATACTGATCGCTGCTCAGCATATAGATATCGGGCTGTTCCTCTTCCATGAATTTAAGCATCAGCTCATTATAATCCTCGCCCTCTTCCGGGCGAAGGCTCTGTGTAGTTACAACCTGAAGATCTATATTAGGATATAATGCCGAGAATAACATGCCGTATTGCTGATAGAATGAGCTCTCGTCATAATACATGATCTTGAGTGTCTGTTGTTCGCTGCTCTGCCCATTATTGCCGCCTCCGAAGCTGCAGCCTGCAAGCACTGCCGTTAACAGTACAACTAGTACAGCTTGTTTCAACCATCGTTTCATTTCTTTCTACACTCCCCTATATAATATTGATACCTTGAGGTTATTTCCCTCACTTGCATCTCCTACTCCTACCCTCCAATTCCACATTGCATATCATAATACAAATTGTCCCATTTATTACAAACGATATAATTCATCAAGAGGTTGCACAATAATTAAAATTTCTACATAAAAAAATCCGTTCATCAGTATAGTTTGGAAGGTATTCCCTTCCTCTCTAACCAATAAACGGATTATCAACTACGTATTATGACTATCTGGCAAGCCTTCTCATGCGCAGCTTCTTCACTGCCAGGCCATGCGATGGAGAGAATAGAAAAGCCAAGATGAATAACAAAGCTGCTGCACAAACGATACAGCCAGCAATCGAAGCGTCGAGCACGATAGCTGCTCCGTAGCCAACGAAGGTGCTTGCGATGCCGACACCTGCGCTTAATGCAATCATGACGCCAAGGCGGTCTGTCAACAGATAAGCTGTAGAGGCTGGTATGACCAGTAAGCCGACTACAAGTATTGCACCAACACTCTCGAAGGAGCTGACCGTCGCCATGGACACCAAGCCCATCAGCAAATAGTGGAACAGCATGACCGGTATCCCGCAAGCTGCCGCAAGCGCAGGATCGAATGCACATAGCTTGAATTGTTTATAAAAGAGGCCGATGACACTAACGATAATAATAAGTGTAATCCCGAGCAGCCAGACCGCTTTCGGGCCTAGATCGACGCCACCCACAACCCATGTGTTCCAATGCACATAGGCTATCTCCCCATATAGAATGGCATCTTGGTCGAGATGCACCTGCCTTGCGAATATACTCACCAGCAGAACGCCGATCGCGAACATGGCAGTGAAGACTACTCCAATGGAAGCATCGGATTGAATACCGCTCTGCTGGAACAGCTGGATAAGAAAGACCGCTAGAAGACCACAGGCTAGCGCTGCCACCATCATCAGCATCGAATCACGCGAGCCGCTCAGCAGAAAGGCGATTACAATTCCTGGCATAACAGAGTGACTGATAGCATCGCCGATCATTGCCATTTTGCGAAGAACGAGAAAAGCACCTAATATTCCACAGCAGCTGGCGACAAGCGAACCGGTTAACAGTATCCAGAAATCGCTCATAATGCCGCCCCCTCCTTGATGTTGTCCTTCAAATGCCCCTCAGACTTGCCAGTCTCCCTCTGATTCTCAAGAAAGTCACGTCTAACTTGAGATCGTACCAGCCTCTTCGCGAGCAATCCTCTCTCTGGTCCAAGCAGCACCGATATGCTGAACAGCAGGGTTGCCGCAAGCACGGTGAGTGGTCCAGTCGGAAGGTTGGACGCAGTCGAGCTGATCAGTGTCCCCGCTGCTCCGCTTAAGGCACCGAACAGACCGGATATTACGACCATGATGCTCAGCTTATTCGTCCAATATCTTGCTGACACAGCCGGAGTAATAAGTAATGCTGCTACAAGCACAACCCCTACTGCTTGAATGCCCACTACAACCGCAACGACCATCAGGAACATCAGCAGCTGCTCCAGGAATGCGACCGGATAGCCTAGTCCACGAGCAAAGCCCGGGTCAAAAGAAATGAGCTTGAATTGCTTAAAGAACAGGATACATACCGTTATAAGCAGCGTGCTCACAATCAGCATCGTCCACACATCCGAACCCACCATAGCCGCTGCCTGACCGAATATGAATTTGTCCAAGCCCGACTGATTGCCGAAGCTGCCGTGCTGGATAATTGTTAGAAGTACAATACCTAAGCCGAAGAAAGAGGATAATACGATACCCATAGCCGCATCATGCTTAATTCTTGAATGACGAGTGATCCATCCGATTCCGAATGTTGCGAGCAGACCCGCTGCACCTGCTCCTATAAGGAAGAAGAGCAGTGACTTCGTGCCAGTCAGCATAAAAGCGATACAAATGCCGGGCAGTGCAGCATGAGCGAGAGTATCGCCCATTAAGCTTTGTTTGCGCAGATAAGAGAAGCTGCCAATAACGCCGCTGCTTAATCCAAGCAAGGTACAGCTAATAAAAATCCACTGCATATTCGGATCGTTCAGGAGTGTCCATAACGTTTGCATGACTGCCTCACCCTTTCTTCACGGAAGACAGCGCATCGCCGCTCCGGTCAAGAAACGCCAGGCGCCCCCCGTATGTTCGCTGCAGCATATCCTGCGTGAATATCGTCTCTGTCGGACCATAGCCCTGCAGCTCAACATTGAGCAGCAGCACGGAATCAAAATATTCCTCGACTGTTGCCAGATCATGATGGACGACGATAACGGTCTTGCCTTGACGCTTCAGCTCTTGAAGTAGTGTTATAATCGCTTTCTCCGTCGCTGCGTCCACACCTGCAAAAGGTTCATCCATGAAATACAAGCTGGCATCCTGAGCCAGTGCTCTTGCTAAGAACACACGCTGCTGCTGTCCGCCTGACAGCTGACTGATCTGACGATTCGCATAATCGCCCATACCGACCTTCGCCAGGCATTCCATAGCGATATTACGCTCTTTGGCACCTGGACGTCCGAACCAGCCGAGATGTCCATAGCGGCCCATCATGACGACATCCAGGGCATTCGTAGGGAAATCCCAATCGACAGATTCTCTCTGTGGAACATAGCCAACAAGCTTGCGCTGCTGCTTGTAGGGCTTGCCATAGATGAATACCTCTCCGCTAAGCCGTGGGATTAAGCCCAGAGCCGCTTTCATCATCGTCGATTTCCCTGCCCCGTTCGGACCGATCACCCCAACAAGCTCGCCTTCGGATACAGAGAAGGAAACATCCCGCAGCACCGGCTTTTTCTGATAAGCAACACTAAGTCCCTCGATCGTTAATGGAGGTGCATTGCGGGTTGGTACTGCTGATATTGAATGAGTCATCTGTATCACTCGCTTTCCTTCATTTATTTCAATGCCTTCACAATCGTGTCGACATTATGCTTCACCATACCGATGTAGGTACCTTCTACCGTTCCTTCATCGCCCATTGCATCTGAGAACAGCTCGCCGCCGATTGTCACCTCGTGACCAAGCTTGCTCGCCCCTTCAATTACAGAATCAATCGACTTGCGCGGCACGCTTGACTCAATGAATACCGCTTTGATCTGCTTCTCAACAAGGAAATCCCTCAGCTCACCAACATCCTTAGACCCATATTCTGACATGGTATTCATTCCTTGAAGACCGGTTACTTGCAGGCCATATTCATCTCCAAAATATCCGAAGGCATCATGTGCGGTGACAAGAATCCGACTTGCTTCCGGAATTAGTGCAATTTGATCACGTACATATTGGTCAAGCTCATTAAGCTTTTCAATGTATTGTGCCGCTCTTTCCTTATATTGCTCTGCATTAGCAGGATCTTTATCCACCAGCGAGTCACGAATCACTTCTGAAGCTGAGATCCACAGCTTGACGTTAAACCAGATATGCGGGTCATGCGACTGGGTTCCACCATCTTCCAGCGTTCGCAGATCACCTTCAGCGATTTGGGAGGATATTGCGATTGTTGGCTTCGTTTTCTCCAAGTTCTCGAACATTTCCGCCATTTTACCTTCTAAGTGAAGTCCGTTATAAAAAATAATGTCTGCATCATCTAGTTTCTCCACATCACCATGGGAAGCCTTATATAAGTGGGGATCTATGCCGGCCCCCATCAGACCTACAACATTGACGCTGTCGCCGCCTATTTCTCTGGCCGTATCTGCTATCATGCCTGTCGTTGTTGTAACCTTCAGCTTGCCGTTGTTCTCACTAGCTGTGTCTTTATTATTCCCGCATGCAGCAACAAGCACTACACTGACCATCAAGAATGCAATAGTCAATATTAACCTATAGACGGATGAATGTTTCTTTCTCATTGTACACAATACGATCACTCCTAAAGTTTTTATTGTTGCCCGTATGAATATTAGTTTACTCTAAGCCTCTTTGTTTATATTATACAAAAAAGTTTCTCTTATGCAACATTTTTTTAAAATATTTATTCTTAGGTAGCAAGAAAACAAAGCTAGACTGGTCCCAACAAAAAATAGCGTCAGCCGCGGACGAGAAGACAAAGTCCTAAACTGACGCTCTTTTATTGAGCTAACGTTCCTCATTAGCAGTATGCCCCGTTTTAATCTATGGTACAGTTCCCCGTAGCCTACAACGTCTCCGTACTAAGCGTAAACCCTTCGATCACTGCATCCTCGTCAACCTCGATCAAGATGCATCGTTTCCCTCTATAATTAACCTGTTTCACATACTTTAAATCTTGCGGACTGACCGAAATCGTGGCTACTTTTGTATCGATCTTAATCGATTTCGAAGTGAACTTTGGAATGACGCTGCTCGCTTTGATTTCATAGTTTTTGTTGTCGACGATCGTTTCGAACGCTCGTTCCACCTTTTCCGTCGTCACGCTCTCTACACCGCTCGCCGTCAGTATTTGAGCCACATCTTTATAGTCCAGCTTCGGAGGCTCTTCCTCCTCGTTTGTTTCGATGATCTGGTGAATTTCCTCGTACACATAAGCGATTGTTGCTGCATCGAATTGCTCTCCCGCGACTTCTTTCACGATTTCCTCGAAAATGCTTCTCTCTTCCTGCGCCGTCACGGTTTTCTCGGCATTCAAGACTTGCTCAATGAAATGAAAATTCGGTTCATTGGCTTTTCCCGAGCAATACATAATGCGATTCACGTCGGAATAGTTGTCCGTCACGCTTGGGTAGAAAAAGCCCTGCTCCGGCGCGTTCAATTTGATAATCGGATCGACAAAGACATTATACTTAAATTCCCTCTCAACATAATCGAATATGAGGGTTTTCCGCTGTTGCTCCGTTGAATTCACGCTGCACAAAATGAACGGATTGACGAACATCTCGTCTTTTTCACTGGACTCAGCTTCTGTGTTCCTCTCCTTGCTCGGACGAAAATATTCACCGCGGACGAAAGTAACTACTGTATCCCGTTCATATTTGGTATCCGCCAACATTTTCTCCACCAACAGAATCATCAGATCGTGCCATTCATCCGAATCTCCGGTCACCAGCGCTTGATGGAGAAGCACCTGCGTAGGCTCTTCAGCTTCAGCCATGAATTTTAACTCGAATAGCTTCTGATCCAATTCGCCGGTCAGCAGTTTTTTGAAATTGCTCATATACAGCTCCTGCTTCTCTCTGTCCAACAGGCCGAACGGCTGGCGCTCGTAATGATAGATTTCGTTGCTTTCTTTCATAATGTACACGTTAAGAATGTCGCGAAGGGTGATCAATTCATTATCCAGCTTAAATTGTTTGCGAATATGTGCGAGTTCTTTTTTTATCATGGTCCGAAGACATCTCCTATATTAAATTTGCCTTACCAGTATAAACGATTGCACTAGAATATTGTAATGTATGCCTGTATGCTTTGCCACCCTGAACATCCCCAATAAAATAAAAAGCCCTTCATAAGAAGGGCTTCTGAGTGTCGAGAAAGTCCTAGGGATTTTTCGGCAATTTTTTATTTGGTGGTTCAAAATACAATGTAGCTCCAGCTCGCACAATTTAATAGTCTATCTCGCGTGATGCAGACTGTATTTCATACAACCTTATGGCGGTATATCGTCAATAGCCTTCTATACACTGCACTCACTACAATTTGGTTTCCTGAAATTTACTCTTATGAGCCAAAACAACGGATTTGGTTGTATGTAATGCAACCTCAGCGGACTTCTAGTGCCGTTTCCACTGATTATATTGCACGAAATACAATGTAGCTTCAGCTCGCACAATGAATAGCCTATCTCGCGTGATGCAGACTGTATTTCATACAACCTTATAGCGGTATATCGTCAATAGCTTTCTATACACTGTACTCACTACCATTCAGTTTCCTGAAATTTACTCATGCGACAAAACAATGGATTTGGTTGTATATAATGCAACCTCAGAGTGTCTAGAAAGTCCATGGGACTTTTCGGCACTTTCTTTTATTTGGTGGTTCTCGTCTAATCGAAGAAAAATCGATCTAAACGATCTGGGAGCTACATTTTAACGAAAAAATGCTACAATCCATTTGAAGATTGTTTATATGTTAACAAAAACAACAAAAAAAACGGGCAGGGGATATGACCACCCTGCACCGCTCTTTTTATCTATTGCTCAGCTGTGTTCTCAGCAGCATCTGTTCCGTCCGCATCCACATCCGTTTGATTCGCTTCCGATGCTTTGCCTGGTACGCCGTTCAGACCAATCTCGTAGTCGTACGCGTCAAAAATTTGACGGGCAATTGGAGCTGCGCCCCAGCCGCCGAACTCACCATCCGGAACAACAACCGCAACAGCAAGCTTCGGATTGTCTGCAGGTGCATAAGAGATAAATACAGCATTATCAGCCATACGGCCCGCTACGCTGGATTGCGCTGTTCCTGTTTTACGAGCAAAGGAATACGATACGCCATCGAAGCCCTGTACATTAACTTGTGACATACCTGTCTCGATCTCTTTCCAATAAGAATCATCAAGATCAACCGTATTCAGAATCTCCGGAGTAAAGCCTTGAATGACATTGCCGTCTGTATCCTTGATTTCATTGACGAATTGAGGCTTCATTCGTTTGCCGTGATTCGCAAGCATAGCTGTGTACTGCGCCAGCTGCAGAACCGTATAACGAGCCTGCTGACCGAAGGATGCCCTCACTAGCGCGGACTGCACACTCGCTGTCTCTGCTTCATGATAATAGTCAACTGTTCCTTTGGATTCACCCTTCAGGCCACTGCCTGTCAGAACGCCTAGCCCGAACTGCTTCATATAGCTGTCCCATATATCTACACCATCAATACCATTGTATTTGTTGTATAGATTGTTGCCAACCATTGATGCCATGAATGGGTTAGATGACTTCGCAATGGCTTTGGCAGGATCTAGTGAACCATAAGCATGGTTGGACGCATTCCCGATTCTTACCTTATAGCCTTCCTTACCGAAGAAGAACGCTCCATTATCGTAATAAGTGCTTGACGTAGTGAACAGCTTCTCATTCAAGCCAATCAGGATGGACAGAGGCTTCAAGGTAGAGCCTGGTGGAACTAAGGAAGAAGGATGCTGATTTCTTTCCTTATCCGTCGCATATTTCGCATATACCTCACTAATCGTACCATTGCGAAGGACGGACTCGAAGTTATTGTAGTCCTCAGTACTGATTCTTCCACCTGCCCAGATATTAGGATCATAGTCAGGCATGCTTGCCATTGCCACAACTTTACCTGTGTCTACTTCCATCGCAACCGCATAGCCTGTTTTGGCATACTGTGCACGTTCATAGGAATAAGGTGATGTGCTGATTTTTTTAATTTGATTCATAATCGCATCTTCCGTCTTCAACTGGACGTCGCGATTAATCGTAAGGTATAGATCTGAGCCCTTCTCAGGGTTCGTAATTTCCATCGGGCCGATAATGCGCTCCGCGTTGTTGACCGGATAAGTCTTGAGCCCATTCTTACCGCGCAGCACCTCTTGGTACATATACTCGAGACCGTCGAACCCTACATCCTCTTCATCGAGATATTGGAGCTGCGGATCTTCTTCTTCACTCTTGTCTTTGTAATAATCGACGGATTCACGTACTCCCTTATACTTCTTCAAATAACCGACAAGCTGCACGGCTATTGAGTCTTCGCTGTAGTTACGTACGCTTTCCTCAACAATATCAATACCTTGGAAGCTGCTCTTATTCTGCATGAAATAAGCAATTTCTTCTTTGGTTAGTCCTGTTTTGATCCGCCTTGGAGTAGAAATCGTATTCATGCGGAAATCAAGATCCATCTGTCTAATAATGTCCTCTACTGTCATCACATTATTTTCATCGTATTCATTGAATACTTCAGCCAGTCTGCTCGCTACAGCTTCTGAATCAGCAGTTTTGAAATCAGGAGAGATCGTGAAATATAACGATTGAGTAGACGTAGAGTACGCTATCTTCTCGCCTGTCGAATCGTAGATATTCCCCCGTATTGGTGCGATTTTGACACTTCGGGTGCTCTTTTGGCTGCCTGCGGCGCTAAGAGTAGGACCCTCGACAAATTGCAGAATAGCAAGCTGAATAATGAGTATGCTGAATAGACCGAATACAATGAAAAAGAAAAAATTTAATCGAAAAGAAAAATGACGCCGGTTAATAATCTCCCGCTTTTGCGGATCATCATGCAAACTACTCACCTCATGTTCCATTATGAATTAAGCCTCTCGAATATGCGTATCCTCGAATCCATCCGGGTTGAACCAGTCTCCCGATGAGGCCCAGGTGGCATCCAGCGGAATCCAGACTCCACTCTCTCCCCCAATTCGAACCTCATTCCAGGCATGGGGACCGAAGCCTCCCTGTCCATCTGCGCCAAGGCCGGTAACGACCCTTACCTCCAATCCAGAGGCTCTGGCCATTACGGCATACAGCCTTGCAACATCAATACAGACACCCGTCTTCGTGTCGAAGGTAATCTGCGGGGTCTGTTCCTTCCATATGCCCTGTTCAACATAATTGCGGGCTTTATCCCAGTCATAGACGATGCGAGTTCCGAGCCATTCATACAAAGCGCGCGCCTTCTCCTCGTCCGTCGTTGCCTCTTGTGTCACATGGAATGCCGCGGCCTCAATCTCGGCAGGAACCGCATAGTCGATAATTTCATATTTACGCTGCAATATACCTTGGAATTCCGCTTGTACCGCTTGGGCAAGCACAGGTCCCTGACCAGTCAAGACTTCACCGGCAACAGGCTCCATAACGGCTGCTGCTTCCGTATACAAGGGGGATTGCTTGATCGTGTCCACGAACACGCCGCTTGGCAGAAGCGACGCATAAATAAATAAAGCTGCAATGAAAACCAAGGAGCGTCCCGCTCCATGCGCTGCGCCTAGCAATGCCCCTGCGGCGCGGCTAGCAGTACGACTGCCAGACCATGCTGACGATTGATGCACGCCCTCTTGCTCTCTGCTGCGCGACCATCCGCTGAATAACCATTCCAGCAGCGGCGTCAGACCGGAAGCGATGAACCTCAGCAGGCTGTATGCGATTAAGAATAGAACTCCGAATCGCAGCAGGGCGAAATCTCTTATACTTGTTAGGAAAGTGAACCACATCTGTGCGAATGCACCTAGCTCCTCGCTCGGAACCTGAACCTTGCCGGTCAGCCATTCGGCTGCCAAAGGCGACAGGTTACCGGCAATACGGCCTGCTGCCAGAAGGCATAATACGATGACAATACCGTCCCATACAAAAAAGAAAAGACGCCTCGCTGAACCCGACGCGCCCCTCCTCATGCCTTGCACAAGCGATCCAAGTAAAAGCAGGAGAACGATAATCGAGACAGGTTCCCAGACACTGACCGTACGAACCCATTCTGTCATGGCTTTCTCCTCCTTCAACGCAGCTTAGTCTTCGTAAGATTCAAGCTAAGCTGCACGTATGTACAACCACTCTACTAAGCTTTACCGTTATTCTTCGCTTGATCGATTAGAGACTGAATCGTGCTGTCGATCTTCATTGTTCCGAGCTTCGTACCGCGGTAAGACACACTTACTTCACCTGAATTAGGCACGCCTGTCAGCTCCAAGTTATCCGTCTTAACCGTGAAGGAGCCATCCGCATTCGTAGTAAACGTAGCTTTGTCCATTTCACCGGCCATAGCCGTTACAGCTTCCTTCTTCAGGCTATCCAATCCATCTGCTACCTTGCTGCCGATTGATCCCAAATCAATCGATTTCAGATCATCCAGACTGTACCCGCTGTAGAGAACAACGCCAAGCACAATTACAGCAACCAGTGCCCATTTCACTACGGTCTTAACAACTCGAATAATAAGCAGCAGGACTACGAGTGCAATTACGAGGACGAGCCAATGCTCCTGTAGAAAAGTACTCCAAGTGTTCCAGTCATAGCTCGAAAAATCCAAAAAATCCATCACTATACCTCCTATTATAACGCCTGCAAAGACTCATTATCAAACATTATACCCTACCCATAATATACCGTAAACGTCCCGCCTATGCTTCTTCCAGACATATCCTGTCCAGCTTTCACGTACAAGTAGATTAAGAAGGTTTTGCAAGGAGGAGCAGCTACGTGAAAACAGCAATTTGGCTTTATCTATTTTTGTTCATTGCCTTTTTCGATTTGCATGCGCAATATCCCATTCTTACTCCATTCGCCATCTCACTCGGAGCAGCTCCATCCTTCATAGGACTGATGATGGGCATGTACTCGATCACCCATCTGCCAGGCAATCTTATTGCCGGCTACGGCGTTGATCGCTTCGGCAGCAGACTGTTCATCGTGTTCAGCCTGATGGGAGCCGGAATTATTCTGCTGTTCCAATCGCAGGTAACAGATCCCTGGCAGCTTCTTGTGCTTAGGTCAATCAGCGGCTTCGTGCTCGCCTTCCTCTCGCCGGCATGCCTAGCCTTGCTTGCACGCATCTCCAGCGACCGAACCGAGCAGGGCAAGCTGATGGCCGGCAATGGACTCGTTCACACTCTGGCAACGGTCGTGTCCCCTGCGGCTGGCGCTTACCTGGTTGCCAAGATCGGCTTCACGACGGCCTTTTACCTGCTCGGGTGGATTCTAATTGTGACAGCAGCATGTGCGCTCTTTTTCATTCGGGATATCAAGACAGCTGAAGAGCCGAAGAAAGTGGAGCAGAAGGGACCTCTGACATTATCTCCGCCTGTACCTTGGCTCGTATACCTATTGCCAGTAGCGACCAGCTGCGCGCAGGGCATCCTCTCCTTCGAACTCCCTTTAATGGGGAATTCACAGGAAGCCATGATGACGACTGGCTTGCTCTTCTCAGTTGTTAGTATAGGAGCTCTCATCACGTTAAGCATGCTGTTCCTTAATCGAATGTCCTCGTTCCACCGGACGCTATGGGGCGCATTAGCTCTAGCGATTGTCTATTTCACCATTGCTGCAGGACCGCCGCTGCCATTCGCCTTCATGCTGCTGTTTCTAGGAATGGCTAAAGGCATTATCATACCTGCTATCTCTACCTTGCTTATTGAATTAAGCGGCGGTGCAAAATACGGACGAACCTTCTCTGTGCTCTCCATCGCTTATTCGATAGGCGCTTTTCTTGGACCGATGCTTGCTGGACAGCTGCGCGACTATATCTCACCTTATTACTTAGCATTCCTGGCGCTCATGATTGCCGTTACCATCCTGCCTTTTTACGGAAGACGTCCCTATACCTCCCACACCCATTTTTCTTGAGGCTGGGTGAACACACAAGGCGATCGTCATTCAGGTACATACAATACAGTGTGTCAAATGACCATGCGGCACATTTGCAGCAGAAGCTGCCGAAGGTCATAGGGGCCTTTATACCATGAAAAGTGGGGTGACTCATAAATGTCTCAATGTGTTCAACCTGTACAACACCACGGTCACGGCCATGGCAAGAATAACATCGGTATTATTCTTGTACTGTTCATCTTGCTCGTCATTATCGCTTGCTCCATCTGCCATTAACTTTTGTATACAACCAATAAGAGCTGCCCTGCGTTATTAATAACGCAGGGCAGCTCTTTGTTGTTTCAAATACGCTAATATTGATAAACTAACAGTAAGAAGGCTGGTGATGAGCATGGATATCGCAATCATAGTGGAAGGCAAGAATGACAAGAAACAAATTCGCCGCGTGCTTGATGAGGCTGTTCCTATATTCTGCACCTACGGGACGCCAGGCACTGACCAGATCGAAGCATTGCGCAAGCAGGTTGGGCAGAAGCAGGTGTACATGTTCACTGACAACGATTCCTCCGGCAAGCGAATTCGCGGTATTCTCCGCGACGTATTCCCCGATGCTGAGCATATCTATACGCGCCGCGGCTATCCTGGCGTGGAGCATACACCGGAAGAATATTTAATTCAGCAATTTGAAAAGGCAGGCCTTGAAGAGCATATTCTATATCCTGACTTGGAGCTGCAATAATTAAATATGAAGGATATAAATGACGACGGAAACCGTTACAATGCTTATAACCGTTGACATGAATACGGCCTGTGAAGAAAATTCCGGCTCGTTATCGAACTCAACCGCCAGCAGAACGCTGCTTAATGAGGTCGGTACGGCAGAGGAAACAATTAATGCCGCAGCCATCATGCGATCGATAGTAATAAAGTACCCCAGCATCCACACAATAGCAGCCGCTAGTGCCGGACCGACGAGCAGTCGCAGGAAATTGGATGTCAGCACATTCGTCAGCAGGCTGCTGTTATAGCTCCACTTCATGCTCCCAAGCTGGACGCCTAGCGTAATAAGTGCTGTACCGATAAAAGCATCAGACAAATACACAATCGGCGTCATGACAGGCTGCGGCAGCTCGACTGACCATCCATTCAGCAGAAAAGCCAGCGGAATGACATAAATAATGGGCTGAGACAAAATGGTCCTCAGCGTGGAGCGCAAATCCAGCCGATGGGCATTCACACTATATATGCCATAGGTATTGGGCAGCAGCGACTGCACAACCATGACCATAATCTGAATCGTTAGTGTATAGGGGTTGCCTGCGAAGGCGAGCTGGTTAAGCGGAATGCCATAGTTCGCACTATTATAGAACAGCACACTATTGCGCATGGCCCCTCGCATACCGCCCTCTAATCCCCGCAGCCGCACAGCCACCTCCACCACTGCAGCCTGCAACACCAGGAAGATGAAGGCGAACAACAGCACCTTCCCGATCAGCTGCAGCGAAATATCCGTCGTGTAGAGCAGCTTGAACATCACCGCGGGAGAGAATACATAGAAGTTCAGCTTCGATAACGTCTTGATATCCAAAGAAAAAAACCGCTGCACCGTGAAGCCGACAGCTATCATCAATGTGAGCGGTAATATGTTACTCCATAATATATGCCAGAATACGTCCATGCTTATTCCTTCGCAAGAAGCTTGAGATCTGCGGCTAGAAGCTCGGGCGTTGTCGCTTCATCACTTCCGCTGATCCATTTCCGTATCTGACCCTCTTTATCCACCAGCGTTATCGTATTCATATGTATGTAGGATTGATTGACCTCATCCTTCTTGACTCCTACACCGAAGTCCTGTGCAAGCTGAATGGTTGCAGCCTCATCTCCCCGAAGAAACTGCCAGCCGTTAAACTCCGCAAAGTTGCGCTCTGCAAAAGCACGAATGACCTCCGGCGTATCCCTAACAGGATCGAATGTAATGGAAATAAGCTCAGCTGTCTTGCCAAGAATGCCTTCCTTCTCGAGTATGTCCTGTGTCTCAGACAGCAAGTAGGTCGTAGGCGGACATACATCTGGACAATTTGCAAAATAGAAGTAGACTAATCTTGCCTTGCCATTCGTGGAATCAAGTGTTACCTCGTTGCCATCAAGATCAGACAACTCAAATGCCGGCGCAGCTTTAAGCACCGGCATAGATTCGTCTGCCTTGGTTGAGTTTGTAATGAATAAATAAATGCCCATCGCTAAACAAAGTGCCAGTACAGCGAATTTGAAGCCATGCTTCTTAACAAAAGCCATCTCGTTTAACTTCCTCCCCATTATGGTACGTCAACATTATTTTACAGTATTCGCCATCATCACGATAAATACAACCATCAAATAGTTAACCGAGATAAGGAAGTTCACCTTCGCCCACTTCTCATCATCCTTCGCTCGTAGACCAAGCACAGTGTGAACGGCCCATGCAACGCCTCCCAATACAGAAATAATCAGGAATACAATTCCGGTGTAACCGTAGGTGTACATTAGAATACAAGTTGGAATAAGTAATACAACGTAAGGAATCATTTGAAGCTTCGTTCTATGGATACCTTTGACGACTGGCAGCATGATGAAGCCTGCAGCCCGATATTCTTCTACACGTCTTATAGCAAGGGACCAGAAATGTGCTGGCTGCCATAGGAACAAGAAGGCGAATAAGAGCCAAGCTCCTGCATCAATCTCCGTAGTTACTGCACAGTAGCCAAGAACTGGAGGCATCGCACCCGATATCCCGCCGATGGAGGTGTTCCAGGTAGAAGTGCGTTTCAGCCACATGGTATAGATAAAAATGTAAACGAACCAACCGAAGAACCCAAGCCAACCGGTTATGGGGTTAACAAGAATAAACAGAACAGCTAGTCCGACTATACCTAGCACAATACCATATCCTAGTACAAAGCCTGGCTTCAATCGGCCAGTAGGAAGAGCACGATTCTTCGTCCGTTCCATCTTCTGATCGAGCTCACGATCCCAATAATTGTTAATCACGCACCCTGATGCGATCGTTAGAGTAGATCCGATTACGACCCACAGAAGCATTAGCCAATCAATGCTCCACTTGGAAGCTACCCAGAATCCGCCAATAGCTGCGAATACGTTAAGCCTCAGCAAGCGTGGTTTTGTTAATGCTATCAAGTCTTTTAACACGATGGAGCCTCCCGAGTTATGCGGCAAAGCGCTAGACGCGCCCATACATTTCAATGATGAATCGTTATCAATCATACCGAAAAAACAACATGATGACAATGTTCGAGCTTATTGTTCATCAATTCGCCACTCAAATTGTGACAGTAATTTGGAACCCTTCAGGTGGGCGCTCATACAATGTGTATGTAGTCTTGCGCCCATCTAATTAACGACTGGCAACAGCCGGTAAGATCATGAAGGGAAGTGAAGGGTCTCCTCTATGGCCGTCATAAAAACAAATTCAGAAAATACCAAAATGCTGGCAAGGCTCATGCGTGCCGAAGCTGAAGGTGAAGGCGAGCTTGGCATGTTGATGGTCGGCAATGTCGGGGTAAATCGGATTAGAGGCAATTGTCTGGACTTCAGAAACATTAGATCTATTCCAGACATGGTGTACCAGAGTCCGGGCGGCTTCGAAGCCACACAAAAGAGCTATTTTTACCAAAGCGCAAGAGAAAGTGATATCCGTCTAGCTGAAAGAGTCATTAATGGTGAACGCCAGCATCCCGCTTCCAATGCATTGTGGTTTTTCCGTCCGGCCGGAGGCTGTCCGGGTACATGGTACAACCAGAGCAACAGCGGTCGCTTCAAAGCACATTGCTTCTTCGTGCCGACCGCAGGAGAATGCCCAGCAGTTTACTAACATTGCTTAACGAAGGCATAACAACTCAAAAACCCTAAGATCGAAAGCGAGGATCAACAATATGTCTAATGGTTATGGTTACAAAGGTGCAGTAAGTCCGGTTCAAACAGGTGGTTACGGTCATTACGGCTATGGCTACGGTCAGCCAACGACTCTCCCAGCGACTACTTTTCCTACTTATCCAATGACGCTTCCGGCCAATGTTCCCCCTAATGCTCCGATGACGATGCCTGCCAATGTTTCCCCTAATGCTCCAATGACAATGCCTGCTAATGTATTCCCTAACGCGCCTATGACAATGCCTGCAACGGTCGCAGCACAATCTGTCCCTGTGAACATCCCGAATGGATCTTTTGTGACGCCTTCCGGCGGCAACATTGTTAGTCTGCCAGGTGTGGAAGAATCGTATGTAGAAAATATTCTGCGTCTGAATCGAGGCAAATTAGCTTCCTTCTATATGACTTATGAGAACAACAGAGAATGGAATGCCAAAGTATTCCGTGGAATTATCGAGGCAGCTGGACGTGATCATATCGTCATTAGTGATCCTTCAACAGGCATGCGCTACTTGCTGCTCACTCTGAACCTGGATTATGTGACATTCGACGGTCCGATCGCTTACGAATATCCTTTCCAAGGCGGCACCATTACGAATGGCACACCACTCAATAGCCGTGAAGAAGAATAATGACTAACTCCGGAGCTGTGTAGGCTTGAAAGTCCATACATGCATGTTGTCCGCACCGCCCGGAATCCATTCGGCAACTCGATACCAAGGAGAACGCTCGCTGCAGCGTTCTTTTTTTATGTGCTCAGCCTCCGCCTCATTCTGGGCATACCATATCTCAACAAATAAGTTCAATTGATCTGTTCCTTCATATAAATGCATGGAAGCTGACGCTTCCTTAAGCAGCCTATCTGTGTAAGTCAAATAGGATTCTCTGTGCTCCGCCGCAATACGGTATTCTGCAAAACAAATAAAACGATTCATCTTACTCCCCCATCTTGGATCAAGAGTGCTCAGCAGTAACAAAAATTGTGCATTCTTATATTTTGATAAAGTCGTCATCCTTCGTTGATACTACATTATAATGTAGAGCTTCGCAAAATCTAATGTAGGCTATGGAGCTAAAGCTTATGCTTGCTTAAGCACAATCTTAAGGAGGATCACACTTGTGGATACAGGCACACATCTTGTAATGGGCATCGGGCTTGCGGGACTCGCTGCCATCGATCCCGTTGTTGCTTCCAATACAAGCATTCACACAGCCGTATTGGTCGGTACCGTCATTGGCTCGCAAGCCCCGGATTTCGACACTTTTCTAAGACTGAAGGGCAATGCCAGCTACATCCGCAATCACCGCGGCATGTCCCATTCCTTGCCGGCGATAGCCATCTGGACTGTTCTTATTACAGGACTGCTGCAGCTCATTTATCGCGGGAGTCTTCCTTGGCTTCATGTCGGAGGCTGGATTCTGCTCTCTGTCTGCATCCACGTATTCATTGACTTGTTCAACGCTTACGGCACTCAGGCCATGAGGCCATTCACAGAGAAGTGGATCTCGTGGAATATTATCCATATATTCGATCCGTTTATATTCGTCACCCATGTTGCGGCTATTCTGCTCTGGGCCACCAATCTGGCTAGTCCTGCCGCTATCTTCCCGCTGCTCTATGTATTTACTGTTATTTATCTGGTCTGGCGAACGTTGGCACAGCGTGCGGCCATGCGCAAGCTTCCCGCCCTCGATCCGCAGCATCGCTCATCAGATAAGAACATCGTAATTCCAACCATCTCGCTGAGCAGCTGGAATGTTGTGAAACGAGTCGAGGATGGCAGCTTTGTTATCGGTGATTTACGTGCTGGCAAGCTTCGGTGGCAAGACACCGTTCGCTGCTCTGACCATACCGCTGTAGAGAAATCCAAGAATGATCCGGCCATACGCTCCTTCTTGTATTTCACTAAGTTTGCATGTGCGGATGTGAAGGAGCATAATTGGGGTTATGAGGTGCGCTGGTCTGATGTCCGTTACCGCCATCGCAAGCAGTTTCCTTTCGTAGCGGTTCTATTAATGAATAAGGAATATCAGACGGTCGGCTCCTATGTGGGATGGCTGAGTGATGAACGTCTCATGAAGCGCCTTCGGATGAACACCTATTAAGAATGATAACGGGATAAATAGGTTATTGACGTATAAAAGCCCCTTGCATCACAATAGAGGGGGCTTTTACTTATGTGTGACAAGGAGTTATATGCAAGAAAAAAGCCCAAGGTTTCCCTTGAGCTCGTTTCTTAGTGAACCATTGTGTATAAAAAAAACGGTTTAGCGGTAGCCGCCAGACAGCTGTTGCTCGGCAATTTGTACAAGTTTTTTCGTAATGTAGCCACCTAGTGAGCCTGCATCGCGAGTCGAAACGTTGCCATAGTAACCGTCTGCTGGAATTTGTACACCAAGCTCTTGTGCTGCTTCGAGTTTCATTTGATCCAGAGCTTGCTGTGCTTGTGGTACCACCAATTGATTGCTGCTGCGCGATTTGTTGCTAGCCATACGGAATTTCTCCTTTCAGTATGAACGCTGTTGTGTTTTGCAAGCTTGCAAACTTATTATGTGCACTAGTCAACAAACTATGCTAACTTCCACAAAAATATTATTGAGCTTGAAGGAGAGATTGTTCTCGTGTCTAAGTCACTATCTTTGATGTTCGCTTCCTTGTCTATTCTTTTCATGTGCGCTACAGCGATCTCCATTTCCTACAATGTATGGCTTGTCTTATTGTTCGCTGCTCTATCGCTATTCACAACGGGCATCGGGTTTATTGTAAAAGCAAGGCTGAGACGCCGTGCAGAGAGCAAAGGCTGACGCAACATTGCGCCAGCCCTTTTGGTTATACCCTATATGCCATTAACGATTAGCGTGGTGCGAGGAAGCCCATTCTTTCTTTGACTTCAGCTAATGTGCGATCTGCAATCTCCGATGCACGCTCAGCACCTTGCTTAAGAATCTTATGAATTTCGCCAGATTCGCGGATCGCTCTATATTTCTCCTGAAGCGGTTCAATAACGGCAACTACATGCTCCGCAAGATCCTTCTTGAACGGTCCATAGCCCTGCCCCTCATAGCGAGCTTCAATCTCATCGAGCGATAGATTCGCACAGTGCGCATAGATGCTCATCAGATTGCTGATCTCAGGCTTATTGGCCGGATCATATTTCACTTCACGACCGGAATCAGTCGTTGCACGGCTAATTTTTTTGCGAATAACATCCGGTGGATCGAGAAGCGCAATATAGCTGCCAACATTCGGATTGCTCTTGCTCATCTTCTTGCTTGCATCATCCAAGGACATGATGCGGGCACCGACCTTCGGGATATATGGTTCAGGCACTGTGAAGTATTCACCGAAGCGGTGGTTGAAGCGGCCTGCCAAATCTCTAGTCAGCTCCAAATGCTGCTTCTGGTCGTCGCCAACAGGCACTAGATCCGAGTTATAGATAAGAATATCTGCTGCCATCAAGGAAGGATAGACGAACAGCCCTGCACCAACAGATTCTTTGCCAGCCGATTTATCCTTGAATTGAGTCATACGCTCAAGCTCGCCCATATTCGTAATGGTCGTCAGCAACCAGCCCAGCTCCGCATGGGAGCGTACATGGGATTGAATGAATACATTTGCTTTGGCAGGGTCGATGCCAGCAGCAATGAACAAAGCTGCGACTGCCTCTGATTGCTCGCGAAGCGCCGCAGGCTCCTGGGCTACCGTAACCGCATGCAGATCAACAACCATGAAGAAGCATTCCTCAGTCTCCTGAAGCTTCACGAAATTTTGCATCGCA
Organism: Paenibacillus xinjiangensis; assembly: GCF_059686975.1. Taxonomy (NCBI): domain Bacteria; kingdom Bacillati; phylum Bacillota; class Bacilli; order Caryophanales; family Paenibacillaceae; genus Paenibacillus; species Paenibacillus xinjiangensis. Next base: position 246,527 of record NZ_JCAALS010000002.1, on the reverse strand, counting down.
CCAATATAATTGCCCAGTGTAAGCTGACCGCTAGGCTGAATTCCTGATAGTACTTTTCTCATCCTCTTCGTCTCCTTCTTATGAATCTGTAATGGCGTTATCTCCGAAAAACAACGCAAAAAATCCCCGCCGCAAGGGACGGGGAACCGTGGTGCCACCCTAATTCACTCGCCATTGACGCAGCATAGCTTCGAATCGATTCGAGACATGTCTACATGCATGGCAGAGCCTTCATTGGTTCCGTAACGGGGAACGGCCGGAGAAGCATATGAGCAGCACTGCTTGCTGCGTTCCGCTTTCCGCTCAGGGATCCATTCAGCAATCAGGCTTGCACCGGTTCGCACCAACCACCGGCTCTCTGTGTGCATTAACACCTGAGCTTACTTGTTCCAATCATCGCATTTACAACGATTATAGCGCTGAGCACCAGAAAGTCAAGGCTAATTGTTACAGCTCCAGCGATAAAGTTGTCCTATTTATAAAAAGTGTTGCATAAATTGTTTTATAATCGTAATATTTACTATAAACTGAGGTGTTTGTATGTTATCCTTTTTATTCCGATATGGCACTCCATTGCTAGGAGCAGGCTGCTTAGTCATGCTGGCACTCATTATAACCGGTCAACCCTGGGCTGCTGGATGGCTTGAGACCCCCAACCTGCAGTCATTCAAGATTCTATTCCTAAGCATTATCCTAGAAGCCTTTCCATTTATACTGCTGGGGGTTATTTTCTCTGCGCTGCTACAAGTATTCGTCTCTGATGAGATGATTCGCAAGCTGACCCCGCGCAATCCGATCGTAGGTGTCATATTCGGCGGATTACTTGGACTATTGTTCCCCTTATGCGAATGCGGTATGATTCCGGTCGTTAGACGCTTGATAAGAAAAGGCATGCCCGCTTACATAGGAATCGTCTATTTGCTCGCTGGGCCTATCGTCAATCCAATCGTATTTACTTCAACCTACGCTGCCTTCCGTACGAATCCGGATATGGCATATGTCCGTCTTGGCCTTGCTTTTCTCGTATCCGTTATAATCGGACTCATCTTCTACAAATTCGTGAAATCAAGCCCATTGAAGGAGTCTGCACTGACTATTCTTCCGCATAACGAACATGGACATGAGCATGCAGGAAGACCCAGCTGGGGCAGCCGTGCTTCATCCATTTTCAAGCACGCTTCCGATGAGTTTTTTGACATGGGCAAATATTTAATATTCGGTGCCCTGCTCACAGCTATTATCCAAACCTTTATTGATCGCAATGCCTTATCTGCTGTAGCCGACCATCCGATGCTCTCTTACGTCTTTATGATGGGCTTAGCTTTTCTGCTGTCGATCTGTTCAACATCAGATGCCTTCATTGCGGCATCCTTCAACGGCATGTTCGAGCCCGGCCCTTTGCTGGCCTTCCTCGTGTTCGGTCCGATGATTGACTTGAAAAATACACTTATGCTGCTGTCAGCCTTCCGAGTGAAGATCGTGCTGGGCCTTATCGCTCTCACCTTCCTGCTCGTGCTGGCTGGCACATGGATACTGGAGGTTTGGTTATGAATAATAAATGGATGAGAGCAGTCATTCTAGCAGCTTTCGCTTTTCTAATCGTCTTTCTTGATCGAACGAATCAGCTTACACTCTACATTGCCCCACGTATGGAGCTGTATGTGAAGCTGTCTGCACTGGGCTTGTATATCGCTGCTGTGCACCAGTTCTATACCGCCTTCACTAGAAAAAAGCCTGCTCATGATTGTGATTGTGGAGATGACCATCATCATGGACATAGTCATGGGCGTACCAAGCGCTTCGGCTTCAAGAGCGCAGTCGTCTATGGGCTGTTCCTTCTTCCTCTTGCGCTTGGCTTCCTGACGCCGACAGGTGTGCTTGCCAGCCAAGCAGCCGCCAAGAAAGGAATGAGCTTCACCGGCTCGGAATCCATACCTAGAATCGATGCCGCTATTGCTGCTGCTACTTCGCAGGAGCCAGCGCCATCAGAAGCACCTGTATCCGAACCTGCTGTGGGAATAGAGCCCGATGTCGAATCTTCCTTCATCAATGATTCCGGCGATACACTTGACTCTAAATTCCCATCGGATGAATATACCGTTGATCATGCCAAATACGGGATGAAGCTGTATGAACAGCCCCTTATTACCGTCCCAGAGAAGCAGTATATTGAAACCTTGACAACACTTGATTTGTATCGCAATAATTTTAACGGCAAGAAGATTGAGATTAGCGGTTTTATTTATAAAGAAAGCGACATGGCTGCAAACCATTTTGCCGTTAGCCGGTTCGCCATGAACTGCTGCTCAGCTGATGCGCTTCCTTATGGACTCATGGTGCATTGGGATCGGGCAGCGGAATACTCCGAAGATGAATGGGTCAATGTGATTGGCACTCTCGGGTCTACCCTCTATAACGAGAACGAGATTATGGTGCTCGAGGTTGAGCAGATTGAGCGAATTACTGCTCCCGATTCCCCTTACGTGTATCCCGACTTCGACTTTGGCTTGTAGAGATAACGCATATACACAATATCAAAAAGGAATAGAAGCTACAGGCTCAAGCGCCTGCTCTCCTATTCCTTTTTTTTGCATATCCTTATTGATTGTTAACCATCGAACCTTGGATCACGAATCATCGAATGTCTGGACGGAGCGCGATAATTCCAGTTCGCCGTGTTGTAATTAGATTCGTAACAGATGCTAGCCGACCAGGAACCCGCACTTTGCCGGACTGAGAAATCATACATAATTTCTCCATGCGTCCAATTGCGTCTTAACTTCAAAGCATCAATCGCCATTTGTCGAAAGGCTTGCACCTGGGTAGGTGTTAAGCCTGCCCCTGTCCCTGCTCCTTCCAATTTCCCATTCTTGCTCTCAATCGGGTTATGTCTTAGTCCATATTTACCAATAGCATTATTGCGGATATGAATGTGAACCGTACCTCCAACTGCGTGAGTAAGCTCTTCCTCCAACTGGCGAAACACATAATCGACTTGCCTTGCTAATGGCATAGCATCCAAATTCATACACTATTTCCTCCTTTCTATCATTTAGTCATGTTGTTTCCATCTAGTTCTTAGGGCTTATTATAAAACCTTTTCTATAAATTGACAATATAGTAAAAAATAAATTCGGACTACATTTCGAGTTATTCTCTCATAAATCGTCGTATTATCTATATTTTTAAGCAGTACTCATGTCGAGATTTGTAGACCAAAGACACATTATGATGCTATAATATGGATATTCTATGAAAAGAGGGAGCGCTTACATAATGATCCAATGGTACTATTCATTATCGGTACGGAACAAGCTATTGATCACCACTTATTCGAATTTGGCGCTGTATGCACTTGCCATGATTTTTGTGTTAGCTATCTCAGGTGGTTCTGTAATGGCAGGCATTATCGTTACAATTGTTCTAGCCGCCGCAACGTATCCATTCATCATGTTTATTGAAAAAGCGCTAAGCTCCTCTTATGAAGAAATGTCTACAGCGGCATTCCGTATTGCCAAAGGCGATTTCACACAAAAGCTGGATGTTTCCTCTAATGCTGGACTAGGCGAGCTCGGTCATTCCTTCAACAGCATGGTCGACAAGCTGCGTGATATTTTATCAGAAACCTCCAATATTACGAAGCATGTATCGGAGACCAGCCGCAGCATCTTTGACAAGAATACACATATAAAAATCGCAATGGAGCAAGTAGCTGCCTCCTCCAATGAACTGGCAACAGGGGCTAGCGAAATTTCTGAGGATGTATCGGAAATGAGCGAATCCGTTGCTGGGATTGAGAAGATGGTATCCTCTTATGCGAGCTCTACCAAAGAAATGAACAATCGCTCAGAGCAGACGCTGCAGCTCGTTGGCAAAGGTCTCGAGGCGCTGGAAGCACAGTCTGAAGGTATGCGCCGCAACGTCGAGGCTACTGCCAAAGTATCCGAGACTATTACCGAGCTTGCTCGCAAGGCACAAGGCATCTCCGCAATAACGACGACCATCTCCGACATTGCAGAACAGACGAATCTGCTCTCGTTGAACGCTTCGATTGAAGCAGCCCGCGCTGGTGAGCATGGCCGCGGCTTCGCCGTAGTAGCCCAAGAGGTTCGCAAGCTTGCCGAGGAATCAACCTCATCAACGAAGGAAGTATTCCATCTGGTGAAAAGCATCGATCAGGGTATTAAACAGACGATCGACAACATGAAGATTAATGAAGAGGTCGTACAACTACAGACAGACCGAATTAAAGAGTCTGAGCAGGTGTTCACCGAGATCGTACAGAGTGTCGATTTCATATCCAAACAAATAGCTGCCTTCGCCAGTGAGAGTGATACCATGCTGGAGAGCGCTCGCACCATATCAGATGCTATACAGAATATATCTGCTATTACTCAGCAATCTGCTGCTGGTACGGAGCAAGTATCTGCTTCTATGAATGAGCAAATCTCCTCCGTTCAAGCTGTCGTCACCGAAACCGAGCGTATGCTTACGATGGCTACGCAGCTGCAGCGTACTATCCAAGTATTCAAGGTTAAATAATCCATTACAAATAAACGACCGTATCAACAGGCGATAAGCCCTTTGGTACGGTCGTTTGCTATGGGAGCAGCTATCTCTATTCAGCTAGCAAGAACATCATAATCTTATCATGCAGACCCGGAAGTCCTTCATGCCCGAAGTCAGGGTATATCTCGACCTGCTTGGCAGAAGTAATCTTATTATAAGCGGCGAATTGCGTTGAAGGAGGACAGATGGAGTCCATCAGCCCTACTCCCAGCAGAACCTCGCCTCTGATCCGATTCGCCAAATATTGAATATCGATATATCCAAGCTTGGTGAAAATCTCTTCCTCACGTTTATGCTGCGGATCAAAATGACGGAAGTACGTGCGAAGCTCGGCATAAGCATCCTTAGCGAGATCCATTTCCCATACTCGCTTGTAATCACTTAAGAAAGGATAGACCGGCGCAAGCTTCTTCACACGAGGCTCTAGCGCAGCACATGCAATCGTAAGTGCTCCGCCCTGAGACCAGCCTGTCGCATATACTTCCTCGGGATTCACTTCGGGAAGCCCCATTGCTATGCCGGCAAGCTGAGCGGTATCGAGGAAAATATGACGAAACAGCAGATTATCCGGCTCGTCATCCAGCCCCCGAATAATATGTCCATTCTGCGTTGTTCCCTTCAAAATACCGCTATCCTCCGAATAGCCGCCTTGTCCTCGGCAATCCATCGCCAGCACGGAGAAGCCCAGCGAAGCATAAGCAAGCTTGTCTCCCCAATCCCCAGCAGAGCCAGAATAACCATGGAACATGACGACCGCTGGATGCGGCTCTGTCACATGAGTAGGGCGAATGTATTTGGCATGAATACGTGCACCACGAACCCCTGTAAAATACAAATCATAGCATTCCGCATTCGGCGGATTAAAGCTGCTTCTCACAAGCTCCACATTGGGATTAACCGCTTTCATTTCTGCCACAGCACGGTCCCAATAAGCATCGAAATCCTCAGGTCTTGGGTTAATTCCATCATATTGCTGCAGCTTGTCTAAAGATAAGTCTAATAAGGGCATATTAAAGCTCTCCTCTACATCGTTACAGTTAGTTATTGTTCAATTCTAAGCCTGAGGTAATATTTTGTAAAGTACATGAAGCGGACGATTTGGGGAAAAATAGCGTCACCGCGTAACGGAAATGGAGGCTTACCTTTATGGCGCAGGGGCGCATAACCCATTACTTGGGCATCATTAAAAAGAGAATCCTTGTCGTGCTGCTTGCAGCCCTTATTAGTTCCTCGTTAATAGGCAGCATCGCCTTCTCAGAGCCCTTGCAGCCTCATCGTCAAGCCGTACAGCAAGGCCAAGCTGATGATATGAACCTCGGACCTGAGCAGCCGGAGAGAAGCCGAGCTAAGCGTCGTAACAAAAACCAAAAAAAAATCGCTCCATCTTCATCCGGCATGTCATGGGTACAGCTGCATAAGCGTTATCCCAGCGCCTTTGTGTTGAATGGACCGCGCAACAAAAGAAGGGTAGCCCTTACCTTCGATGATGCTCCCGATCCCAGATTCACTCCAGCTGTACTGGACATTTTAGCCGAATATGATGTCTGTGCTACTTTTTTCGTTGTAGGGGAAAGAGCTGCCAAGCATCCTGAGCTTGTAAAGCGAATGAAGAGGGAAGGGCATATTGTCGGAAACCATTCCTATAATCATGCTGTACTGTCCAAGCTATCTCCGAGCGACTTCCAAGGGCAGTTATCTCGGACCGATACCATCATTAACCGTATCATCGGCTACCAACCTAGATTCATTCGTCCTCCTTATGGGGACTTGCTGCCCTCTCAGGTTGCATGGACGAAGCGTGTAGGCTATACCATTGTTAATTGGGACGTAGATTCCGTGGATTGGAAGAACAATCCCTCCAGCCATCACATCCTTAGCAACATAACTAGCACGCTGCAGCCTGGCTCGATTATATTGCAGCATGCAGGAGGCGGAGAAGGCCAAAGCTTATCGGGCACAATCGATGCCCTTCCCCAGCTGATTAAGCTCCTCCGCTCTAAAGGCTATGAGCTTGTCACATTGTCTGAGCTGTTAGGACAATCCTCCCAAATGACAAAAAAATAACCGGCAGCTCTGTTAGGCAGAGGCCGGTTATTACGGATTATGATGTAGTTACTTCAGTATATATACTTTAACGTCTTGGAATCCGAATTTGGATGCTTGACTCGAAGTGCCTGGTACGAAGATATCGATGCGATTGCCTTTGATGGCACCGCCAGTATCCTTCGCTGTAGCCACCATGCCGCCATCAGGCAGACCATTGTGGTCATACCCTGTAATGTACACTTTAGTACCTAGAGGAATGATGCTAGGGTCCACAGCAATCGTACCTACCTTTAATGGGTCGCCGAAGTAGTCAACAGCACCCCATTTGCCGTTCTCCGATGCAGCAGAGCTATATGCTGTCGCTTTGACCTGCAGCTGCTTGCTGAAGGTAAGCACTTCTCCAGAGCTAGCCGTAACGCTCTGAGCTTTAATGGTCTTGGCTGGCTCCTTGGATGAAGCGGTTACCTTACTGCTTGTATCTGGAATCGTTACCTTCAAGCCTGCGTACAGATTCAGCGGATTAAGCTTGCCATTAGCCTTCATCAGAGTATCAAGAGAGACATTATACTGCTTGGATAGCTTCCAGAATGTATCACCTGTCACTATGGTATGTGTTGCAGAAGCCGCGCTGGCAGGACCTGCCGCTAAGATTAGAGACAAGCCTAATGCTATTGCTGCAATTGCTGTTTTCTTCATTACGTATAGTCCCCCAATATTCTAAGTATTAAGGCGTCAGCCATATTCGTCTGACGCCTTCAATGATTCGTTATTCAAATGACTAGCCTGTAAATTCTTGTACCCATTTGCCATTCACGTAGCCAACGCCAATTTTCTTGAAGTTAGGGCTTAGAATGTTCTCACGGTGTCCTTGGCTGTTCATCCAAGCAGTCATAACCTCTTGAGGAGTCCGTTGACCGGATGCAATGTTCTCACCTGCATAGGAATAAGTTACGCCGAATGAGCGCATCATATCGAAAGGCGAACCATAAGTCGGTGAAGTATGGCTGAAGTAGTTGTTGTCATCCATATCTTTTGCTTTGGCTACAGCTACCTTCGTAAGCAGCGTATCCGAAGTCAGCGCAGACAGACCAGCTTTTGCACGCTCTTGGTTAACAAGGCTTACGACTTGCTGTTGATAAGAAGTGTTGCTGCTTTCTGGCGTTGTTGTACCTGTTCCAGGTGTCGCCGTCGGCGCTGGTGTTGTCGTTGGTTTAGGCGTTGCCGTCGGCGCTGGTGTTGTCGTTGGTTTCGGTGTTGCCGTTGGTGCTGGTGTTGCCGTTGGTTCTGGTGTTTCAGTTGGCTTTGGCGTTGCCGTCGGTGCTGGTGTTTCGCTGCCTGTACCTGTATCAGGCTTAGTCGTTACCCCAGGGAATTGAATCGTAATGCCATTGAACGAAATTTTGCTAAGGTCGATACCATATTGTTCAGCGATTTTTTTGATCGCATCTTGATTAATTGTAAAGGCGTTAAATAAAGTGGAGTTCGTCTTCACAGCAGGTGCTGCACCTGCAGTTGGCGCTGCTACTCCAACACTAATTAATGCTGCTGCTGCTAAGCTAACTACACCTACCCGTAATGTTTGCATCTTCATGAAATGTTCCTCCTCGTAATGTGTGTTTCTGTCTGTGTTGTCTACCTGACGCAAACTATCGTAACATGAGAATAGAGGCCATTCACGGCTCAAAAACTGGAAAGCAGCACGTTTTCACTCCTATAAACAGCGTTGCATCCCCTTTATGAGAAAGTGCTCACTTTTCATAAAATCGTGTAAATGAAGCTAGGCTTAAAGGATATATAACATTATTTCTACTGCACTTAGGAGGGCGAACTGAATATTAGAATCCATTCAGAATACCATTTTCATAGATGGCAATCCCCTTACATGAAGAAACGCTCTGAACTTCGCATGGCAGCATGCTTAAGTTTAGAGCGTTTCTTCATTCCTATCGATCCATTCACTTGATTTGTTTATTTATTGCCTAGCTTGATATTGCCAGAGGTCACCTTAACATCAATAAGAATATCGTCTCCAGTGCCGATGTTGCCCAATTTCACTTCGCTATCATCATTGTCTCCAGTGTAACCTTCCCACTGGATCTTGCTGCTGCCTGATCGGCTAATCAGCTTAATCTCTGCGGAAGCAGGCTCCCTCTCTGTCAGAATGGTGATGTTGCCTGAGGAAGCTTCCAGCTTGATTGGCTGTGTAATCTGACTCGACTTAACATTAACATTGCCGCTTGTGCCTTTACCTTGCAGCTCACCGGTTCCATCATATAGCTTCACATTCCCGCTATTAATCTCATAGGCAAGTAAGTCTGAAGTATAGCGCTCAGCCTTAATATTGCCTGATTTAGCTTTCAGCTTAATCGTCTTCGCATTCAAATCAGATAATGTAATATTCCCGCTGCCTACAACGAATTCCGTACTATCGCTTGTTATCCTATTGCCTTCAATGTTGCCTGAATTTGTAGTCACACTAACCGTTTGACCCTGTAGATCCGATACATGAATGTTCCCGCTGCTGTTAGCTACTTCAACCTTTTCCCACAGTCGTTCCGGGAGCTCCACCGTCATCTTCACATTCATAATATTGATGCCGATAACGAAGGAGATGTTCTGAGAGCCTTCAATTGTAACCGTTTCTCCATCCTGTTTCGTGTTCAGCTCGAATTTATCCTTATATTTCGGACTAGCACGGCCATCAAGGCGGACAACAATGTCCTCTGACGCCCCTTTTACGACATTAACACTTAGTCCATTGCTCTTAACAACGACGTTATTGGCATCCGCGGCAGCAACAGTCTTCTCTTCAAAATAAGGCTCAGTACCAATAGCACTTAGATTGTTCCAATCAAACGTATAGGCTACACCGGCTAAGCCGACTACTAATATGATTAGCGCGCTGACTACCCACTTCTTCATTTACTGTTCCCCCTCATAACCCTTGTGTTGAATTTGAGATATTTAAGTGTGGCTGTAAAGAACATCTTCGTAAGCAGCTTCAGCCCTATCCCCAGTAGAAGCGCCAAGGAGATGCACACTAATCCAACGGACAATGCCTGCCCTAGAGAGAACGATCCGACAGTTACACTGTCTATAATAATGAAGATACCCCCAATGGTTAGCGCCGCGGCAGATACCCATAAAGCCAGCAATACAGCTGCAATACCAAGGTAAGGTCCTAATACGAATACGATGTTGAATAGCCCCATCCCTACCGTAGCGAATACGGCCTTCGACAGCTTGCCGAAGCCAGGCGTTGTCTCCGCTTGCTCTACCCGATAGCCGAGGAGCAGCTCACCTGCAATGCTTCTTGGATCTCCAAGCTCCATCGCAGCCTCCTCTTCTGTCTGTCCGTTCTCTAGAGCCTGCTCGAAATGAATATAATAATCATACATCCACTCCTTGCGTATATGCTCCGGCACTTTACTGAGCAGTCTGTCGAGCTCTCTCATATAACTGTCTTTCGTTAGCATCATGGACGCATCCCTTCCTCTATAATCTCATTAACAGCTTTTGTAAATACGGACCATTCATCAATCAACTGCCGCATATGCATCCAGCCTGCTTCCGTCAGATGATAGTATTTGCGCGGTGGACCTTCTGGCGATTCCCTTAAATAAGTTGAGAAATACCCTTCTTGAGTCAGCCGATTCAACAGCGGATAGACGCTGCCAACTGCTACCTCGAATTTCTCGGATATTCTAACCGCAAGCTCATAGCCGTAGCGATCATCTCGTGAGGCCATAACTAGCACACATATTTCGAGAACCCCTTTCTTAAATTGTACATTCATCCCATAAGCACGCCCCTTATTGACCAGCTATAGTGTAATGCATACTATTCTATAATGTATAATAGATATCCGTAGTTCATCCATTCCTGTTAATAATTTACCATAAGCTATTCTACAATGCAAGATACCTAGCTAAAAAGAATACCCGCTCTGAATAGACATGGTCTGTTCAAGGCGGGCATTCTTTTTATAGGATAATTCGACTATTTAATCGAAATAAATTTGCCAGAAGCTTGGGATTCGAATGCGCTTAGAATAACTTGCAGCGATTTGCGGCCTTCTTCTCCCGTAACAAGAGGTGTCGTGTTATTCACGATTGAATCCACGAATGCGTCGATAACACCGCTTGACTCCTGCTTGTCATTCGTTGAGATCGCGCCTACTTTATGTCTCTCCACTGTTCCGTTGCGCAGCTCGACGATCACTTGATCATTATGATCCGTACCGATCTTCATAACGCCATTCTCACACCACAGAATGGTGCTGTTGTCTTCACCTTTATAATACGTCCAGCTTGCTACAAGCGTACCTACTGCACCGCTCTTCATGCGAAGCAGAACGGAAGCATTGTCGTCTACATCGCCTGGCTTGTCAATGGTTGCGATGAAAGCTGCTACATCAGACACTTCATCATCAAGCAGCCAACGGATCAGGTCGGACTTATGAACACCGAGATCGCCCATTGCACCCATGATTGCTTCATCCTTACGGAAGAACCAGCTGCCAGCACCATCAATACTCCAGTTGTCTGGGCCTGGGTGTCCGAAGGAAGTTCTGAACGTCAACACTTTGCCAAGAATACCGCTAGCAAGAATCTGCTTCGCTTTCACATGAGGCGGCATGAAACGTTGGTTATGGCCAACCATCAGCTTAACGCCATTCTTCGAAGCTGCTTCGATCATCGATGCTGCTTCTTCATCAGTTACAGCCATTGGCTTCTCTACCAATACATGTGCACCTGCATTAGCTACTGCAATGGAAATCGGAGCATGAGTAGCATTCGGCGTATTTACGCTTACTGCATCAGGCTTCACTTCCGCAAGCATTGTCTCATAGTCTGCATATGCCTTAGCTCCGAATTGGTCCGCATAATGCTGTGCACGTTCAATAATCGGATCAACAAATGCGACAAGCTCAACTTGGCTATTGCCAGCATATTCAGGAATATGACGATATTTCGAGATAGATCCACAGCCGATAACGGCAACTTTAATTTTGCTCATGAGTAAGGTTCCCTGCCTTCTTTATAATAGTATTAGTTATTCAAATAATTTTGTTTGAGCCACTCCATGCTTTCTGCGACCGATTCAAGCGGTGGATTCGCACAAGTATCCTGCTCCACAATAAGCCATTCCACTTGTGATTCTGCAGCACGGTTAATGATTGGCAATAGTGGAAGATCCCCACGGCCAAGCTCAACCGTATCAATACCTTGCTCTGCGCCGCCTTTACGGTAGTCCTTCAAATGCAGCAGAGGCAGACGGCCAGCGTATTTGGAAATATATGCAAGCGGATCTTGACCCGCATATTGTACCCAGCCAATATCCATCTCAACCTTCAACAGATCAGCACTCACGCGATCATAAAGCGCATCGAACACCATTTGCCCATCAATCTCAACTTGGAATTCAAAATCATGATTATGGTAGCAAAAGTCGATACCCGCTTCCCGAAAACGCTTTCCATACTGCTCGAAGTTTACGATGTGCTTCGCCCATGCATCTGCTCCGCGCTGATCATCGAGCAAGTAGGGGCAAATCGCATATTTTGCACCAATCGTTTGCAAGTACTCGATTTCCTCTTCTAGACGCTCTTCAAGCAAATGAAGCCCAATATGACTGCCGATCGCCTTCAAGCCAAGCTCATCCAGCAATTGACGCATTTTGCTTGCTTCAATATCGCCATATCCAGCAAACTCAACACCTTCGTAGCCCATTGCTGCTACTTTGCGCAGCGTGCCCTCGAAATCTTCATTCGTAGCATCACGAAGCGTATACAGTTGCAAACCGATTGCCATTCTTGTCATGTCTGCTGCACTCCTTATCTATTGTTATTCTATCATTTTATGTCTTCACGTTATCATTATAAGGTCACTTAGCTGTTAAAAACCAGTTGTTTAATTAGCCTTTTTATATGCGATTTTGTCATTTTATCATTTTGTTAGCTTGCTGTTTTGTCGAATCCCCCGATAATTGGAAGCGTTATGAATGAAATAAGTCTCAGTCCAGACTCCTACAAGAGCCTGGACTGAGACTTCGTTATGATGAACGTTATAGCTCTCCGTTAGCGAACAGCTATAGTGAAGGAAGCTTCTTGTACGCCCGCTGCTACTTGAACGATGCCGTCTACTACTTCAGCAGATGAACCGCTGACAGACTGTACCTCGCCAATTCCTTGAAGCGCGATGCTGAATGGCTTGCCACTGCCTTGTACGCTAACCGTAACGACATTGCCTGTACGGGCAGCCGATACTTGCAGCTCAGGAGCGCCTTTCAAATCACGGACAACGGTAGAAGCCGTCTGCCCTTCTTCTAATTGATAGACAGTTAGCTTAGCGCCATCTGCGAAGTCATAATCCGGCTTCACATCATTCGCACCTATAGCGACAATAGAATTCGGACGTACGAACAACGGAAGGCTGTAGAAGTCATAGGTTTCTTTGAACCATTTGCCGCCTTCTACGGATTTCCCTGTAAGCAGATGCGTCCAGCGACCTTCTGGAAGATAATACTGAACATGACCATTCTCATTAAATATTGGTGCAACCAGAATTGAATCGCCCAGCATATATTGACGGTCAAGGAATTCAGTTGTAGGGTCCTCAGGGAATTCAAGCACCATTGCACGCATCGAAGGCAATCCTTGCTCAACGGCTTGACCAGCTGTGTTGAACAGGTATGGCATCAGGCTGCATTTGAGCTTCGTGAAGAACCTTGTTACATCAACCGCTTCTTGATCATAAGCCCAAGGCACCCGGTACGATTTGCTGCCATGGAGGCGGCTATGGCTTGATAGCAAGCCGAAGGCTAACCAGCGCTTGAATACATGTACTGGGGCTGTGTTCTCGAAGCCTCCGATATCATGGCTCCAGAAGCCGAATCCGGACATACCGAGCGATAATCCACCGCGAAGGCTCTCTGCCATTGATTCATAATCCGCATAGCAATCTCCGCCCCAGTGTACAGGGAATTTCTGACCGCCAACGGTTGCCGAACGGGCGAACAACGCTGCTTCGTTCTTGCCAAGCTTCTCTTCCAGTACGTCGAATACTACTTTATTGTACAAATACGTGTAGTAGTTATGCATTTTATGCGGGTCGGAGCCGTCATGATAGACGACATCTGTCGGAATACGCTCACCGAAGTCTGTTTTGAAGCTATCTACGCCCATATCTACAAGCTCACGCAAATAACCAGCGAACCACTCACAAGCATCTGGGTTCGTGAAGTCTACAATGCCCATACCCGGCTGCCACAGATCCCATTGCCACACATCGCCGTTCGGTTTCTTCACCAGATAGCCAAGACGCTTGCCTTCTTCGAACAAGCGGGAGCGCTGTGCGATATAAGGGTTAATCCATACGCAAATTTTGAGTCCTTTTTCCTTCAGACGAGTAAGCATGCCTACTGGATCTGGGAATACTCTCTCATCCCACTTGAAGTCTGTCCAGTGGAAGTCACGCATCCAGAAGCAGTCGAAGTGGAATACATGCAGAGGCAGATCGCGCTCCGCCATTCCATCAACGAATGAATTAACTGTAGCTTCATCATAATTCGTTGTGAAGGAAGTCGTCAGCCACAAGCCGAATGTCCAAGCAGGCGGCAGCGAAGGCTTGCCTGTCAGGTCCGTATATTTGCCGAGCACTTCTTTAATAGAAGGTCCGTCGATTACGAAATACTCCAGTGATTCTCCAGTAACGTGGAACTGCACCTTTTTTACTTTTTCCGATGCAATCTCGAAGGAAACTAGCTCTGGATGATTGACGAATACACCATAGCCTTTGTTCGTTACATAGAAAGGAATATTTTTGTATGATTGCTCTGAGCTGGTGCCGCCATCTTTATTCCAGATGTCAACGACTTGTCCGTTGCGAACGAACGGCGTGAACCGCTCTCCAAGGCCATATACCCATTCGCCTACGCCAAGATCAAGCTCTTCGCGTACATAGGATTGCTCTTTGCCTTCCGTAATGTACGCCATCGATCTTTGGGTGCTTCCTGTAAGACGCTCTGTTCCGCGGTAGAAGTCTACTGCCCACTCTGGGCCCTTGCGAATATGAACGCTCAAGCTTCCGCTTGTCAGAATAGCCGCTTCCTCTGTTTCTTCAATCGTTACGTGATTGCCTGTATCACGAGTAAGCTCGAATGCAGGACCGCGCTCAACACCGCCCATATAATGAATCAATTTAACGCCAATGACTCCCGGAATAGGGGAATGGAATTGAACCGTAAGCAGCATTGTATCAAGCATATTGGAACGTGACAAAATAGGACGCGGTGATGCATAAGCCGTTAGTGTGCCATCATGTTGCTCGAAATCATGGGCTTGCACTGCGCTAAGCACGTTGTATTGCTCGCGAACCATCCAGTTACCGTCTGTAAATTTCATGATTAACCTACCTTTCACTAAATCGTGTTAATTTGACTTTGAAAACGTTTATATTTTGCATTATACTGATAACCAACACAATAAACTAACAGAATAATGCTAATTTATAGCATGATTCTGATCATAATCGCATCAGGAGGCATAGCCGATGGATTTGACGCTTCGACACTCGCTTAGAGAAGACCGCATGCATGGCGATACCAGCTTCCCGCTGGCCGCTTACTGGATGGAATATGCGCCCGGTGAAGTGAATGTGGACTGCCACTGGCATAATGAAGCCGAATTTTTGTATGTGCTGGAAGGTGAGCTGTTATTCCAGGTAGATACGGATTATTTTCCCGTTCGTGCAGGGGAAGCTGTATTTATCGATAGCGGAGATATTCATGCAGGGCATTCTTTGAATGGCTCCTCTTGTTCATTCTGTGCAATTGTATTCGATGTTCATTGGCTGGACAGCATGAGCTACGATGCCGTTCAGGAGAGATGCATATTACCCTTTCAGGACAAGAAGAGAACCTTCCCTCGTCACATTCGCACAGATACAGCATGGGAACGGCAGCTGCTATCGTATTTGAACCATATTATCAATCTGAACAAGCCACTGGAAGATGGCTCGGAGGGTGGGTTTGAAGCTGCGATAAAAGGGTATTTGTACCTTATGCTGCATGAGCTTTCTGTCGAAGGGCGAGCCTGCAATCGTGCTATGTCCAATATAGAGGATTCTACGCGGATCGAACGACTGAAAAAAAGCATCGTCTATATCCAGCAGAATTACAGCCGGCCTATACGAATTGGCGAGCTTGCTGAGCAGATTCCGATGAGTGAAGGACAGTTCTTCCGATTTTTCAAATCCATGACTAGACAGACCCCCATTGAGTATCTGAACGCCTATCGCATTAATCGAGCATCTGAGCTGCTTCTGCATACCGATCGTAAAATTTCCGATATTGCACTGGAGGTTGGATTTGACCATATTAGCTACTTTGTTAAAGTATTTCGCAAAACGGTCAATTGTACACCCTCCGAGTTCCGCAAGCAAAAGCGGGGTCTTCGTGCTTGACGCTATTTTGTAACCAAATCCTAATCATTTTTTAAGAATTCCTTAATCTTTATCAGTTATTATAGATGAAACTTCAATATTTCCACACATTAGCTGTTGAGTTTGAGCTACATCTTATGACTAGCTCATATTGAAAGCTAGAGATCCATATTTTTTTGCAGACAACGAAACCTTTTTAACATTACATCCGTATATAATGGAAATTCCTATACTGGAATGGAGGCTCATTTTATGAAAACCATGTTACTGTTCAATGACCAAACAATTCCCGTCTACCTTGTTGATACGAATAAAAAAGCAATAGACAAGCTATCCGATGTGCTCAATCGCAAGCTGACTACAGGCAAGAATGCTCTGAAGAATTGTATTAAGTCACTCATAAGCGTTGAAATCGTAGGCAGTGAAGCCACGCTTCACTCCTATTATGAGAAAGACACACTGACTATATCGCTGTACTAGAACAAAAGGCTAACGATCTCACGCATTATGCGAGGTCGTTAGCCTTTTGTTGTTCGTATGCTTGCTGCTACGTTCTGAGCATACCAAGCAGGAGAAGCAAGACGCTCGTCCTGCTCGTCCTGCTTCTCCTGTTGCTGCTACTGCGGTTGCTTAGCTAGCTGATGCTGCTGCATCCCCTTGCTGCTGATCGCCGTCTGGTCTTCCACCGCCTCCGCCGCCGAAGCCACCGCCGATTCTAATCGATTCTGCCTCTTGCGTGCCTTCTGTTAAGGTAATTGTAATGATGTCATCAGCTTTCAGATCTGCCAATGTTTTGGTCGTTTCAACCATTTCCTCATTCTCGAAAGTTGTTGAGACGATCGTTGTCGCATCTGTAACCGTGATTTCCATCGTTTCATCCGAGAACATATCTTCCATATTCATCCGTCCGCCACCTTCTAGAGCTGTCTGACCTTCTTCCATCGTTGGCGGTTCTCCTTGCTCACCCTCGGCTGGTTGTTCTCCGTCCGCTGGTAGCTGTCCTCCGCCCCCGCCATTGCCTGGAGTGAATGAGGATGTATAGATCGTAATGGTCTGGCCATCGATTGATTTGATTTTACCCATCGTGCCGCCCATCATCATACCGCCTTGCGGAGGCTGTTGATCCCCTGCTCCAGCAGCTTGTCCATTAGCCGTGGCTGCTGAATTAGTCGTACCAGCTGCCTCTTGTGCATTCGAGCTGCAGCCTGCAAGTGCCGCAGCAATAATCATCGTCCCTATTGCCATTTTCCATTTCATAAGAAGACCCATCCTCTCTTATCTCGCTTCAGATGCTTCATTCTAGCAAGTTAATATGAACGTAAGATGAACAGGCGCTTAACCAAATATGAAATATGAAAATACGAACAAAAAAACTGGCCTAGTCATGAATCATGACTGTAGGCCAGCTGCTGCCTTGCGATTGCCAAGCAGGAATAGCGTTGTTCCAATCCATCCACAGATCGAAGCTGCTACTAATAATATGGTCAGTGGTACGCTGTCCGATAAGCTAGAGCTCAAGAGTGGCCCAAGGGTACCCCGTACGCCAAAGAGCATCAGATGGATGCCGAATACAGCCGCTTCCCGGCCAGGAGCCAATCGGAAGACGAAGGCTAGAATGCCGATATCCCATATCGCTTCACCAACACCTTGAATACCATTACCAATTATAACGGCAGGATAAGTGCCCCATAAGCCATATAGCATCGGAACAATCGCATAAGCGGAAATTCCGCCTATTAATACATATTTGATATCGATCCGGTCGATCATCCAACCAGCGATTAAATACGTAAGCAGCAGTGCTGTGAAATAAGAGACTCTGGCAAAGCCGATCTGTACATTGCTGAGCTCCAGCACCTGAACCTGAATAATCTGATAGAGCGGGTTAGATAGCATATTCCCAAAGCCTGCAAAAGTGGTAGCGGCCAGAAAGACCGCCAATTTGCGGTTGCTCGATACAAGCTCCCATTGATCACGGAAGGAAAAGCGCGTAGCTGCAACAGAGTTATTTTTTGCAGGAAGCTTCTTCTGAAGCTTGATTGTGTTGAACAGTAGAATAGAGCAGACACCCGTTATAGATGCGAATATTAGCGGCCAAGTAGGTCCGGAGGAGTCCGCCCAGCTCCCGACGATATATGCGAGCGGAATCATGATAGCTCCCATTGCTACCCTCACATAGCCCATGAGCCTCCCTCTTACATCGGATGGGTACATCCTTGATACTAGAGCCGCATAAGCTGGTGCTTGTATGCCCATCAGCATCTGAAACGCTAGTGCAGTCGCGACAAATACAGATGGATATGGGAAAAAGGCTGGCAGGAGCAGAAGGAGCCTCCCTATAAAGTTAGGAATCATAACGAATGGCTTTGGGTTATTGCTCTTCTCAATCAAGTTCGCCCATAGCGGCGAGAAAATAAGTCCTATCGCAGGTGCTGCAGACAATAAGCCGACTTGAAGATTCGATGCTCCCTGCTGAATAGCAAAGGGCATATAGAACTGATTCAATACGACGTTAAAAAGACTGAATAATAGCGATGCACCGAGATCAATTCTCGCATTATGCCACACGCGCGGTAGCATTAACATCCCAAGCCTGCTTGTACTGCCCTTCGTCTCCATCTTAGTGGCATTCCTTTCGCTGCATGAGCCGGTAGAGTTATATTAATCCCATTAGAGCAGAGAATGACGAGAAGCGCAACTGTGATTTCACGACCTACGGAGGACGCATACTAGCACGGGGTCATTTATTGCACAACAAGTTAGCTTACGTGTTAAAGGGCTGGCAGAGCTAGTTCAAGCTCATCTCTACCTGGCATGGGGCCACGAATCTTCAAGTCAAATTCACTGGAGGAAGACCACACTTCCCTGCATTGTATACAGTCAAACGTGTTTGTACATCAGATAATATCATTACTTAACTAACCGTCTGCGACACACTGGTGCTTTTCCTGCTACTTAACTAACCGTGTGTGGCACGCGTTGTGCTTGATCTAGTTACTCCGTTTTGATTTGCGAAATGAATTTCGCTAATCATGAATCCGTTTTCGCTAATTCGGAGTGATAGTCAGGTGAATGACCCTGTTTGATAAGCATAGGCACATGAAGTTCGCTATTGGTGAACTTCTTTTCCTTAATAGTGAAACTCGTTTCGCTATCATCACTAATTAGCCTGAGCAGCCGACAATTAGCGAAAATCGCTTCCTTAAATAGCGAAATTGCTTCGCTAATTCTACAGTTGCTATCCTATCTATCTACTCAACTAACCGTCTGCGACACACTGGTGCTTTTCCTGTTACTTAACTAACCATGTGTGGCACGCGTTGTGCTTGATCTATTTACTCGGTTTTGATTAGCGAAATGAATTTCGCTAATCATGAATCCGTTTTCGCTAATTTGGAGTGTTAGTCCGGTGAATGACCCGGTTTGATAAGTATAGGTACATGAAGTTCGCTATTGGTGAACTTCTTTTCCTTAATAGCGAAACTCGTTTCGCTATCATCACTAATTAGCCTGAGCAGCCGACAATTAGCGAAAGTCGCTTCCTTAAATAGCGAAATTGCTTCGCTATTTCTACAATTGCTATCCTAGCTACTCAACTAACCGTCTGCGACACACTGGTGCTTTTCCTGCTACTTAACTAACTATCTGTGGCTCTCTGGTGCTTGATTCTGTTACTTAACCAACCGTCTGCGGCACGTTGGTGCTTGATTCTGTTACTTAACTAACCGTCTGCGGCTCTCTGGTGCTTGATTCTGTTACTTAACTGACCGTCTGCGGCTCTCTGGTGATTTTCCTGCTACTCAACTAACCATGTGTGGCACGCGTTGTGCTTGATCTAGTTACTCCGTTTTGATTAGCGAAATGAATTTCGCTAATCATGAATCCGTTTTCGCTAATTCGGAGTGATAGTCAGGTGAATGACCCTGTTTGATAAGCATAGGCACATGAATTTCGCTATTGGTGAACTTCTTTTCCTTAATAGCGAAACTCGTTTCGCTATCATCACTAATTAGCCTGAGCAGCCAACAATTAGCGAAAGTCGCTTCCTTAAATAGCGAAATTGCTTCGCTATTTCTACAATTGCTATCCTAGCTACTCAACTAACTGTCTGCGGCTCACTGGTGGTTTTTCTGCTACTTAACTGACCGTCTGCGACACACTGGTGCTTTTCCTGCTACTTAACTAACCGTCTGCGGCTCACTGGTGCTTTTACTGCTACTTAACTGACCGTCTGCGGCTCACTGGTGGTTTTCCTGCTACTGTTCTAACTGACGAATTTTATCTGGTGAAGCTTGGACTTCCACTTTCATCTCTGCCTGTATCTCGCTCCGGTACTTTTGCTTCCAGCCATGTAACACACCTATGGCAACACCACATCATCTTAATTCGTGGCTTCCTTACTGCACTAGCTTACTTTTTTCGATTCCCCTCCACCTGTGCGTATAGACTCTACTCAGATTCACCTGCCTAGGGCAATAATGCTGCTCATTTGTCAGCATTAAGCGCAGGTTCTTACAACGTGAATATGACCCCGGGCCAACACTGCCCGGGGCAAACCATACGAACTCGCTACATAACGACAGCTATTAAACCGAAGCATGCAATGGATACACCCGTGTATAACCATGCTGCTCTGCGACTGCATTCTCTGCTGCTCCATATGCGAAAGAGATACCACAGAGTAAATATGACAGAGATAACTGTTATGCCGACCATAATCCCGTTCATGAAAGGATCTGCTCCCCCGCTGGAGCCCTCATGCTGCATGTGAACGCTGCTAGTGGCGCCGATGCCTCCAGTTAATAGGAGTGGCAAGAGCATATGGATACCGTGCACAATAAGCGGAATCATCATGCCGCCTAATGACAGGAGTGAGCTTCGCGGCAGTTGCTTACCTGACATGTAAGTCGCCTCCTCCATTCTCATGTTGTAAGCTATACTCCAGCATCTTCCTTTTCTTCATTATATGGTGCTCTCGTCAGCTCATTCTCACTAATTCATTCCTTTATACAAGGAGAGGCGTCCGCAGCGTTATCCCTAAAAATAAAAAATAGCCGAACAAGTTCACACTTGTTCAGCCACATTTCTTGTTAGTATTGCTCTTAATAAAATAGTAAACAACAACTGAGCAGACCGAATGATTCTGTAGAAGCGTAGCGTTCGCCTTTGTTTCCGGATTACAACCTTAGCTTATAATTCAAGCATTCCGGAAACAACAGCGATCGTAAGAACGTTCGACCTGTTCAGTCCCTTGCTTACAATACGGACCTGTGCAGTCCCTTGTGTACAATACGAGCCTGTGCAATTCCCTATTCGCGCAGCTCCCTATTAGTATGCCGTCATTGGTACTGTGAGCGTACCCCGGTCAAATACGTTCGCAGCACGGTCTGTATGCTCTCATCCAGATGGATCGGCATGCCGAAGCCACCGCTTCTCTCCAGTGAGGCGAACCCATGAAGAATGCTGCGAAGACCGCGTACCAGGTGAATAGCGGTATCTCCCTCCAGCTCATAACCATTCACCACTTGAAGCATCAGCTCTACCAGCTCATTGCTGATCGCCTGCCATTCCGGATCAGCTGAATCCTGCACAGCAGGCAGTGTCGCTTCATACAGGCCTGGATGCAATCTGGAAAATTCAATATAAGCTGCTCCAACAGACAAGACGGCTTCATCCCCGGAGCGTCCAGCTGCTGCCCGCAGCAGCTTCTCATTCAAGCTAGTCAATCCGTACACGGCGAGCTTACGGCGCAATCCGCTAAGTCCATTCACATGGTTATAGAGCGAAGGAGATCGTATACCCAGCTTCTGTGACAACGAAGCCAGCGTTACCTCCTCCAGCCCATGTGTGTCCGCTAGCTCAACTGCTGCTTGTATAATGGTATTCAGATCAAGTCCTATTCTTGGGGACATTATACGCTCTCCTCCCGTAGTTAATACACACAAACTTCCCATCAGTATTTTACGCCCGATCACTTATCCGCCAGCTTACGCTCTGCCTGCGCAATCGCCTGCTTCATAGCTGTCTCCGGCGTTATTAGCAAATTGCCATGCCCGACAGCGAGTACGGAAGGCTTCAGCTTCCGCAGCTTGCGGGCGCTGTCTAGCGCCGTTTTCTTATCCCATGTAGCCAATGCTGGGAAAGGAAACATCAGCCTCAGCTGACCACTCACAGCTATGCCGCCTTTTATTTGAAAGGCATCGCCTACGATGAGCTCTCCACCGCGGGTATCCTGATAAGCCATCGAGCCGGGTGAATGTCCCGGTGCCGCGATAGCAAGAAGTGAACCTATCCGATCACCATCTCGAACCAAATAATCAGGACGCGTCTTCAGCTTCTTCGGAATTCCCCCGCGAATGGGTGTGTCAGGCTCTCCTTGCTCAAGGGACAGATCGCCATCCAGAAATCTTGCCTCACGGGCCGGCATCCATACTGGAACGCTTGGCAACAGCTCTTTCAATCCGTCTAGTCCGCCTACATGATCATCATGAAGATGCGTGAGAACGATGCGTGTGATCGGCTTACCGATCTGCTTCGCAGCTTGCATGATCCTGTTCACATTATTAGCAAGTGCCGCATCGACTAATGTTAAGCCATCCTCTTCCTCTATGAAGTAGCAGTTAATCGGAAATAGGTTCGGCAAATAAGTTAATTGATACAGGGTTTTATGATGAGTCATTCTCATAATTTATAACCACCTTCATTCACAAACTAATACCATTAGTTTTATAATAACTAATGGTATTAGTTTGTGCAACATGTTTTTTCCATAGCATGTCCGCTACTATGGAAAAAACAATCCAGTCTGACGCTCAATACGATGACGAAATGCTCCGAGCTCCGGACTGCTAATCTCAACCTCATCACCGATTGCACATATTCTAGGGTTCGATGGCGTGCCTGTTAATATAACATCATAAGGATTGAGCGTAGTAATGTATGAGATATGCGAAAGGATCCAATTGACGGAGTACAGCATACTTGAGGTTGTGTCATGCTGAATGAGCTCCCCATTCACCCTCATCTCCAGCGTTACATTCTGATGATCATGTACGGCTGACGCCTCAATGAAAGGGCCAATTGGTGTCGTTTGATCGAACATTTTGAACCTTCCATCATCCCAATGATTGCTCGCCGTAATATCATTAACGAGGGCGTATCCGGCAATATAGGCAGATATCTCATCCTGCGACACCCGCTCTGCTCTTTTACCGATAATAACGGCCATCTCTACCTCGCTTATGAACTCCTTGATGTCAGGCGATAAATAAATAACATTCTGCGTCGTAAGACTGCCCGGCGTTTTCATGAACAGCGTGATGCCACCCTCCTCAGAGAGCCCCTTTTCTTCACGAAATGCCTTGAAATTAGGGCCAACGCCAATCACCTTTCCAGCCTTTGCCAGCCAATCCTTATCCATATCCAACATCTTCGATTCCTCCATGATGATAAAGCTATTGAACCCGATGCTCAGGTTTCCCACGCGGCTGTCTGCTTATTCTCCTAGCAACCAACCGTTAGCTTCTCTTATTCATTCTCGTATGTCAAAGCTTTTTGTTTCTTGAACTGCTCCGGTGTCATCCCCGCATACTGCTTGAACAATCTACTGAAGTGAGCGAGGTGCTTGAACCCCAGCCGGAAGCATACCTCCGTCACCGAAAGCTCCGGCTGCAGGAGGAACATAATTTTGGCCTCATTAATTCTGCGCGTATATACATAATTAAAGATCGTTACCCCGGTTACCTCCTTGAAGAGCTTAGAAATATAAGATCTGCTCATATGAAGCTTCTCTTCCAGCTGCTCCAAATGAAGATCATCCGTATAACTAACCTCTAGAAGCGAGATGATTTTTTGAGCAGAGGCTTCCTTATCAGAAGTGAACTCCTGCTTCCCCATCATCGGCAGCATACAATGCTCGTATATCATATACAGCAAATCGACGAAAGCCAGCCGAAGCCGGTTCTCGCCGATCACATCCTGACGTTCCTTATACCCGTTCATTCGCTCTAGCAGCCGTTCGACCTCTGCTTTTTCTTTGCCGCGCAGACGAAGGCGATAATTCTTCAATTGTTGAAAAGGCTGCAGCACATTCATAGCATTCGGCAATTCCAGATACGGCTGCAGCAGGCTCGGCTCAAAATGTACAATCGACCGAATATATTCCACTGCCGGATCAATCTTCGCGCAATGCAAGGTCATGCCATACATAATAATTAAGTCTCCAGGAGCAAGCGTATAGATACGATCACCGATCAAATAATTGCATCGCCCCTCATGGAAATAATAAACCTCGTAATAGGTATGAGAGTGAAATAACGGCTCAATAGGCTGAGTAGAACGATAATGCAAATCCATCATAGCATTATTCAGCTCGCAGAAGAGTGTTCATATATTCGGTGAAATGACGCAGCATCACAGCAGATTCGGCGTACTGTCCACTGAAGTCCTCTACACCAAGATAGCCTTCATAGCCGACAGCCTTCAGATCTTCAATAACCTGCTTCCAAGGAACGACGCCGTCCTTCACGCCGGCCCAATCCGCTTTCCAGCGGATACTTCCATCTGCCGCTTGACCATCGGTTACCCAGGCTGCGTTCTTGACATGAACATGTGCTAGATAAGGACCGAGCAGCTCAAGTCCCATTCGGTAATTCTCGTAGCCTTCATAGACCATATTGCCCGGGTCATACAGCACTCCGATGAAGTTCGGATTCAGACCTTCGCATAGACGGTAAGCTGCCGAAGCACTCGGTGCAATCGTGTTATGATGAGTCTCAACCAAGCCCTTCACGCCATACTTCTCGCATAATGCTTCTGCATCCTTCAGATAGCTGCGGGTAAGCTCGAACAGTTCTCCGAATGGTCGGCTCCGGTCGTACCCAGATACACCCAAGCGAATAAAAGGAGCTCCGATCCGGCTGGCAGCCTTTAGTACCTGCTCTGTCCCATCCAGATCACCTACTGTCAAATAAGGTGTGACGCTTAACGTCTTCAGTCCTTCTGCTAATGCAGCTTGCCCGAACCTCTGAATCATCGCATCGCCTCCGGATGGCTGCAGCGTACACCGATTGTTGCCCCAAAATGATGGCTGCAGCTCCTCCGCATTAGCGGGAGCATCCTTATAGCGCCATTCGATTGCATCGATCCCTGCCTCGCGCGCGGCAGCTGCCAGCTCCTCCGGCGTCAACTCTGGCGTAGCTACCGTGAACACTGAAAACTTCATTATCGCTAATCCCCCTTCAATATGATGATCTGTAGCGTTATTCTACACGAATAGCTTGCTTTTGTGCCTGTAGACATAACTCAGCAGCCTTGAATGTATGCGCTTGGCTCATCGCGAGCTCCGTACCGTTCAAGCAATCGAGAATCAATGCCCCGAAATAAGGGAAGCCAACCTTCCCCTTCAGCTCCAGATGACGCTCGCCCTCACCATTAACCAGATACAGATTATCACCGCTCTTGCTTCTTGCAATGTCCGTATATTTGCGCAGCTCGATATAGCCCTGTGTTCCGAGAATGATGGTTCTGCCATCACCCCAAGTCGATAGCCCATCTGGCGTAAACCAATCTACGCGAAAATAATTCGATGCTCCGTTATCGCCGATAAGCGTCGCGTCACCGTAATCCTCAAGCTCAGGATACTGCTTATTGTTATAGTTCGCTATCTTGCTATGCTGCACTTGAGCGTCCTTGCAGCCTGCATAATAGAGGAATTGTTCGATCTGATGGCTTCCAATATCACATAGAATACCGCCGTACTTCTCCTTCTGGAAAAACCAATCCGGTCTAGCAGGAGCATTCAGTCGATGCGGACCCAGCCCCATAACCTGTAGAACTCGCCCAATCGCCCCATCATGTATAAGCTGACCCGCGAATATGGCTGATTCGACATGAAGGCGTTCACTGTAATAGACCGCATAGGTTTTCCCTGTAGCTGCTGCAGCCTCTCTCGCATCGGCGAGCTGCTCCAGCGTAGTAAACGGCGCTTTGTCTGTGAAATAATGCTTGCCATGCTGCATAACCTTCACGCCGAGCGGACCGCGCTCGTTCGGTATAGCTGCTGCTGCTACAAGAACAATCTCATTGTCTTGCAGGATTTGATCTTGCGAAGCTGCAGCCCTTACTTCTGGATATGCCTTACAGAACGCTTGTACCTTCTCTTGATCGGGATCGTATACCCACTTGAGCGTACCGCCTGCTTCTCTAAGTCCGTTACACATGCCATAGATATGTCCATGATCGAGAGACATGGCTGCGAATTGAAATTCCCCTGGCTTAACGACGGGGCTTGGCTTGCCTTCGGGTGCATAGTTCATTCCGTTTGCTGACATTGTAGTCACTCCTTCTGAGAAGGCAATTTGAGAAAAGCTGTTTCCAGACTCCGCTGATGGTTGAGGGACAGGTTATCTTCTTCCAGCCGCTGTTGTCTATCCTTTGCCTTAACGATGACGAACAAGGTAGCAAAGGATAGACAAAGGCGGACGTAAACTCATCCAGAAGATAACCCTTACCCTCTAATTTGCGGTTCCTTCCAACTCTCTTCTCGTCTTTGTCCATTCTCGATTTCATTCGTTCAACATTGCTTGCTGCACTCCACTCGGCAGAAAAGCTAACAGATGGATTAATGTGTGCCTGTGACATCAAGTGTCTGGTATTCGCTAGCGTCTTTCGTTTGTTTGGATTTGGCAATCTGCTCCTGGAGCTTGTCATAGAACAAGTCCTCATCAATCGGGAGATCCACCCAATTGTCTGTCCAAGTAGACAGCAGCATGGCGTTGGAGAGCATCAGCCCTTTAATACCTTCCTCACCTGGTGCCAGCAGCGATGTTCCATGATTAATCGCATCGGCGAAATTCTGGGTAATTCCCTTATGATCACTGCCTCCGCCTGCGATCGGAACATCGAATTTCCAGCACTCTGGCTGGCCGAAGCCACCCGTATAGGTTTCATTAAACTCAGTTTCGGAGACGCGCAGACGCCAGAAGGTAAGCTTATCATCTTCTATTACGATTTTGCCGCGGTCACCTGATATCTCGAATCGATTCGTCCCCGGCGACTCAAAGGTCGATGTCACGAAGACGCCCGTTGCTCCATTCTCATATTCCACATAAGCCGTCACATCATTCTCTACTTCAATATCACGATGCCTGCCGAACGAACAAAAAGCTCGTACGCGTGTCGGCATCATTCCCGTCGTCCATTGCCAGAGATCAAGCTGATGCGGGTCTTGGTTAATCAGCACACCGCCGCCTTCTCCTGCCCATGTTGCGCGCCAGCCGCCAGAGTTGTAATAGCTCTGAGCACGATACCAATTCGTAATAATCCAATTGGTACGACGCACCTCGCCAAGCTCTCCAGATGCAATCAAATCCTTCAGCTTCACATAGAGCGGGTTCGTACGCTGATTATACATGATGCCGAACACTTTGCCGCTGGCTGCTGCGACCTCATTCATCTCTCTAACCTGACGTGTATACACGCCTGCTGGCTTCTCGATCAGCACGTGCAAGCCACTGCTCAGAGCAGCGATGGCCTGCTCAGGGTGATCATAATGAGGTGTGCAGATAATTACCGCATCTACTTCGCCAGAGCGGAACATCTCCTCCGGAGTCGTGAAGCGCTTCACCTGCTCACCCCATTGCTCAGCTGCAAGCTGAAGCCTCTCTAAGCGAACATCAGAGACAGCAGCGAGCTCCGCCCCTTTCACACCGCCTTCAATCAAATAACCCGCATGCCCCGTACCCATATTTCCTAATCCGATAATTCCGATTCTTACTTTAGACAATGGTTAACATCCTCTCTAAATTAAGAAATGATAAGGATTCTTCTACTCGTATTGTAACATGGGCCGCCATGTAAACGCTTGATTCTTATAGGCCAATATCAGTATTCCATTTAACTGTGGTTGTTCTACGCTATACACTTTATATATAAATAGTATTGATAAAATAGCATATCAATGGTATCACTTAAGAAAAGCATTCTATTATCTATATGAGGAGCTGCTCTCATGTCCAAAGCATTGCCTAATGAAGTATATAACGAACACTACGAAACCTATATCAAGCTAGTGCCTCAAGGCAATATTGGTGATTTTCTTGCCATGCAGCTTACGGATATCAGCACACAGCTGTCTGCCATCCCAGAATCTCGCTACGAATACCGATATGCCGAAGGCAAATGGTCTACCAAAGAAGTGATCGGCCATATTACGGATACCGAGCGCGTCATGAGCTATCGGCTGCTGCGAATTGCTCGTGGGGATACTACACCCCTAGCGAACTTCGACGAGAATCAGTACATTGAAGGGGCATCCTTCAATACCCTAACACTGCAAGAGCTTACCGAGGACTTTACTGCCGTACGCCGTTCTACCCTCTCTCTACTGCGTTCCATTTCGGAGGAGGCTTGGACCAGAAGAGGCACAGCCAGCAACAGCCCCGTTTCTGCCGGAGCGCTGGCTTACATTATTGCCGGTCACGCTATCCACCACATGAATATCCTTCAGAGCAAATATCTCGTTTAATAGCGGTTATAGAAAAAGCGTACAGCCCCGAGCGATTCGGGTCTGTACGCTTTTTTCATACAAATCTCTTATTTAATGCCGTTCTCAGCTACATAAGCAAGCCATTGCTTCGTGTACTCTGCTTGAATTTTCTCAAGACCTGCTTGCTTCGCTTTCGCCATGAAGTTCGCCAGACCTTCTTCTACATTATCAACAAGTCCAGCCTGCAGCGGATACAGATATTGTTTCTCTACCTGCTCAAGAGCTGCACGCTCTGCTTGGTAAGCAGTATAGTCTTCTGCGAAGCCAGTGAATTTATCAGGTACTTGAATCGCGTCCAGCTGATCGAAGATTGCTTTTACACCGTCATAGTTTTTGTCGAAGATCATGAACTCAGGGTTACGCCAAGCCCAGCCATTCATCGCTTCACGCGGGAAGCCGTTAGTCGTTGTATCGCCAATCAGGGTGTAGTAGCCATCCTTCACTTCATAGTTCGTGCCTTCAATACCATAAGAAGTCAGAAGGTTATAACGCTCGTCAGTAACCATTTTCTCATAGAATGCGAGCGCGCGCTCTGCGTTTTTACTGCTTACAGGGACAGCGAAGCCGTTGTGAATCGGATGTACTGGCGTTGCAATACCATTAGTCAATGGGTATGGATAGTATTGAATATCCCAATCTGGGTGAGCTGCTTGGATTTTGATTTTGGAATCATTATAGCGTGAAGGGTTGTCACCCAGGATTGCTGCTACTTTGCCGCTTGTTAATTGCTCAGGCAGCGTATCATTATTATTCAATACGTTTTTAGGGATGTAGCCTTTTTGCTGCCAGCCCTGAATCATTTTCAAATCTGCAAGCTGCTCATCAGAGCCCCAATACGAGTATACATCTCCTGGCGTTTCATATTTGATGCCGATACCGTATGGCAGCGGACCGCCGATTGCGTGATGAGAGATGCTTCTGATTTGGTCAATCAAGGCACCACGAACATCTGCATTAATCGCGAATGGCTGCATTGTAGGCTCGTTCTTCTTGATGCCTTCCATGTATTGCTCGAATGTAGCAATGTCTACTGGTTTAGGCAGATCGTATTTCACACGAAGATCTTCACGCCATACGAAGCCGTTCGTTACATATTCTTTATAAGTGGAAGGAACCGTCATAATTTTACCGTCAATTTTAACGGCATCCCACATATCCTGCGGAACGAACTCATACAGCTTAGGTGCAGCTACTGGAAGAAGCTCGTCCAGTGCCTGGAACGCACCTTTTTTGGCATAGGATTGGTATTGCGTCCATTCAGCTGTGAAGATCAAGTCAACCTGTTGTCCAGAGCCAAGAAGGAGTTTGTATTTTTGATCCCAGTCTGTCCATGAAGTGTAGTTGAATTTCACTGTAGCATTAAGATCTTCCAGTGCCATTTTGTTAATCTCAGCCTCTACAATAGCAAGGTCTTTAGGAGCATCGCCCAGCATGTAGAATTGAAGCTCTACTTTTTTGGAAGTATCGATTGCAGGCTTCTCAGCGCCTTCATCTGGACCCGCATTGTTCGTTGCTGCTGGTGCATTCGTAGCCGGTGTGTTATTGCCGCCATTGTTGTCTTTGCCGCATGCTGCCAGGACAGTAATGAGAAGAACGATGGAGAGCAACAAAGAGAACGCTTTCACTGTTTTCTTAGACATTTGAATCCTCCCTTTAATGTATGTTCTATTTATGTTAGCTGAGGTGAGGGAACCAAGCACTGGTTCCCTCTTCAGTTCTAACCTTTTACAGCGCCGATCGTCAACCCTTTTACGAAATAACGTTGAACGAACGGGTACAGGAACAGAATTGGTCCTGTAACGACAATAGCCATAGCCATCTTCGTTGATTCCATAGGAACTGCCGTACTAAGTGATACACCTGTGCCTGCACCCATGTTGGCGAGGAAGCTCATCGCATTGATAACGTTGTACAAGTAATATTGCAGCTGGTACATACTCTGATCATTGATGAACAAGGAGGATGAGAACCAGTCATTCCAGTAGGCTAGTGCCAGGAATAGACCCACTGTCGCGATGCCAGGCATCGATAGCTGCAGAACGATTCGATAGTAGATCGTGAAGTCATTCGCACCGTCTATTTTGGCCGATTCAATCACTTCATCCGGTACTGCTGAGCGAATAAAGTTCTTCATCAATATAACAAGGAACGGAGTCATAAGACCCGGGAATATGAGTACGGTTAACGTGTCGGTCAAGTTCAGGTATTTGGTCATCATAATATACCAAGGCACCAAGCCGCCGCCGAACAGCGTTGTGAAGTAAATAACGAATGAGAAGAAGTTACGATACTTGAAGTCCTTGCGCTGAAGCACATAGCCCGCCATCGTAATCAGGAACAATCCGATGATTGTACCTACAACTGTCGTTGTAATCGTTACTGTATAAGCGTCCAAGACCTGCTGCGGAAAGCGGAATACCGTCTTATAGCCCTCCATCGAGAACTCTGGTGGAATGAGATGATAACCATCCCGAATGATGCTGTCATTCTGAGTTAAGGAGGCCGAGATAATGAGCAGGAATGGGAAAAGACATGCTACTGTTGAGACTAATATGACGACTAGAGCAATAAGCCGAAACCACTTCATTGAGCTTTCTTCTTTAATTTTCATGGGTACCTCCTAATGATTTGCCAACTAGCTGTCGCTTCTAGAACAGGGCGTAGTCCTCGTTGATTTTCTTAATGATGTAATTGACGGTCATAATGACGATGAAGCCGAACAGCGATTGATATAGACCTGCTGCAGTCGACATGCCAATATCGAAGGTTACTTTCAACGAACGATAGACATACGTATCAAGAATATCCGTCGTGTTATAGAGAACGCCGTTGTTGCCCACCAGCTGGTAGAACAAATCGAATTGCCCTTTCATAATACTGCCAAGCGCAAATAGAAGGAGCATGACGAACGTCGTCTTCAGCATAGGAACGGTAATGTACCAGATCCGTTGGAAAATGTTAGCTCCATCAATTTTGGCCGCTTCATAATACTCTTCGCTGATGCCGGTAATAGATGCCAGGTAGATAACCATGCTGTAACCAAGGTTCTTCCATAGATAGAAAATAATAATGAGGAAGATCCATACCCAAGGCGTATTGTACACATCGACGGGATCAGCACCGAATTGCTTCAGCATCGTGTTTAGAAAGCCCTTCTCGAAGTTGAACATGTTATATACGATAACGCTCAGAATAACGAAAGAGACGAAGTAAGGCAGGAACATAATGGACTGCGTCACTTTTTTGAACCACTGTGTCTTCAGCTCGCTAAGCAGAATGGCAAGGAAGATGGCTAATACGTTACCTAATATAATGAAAGCAATGTTGTAACCGATTGTATTGAGAGTAAGCTTCATTAGAATGCCGGACTGCCATAGAAATTTGAAGTTCTCTAAGCCGACGAATTCACTGTTGAATAAGCTCCTGCCGAAGTCGAACCTCGTAAATGCGTAGTAGATCCCAACCATCGGTGCATACGAATTAATTAGGAAGAAAGCAATCGTCGGTAATAACATAAGAAACAGCAGGCGATTGGTCACTAGCTCTTTGATAAATCCATTCTTGCGTAACATGTAGGTTTATTCTCCCCTCTCAGCTTTCTACTCTGTTGTGTTGTTGGTGTCGTTTGCTATGTCCCCATATTACGTGCCCCAGGTCCTATGAAAAAGAGTAAGATTGCAAATAATGTGAACTAAATAGCGCTTTGTTCAGTGAACGAATTGAACTTTCATGTATTTTTGAGCATAAAACCCTCTATGCCCCCTATGAATACACTCGTTCTAATAAAAAGTTCACTCCCCAAATCTGTGCATACATTCCACTCATATATACCTAATTGAAGCTAATACAGCCTGCCCAATCGACAAATCAGCTGCAACTTAAGTTGGAATTGTATAAAAAGCAGCTTGCTCAAAGACAATTCTGCTATTACTATATAGTTCTACCGAGTTTACCTTACAGCTCAGACAGCTCAGACAGCTCTGAACAGCAGGAATGAACTAGAATGACCATAAAATACAGGAAAGTACGTTTTGTTCACTACCACAATAACAACGGACTTCACTAATCTTCAGTTCATTCAATGTACGGGTGAACATCCACTGTATATAATTACTAAGTAAGCGAACATTTGAGCGTTAGTGCACAAGCCGCCATTACATCCAGCTCATGCACGATATAAATAGAAAGCGTTCACATTTAAGGTTGGCGAGTGGATTGCACAGAGCGTTATTTACAGAGAGGGGGGCTTTTCTTGTCAGCTGTTATAATGAAGAACAACGGAAAAATCTACAGTAGACTTCTTCTAACGATTACCATGTGCATTGTATTGACTCTTCTCGTATCCTCATTGTTTTATTACTTTAGCTTCTCGCGGATGGACTTGAACAAAGCCTATCAGTCTGACCTCAGCAATCTCAAGCAAACCAGCAAAGAAATGATCAGTATGAACGAGAGCGCCCAGTCTCTTGCCTTCCAGAGCTACCGGACGTTCACCATCTCCAAGCTTATGTTCTATACAGACCCCAACATATATGATGTAACGGGAGCAATGAACGAGCTGTCCAATTACTTGAATTCCATGCCATTCATTGAGTCTATCTATGTCTACAACGCCAAGAACGAACGCTTCTATTTGGCGACACGCTCGGGAGAAGGCGGCGTCTTCAGCAGAGAAACGCTCGTGGATAAAAATCTGCTCAACGTTCTCGATAATTTTCAGGAGTATCGTCCCTTCACGCCTATCCCGAGAACGTTCACCTCAGAGGATCTGAATGGCAAGAAGGTAACGAATGTGTATACGTACCTGGGCTATGATGCCATTGGGAAAACACAAAAAATCAATTCTGCTGTCATTATTAATATTTCTGCTTCATGGATTAATAAAGATCTTGGCGTTACTTCCGCCAATATGGCGAAGTCGTATATTCTTGACGATCAGAACCGGCTTCTGTCTGGTGCAACGATGACCCCAAGCCAGATTAGCGATTCGGATAATGACCTGTTGGAGAAACATATCAAGAATCAGGAATCGAATTATTTGGTAGCCAGCTTCGAAGGCAAGAAATCATTGATTACATTCACTTCGCCCGACAGCTTAAGCTGGCAGTATGTGCGGATTACGCCATACAACAAAGTGACCGAGACGATCTCAGCCATTCGGAATACATCGTTCATTATTGCAGGAGTCGTTCTGATCGTAGGCTTATTCAGCTCTTGGTTAGTGTCGCGCTACCTCTATCGTCCTATTAATCAGATTGTGAACCGAATGACTCTGCTTGAGAATGACAAACGAAACAGCTCATACACGATTAGGCAAAATATGCTGCGCAACCTTATTCAGGGTACGCAGACGCATACCAAGGTCTATATGGATAAGCTGATACAGAGTGGCGTTACCTTCGATTTCCATTCCAAGTATCGAGTCGTTATGCTGAAGATTGACCAATTCGATCAATTAAAGGAATCGAGAGGAGCCGATCTTCTTGCTTATAAATTCGCAATTATGAATATAAGCTGGGAGATTGCTCTGAAGCATTACCATGTAGAATCGGTTGATCTTGATGACGACAGCGTCATTATCCTGCTCAATCAGCTTGAGCTGAATGAGCTGCCCGACGATGAGCTGCTTCGTACCGTGCTCTTGCAAATTCAGCAGGCGAGCATTGATTATTTGCGAATTGGCATCTCAATGACCTACAGTCCAGAAGCCGCTCACCCTGCTCAGCTGTCTATCCTGTACAAGGAAGTAAAAGAAGCTTCTATGCATCGGCTGTTCTATGGCAGAGGCTGCCTGATCAGCTCACAGGAGGTTATTTCCCTACGATTGAAGGAATACAAATTCCCGGTCGAGAAGGAACGCAAAATGATGGATGCATTAATGGCTTCCAAAACAGAGGAAGCCAAAAAAGTATTCGTCGATATCGTGCAAGAAACGGCAGGCTATCCGATACATGTTGTTCAGCTTGCGATCTCCCATCTGACGATGACGATTAACAACGTTCTGTTCACCATCTATAAGAACAATAGCCTTGATATAGAGTCCAGCTCGAAGTTCAGCATCCCTGCTCCCGACAAATTCGAGACGCTCGGTGAGCTCTATGAGGTATTCTTCTCTCTCTTCGACGATATTCAGCTTAAGCTAACGGAGAAACGAACGATGAAGCAGGGGGATTTGATCCGTCGAATCAATGATTTCATTCAGAAGGAGTATGCGAATCCGAATATGTCCTTAAACTTTATTGCGGAGGAGCTCGACATGTCTTCCATTTATATAAGTCGGATCTACAAGCAGCAGACGCTCCATGCCATTGTGGACGTTATCAATACCGTTCGTCTAGAACGGGCGAAGGAGCACTTGGAGAATACGGACTGGCCGATTGTAGAAATTGCGGAGAAAAGCGGTTATACGAGCAGCTCGTACTTCCATCGGATGTTCAAGAAGAGCTTCGGAGTTACACCTGCCGATTATCGCAAGGTGAAGCTGGGTTAAGCAGAAGTGGAATGTGAAGGCTGCAGGAAGCAAGACAGGGATGCCCATGCGGTCTATTCAGACCTGCTGGACATCCCTGCCTGCGTTAGTGAACGTTATTTGCCTAGCAAAATTTGCGTATACGGAGAATCTATCGGCAGCATAATGACAGGCTCATTCTGCAGAGTCGTCACATAGCTCTCCAGCGTTCGATAGAAGCTGTAGAACTCCGGATCTTTGCCGTAAGCT
This sequence comes from Paenibacillus xinjiangensis, assembly GCF_059686975.1. Lineage (NCBI taxonomy): Bacteria > Bacillati > Bacillota > Bacilli > Caryophanales > Paenibacillaceae > Paenibacillus > Paenibacillus xinjiangensis. The sequence continues at coordinate 211,204 of NZ_JCAALS010000002.1, read as the reverse complement.
TCGTTATAGATTTTCGCTGCTTCCTTCTCTCCTTCAGCAACGATCTTCTTCGCATCGGCCTCAGCTTGTGCAATCAGCTCGGTTGCCGAACGATCTGCTTTGGAAGTGATTTTGCGTGATTCCTCATCACCCTCGGACAAGTACCTTGCTGCAATCGACTGACGATCGGAGATCATCCGATTGTACACGCTTTGCTTATTGCTCTCTGGCAAGTCTGTACGCTTAATCCGCACATCAATAATCTCAATGCCATAATTATCTTTACTGAGCGCTTCGGCAACGTCACGCGTTATTTCATCGTTGATATTGCCTCTTTCTGTATTCTCACTAATAATATTATCGAAGTTGATCTCTGCCAGCTTCCGACGAACAGAGTTGTACACCGCCTCGTCAATCCGCTGAATGCCTACACTAACGGACTTAACTGTACGATTGAACTGCGTTGCGTCATTAATCCGCCACACGGTGTAATTGTCTACCGTGATTGGTTTTTTGTCCTTCGTCAGCATCGAGGTTGGATTGCTCTCGTAGGTCATCTGATATTTAGGCAGTGTGAACGTGTTCTCTATGAATGGAATTTTGAAGTTCAAGCCCGGTGAACCAACTACCCTAACCGCTTCTCCGAACTTCAGTACGACCTTGAACTCTCCTTCCTTCACAACGAACAGGGAACCAGAGCCCAATATAACGATAATGACGACTGCAGCTAAGCTTAACCATAGCTTCTTCATGGCGTTGTACCTCCTTGTGCTGGAGCCTTGCTGCCGGAATTCCGCAGCAGCTCATTCAGAGGAAGGTAAGTAAGCGTATCACTGCCTGAATCCGAAATAAAGATTTGCGCATTAGGCAATATTTTCTCCAGCGTCTCTAGGATAAGACGACTTTCCGTTACCTCTGGGTTATTCTTATATTCACCGTAAATCGCGTTGAACTTCGCTACATCGCCCTCTGCATTCAATATCCGCGACTTCTTCTCAGCTTCAGCATTCTCGATCAGCGCTTGCGCTTCGCCCCGCGCCTTCGGAATACGATCATTCTCATATTTCGCTGCATTGTTAATCTTCGTGTTCTTCTCCTCACGTGCATTCGTTACCTCACGGAAGGATTCTTCAACCTGGCCGCTTGGCGGCTCGATATCCTGGAACTTCACGCCGAGAATTTGGATGCCCGTATTGTAACGGTCCATCAGCTCAACAAGCTTCTCTCTAACCTTCTCTTGAATAACCGTTTTTCCGTCTGTGATCGCATAATCCAGCTTCTCTGAGCCGATGACAGAACGGATGGAGGTTGCAGCAGAGTTCCTTAGAAATTGCTCTGGCTTATCAATATTGTATAGATAGTTCTCGATATTACTAATCTTCCATTGCACGACAGCGTCAGCGGATACGATATTCTCATCTCCGGTAATCATCATGGACTCTTCCTCGATTGGAGTAATGACATCACCTTGCTGACGGTAGCCGATCGTAATACTCTGATTCAGCTCAGCTGGAACGGTGATGACCTGTTGAATCGGATAAGGCCATTTGAAATGAAGTCCTGCAGTTGTTTCCCCTGTGTACTTACCGAACGTTAGAATAGCAGCTCGCTCTTGCTCCTGTACGGTATAGAAGGTTGAAAATCCGATTATGACGACTAGGACGGCCGCCACAATTCCGATTATCGTCTTCACGATGACCGTAGGCTTCAGTGGAACGGGATCACGCTGCTGCGTATTAGGCTCCATGTTGTTCAATTACATCTCTCCCCACAATGATTTGGATTATTCTAGGAGTAATACGTAGAAATAAGCTAAAGGTCACGCTTTTTTCATATAGGGGAGAAATTTGAGAACGATGATCTTGACCATTAAGTAAAAAGGGATGATGATTAGAATTCCGATAATGCCCCCGAACGTGCCGCTTATAAGGATCAGCAGAATCGTTGTAATCGGGTGAATATCCAGCTTGCGTCCATAAATATGCGGCGATAATACATTCCCTTCAATCTGCTGGGCGAGCAATACGATGACGATAACCCACACTGCGGATACTGGGGAATCGATAAAAGCGACAATCACACATGGAATGAGCCCCAGCAGCTGGCCAATATACGGAATCATATTCATAATCGCAATAATAAGTGCAAGCACTAACGGGTATGGAAGATCAATGATGAGAAATCCGATAAGCACCATCGCTCCCAGCAGTAAGCAGAGATTGACTCGACCGATGATAAAGCCGCTTAACGCATTATCAATCTCCATTAGCGTCTCCTTCAGCAAGTCCTTAAGCTTAACGGGCGTCCGAGCTACCAGCTTATCGACAATTACGGAATCATCCTTGAGCAAGTAATAGAGAATGATCGGCACCGATCCAATAATGATAATGAAGCCTGATACAAATGAAAAAGCGTTCGTGAGTGAATTCGTTACGGTCGTCATCAATTGGGATAAATACTGAGACGCTTTGTCCGTCATATTCAGATTAGAGAAGTCCAGCCGTTGGACGATCGGCTCATCCTGCAGCTGGTTCAGCTGTGTCGTAACATCCGTTACAAGCGCGGGCAGCCTGTCTATTAGACCCATCAATTGAGTCTGCAGCGGCGGCCAGACTAGCAGTCCGAACAGAAATACGGCTACACCCATCAGCAGATAAATGAGCAGAATCGATAAGGATTTGGGCAGCTTCCAGCGATGCAGCAGCGATACGAGCGGCCGAAGCAAGTAATAGAGGAAAAAGGACAGCACGATCGGCACGAATACAATCCGAAAGGCTGCAAGAATGGGATCAGCTACAAAGCGGGTACGTGAGAATAAATAGAGGATAAGCAGAAACAAGATCACACTAATAAAGATTCGATTAATTTGATTGATAAGCATATGACATACCCCTTTATCAGTTAACAGAGTTTTCAACTCTTTACCCGATACAGGGGTATCCTAATCATCTGGCCTCGGTCCTTCTCTTGAAGAAGAACAGCCGCCTGGTTCTGCTCTTTCTTTCCTGCTTCTCTTCTAATATCTGCTTCACGCCATACAGTAGAAGCTTCGATCTCAGCTCATCCTGATGGCTGACTTTGCGCATTTCTTCAAAAAAATGTTTGTCCATAGCAATCATCCCCGTTAAACCATCTAGTTGTATATATTATAGTTCTATTGTACTACTCCGTGATTATTAATGTCAAAATATGTCGAAACAATAACGAGCGGCGCAGGAATGATTCCTGCGCCGCTCGTTATTAGATAATGCATCCAAATTAGAAGCCTACAGCTGCTTTCTCTGCACTAGCAACACCTTCAGCGATAATAGCTGCTGCTTGATCAGGAAGCTGGTTGTGGCCTTCAACGATAACGTCTACGAAGTTCGTTACGCCGAAGAAGCTCATGATGTTTTTCACATAAGAATGGGACATTTCTGCACTAGCTGCTGGACCCTCAGAGTAAATGCCGCCTCTAGCGTTCAGAAGAGCAACTTTTTTATCAGGAATCAAGCCTACTGGGCCTTGCTCTGTATATTTGAACGTTTTGCCTGCTTGGTAAATGTAGTCGATATACGTGTGCAGTACAGCAGGAATGGTCAGATTCCACAATGGGAAGCCGAATACGACTTTGTCAGCAGCAAGAAATTGCTCGATATATTTGCTCGATACCTCAACAGCTGCCGCCTCTTCAGGAGTCAGATCTAGACCGCGTGGAGCTTTGAAGTTACCATTGATCATATCCGCATTCATATATGGCAATTGTTCATTGAACAAATCCAGTTCAACAACGTTGTCTTGAGGATGGCTAGCTTTGTAGCTAGCTAGGAATGCTTCATAGACTTGAACGCTAACAGCCTGTTCACCACGGTCATTTGCTTTTACAAACAGTACAGTACTCATATAAATTCCCCTCCGTCTTATCTAATAGTAGTTTTCTTTTTGTAACTACCTTTATTTTAGAGGGTGATGGCTTAAGATTCATCGGCAAAAAGACGTATCTATACGCTGCATATCGAACAATAAGTCGCAGGACTAGTCTTACGACCTCAGACGTAGACCTGTCTATTCAGTGCTTCAATCCGAAGCATCGGACTCGAACATATGAACAGCGAATAGCGCTGCCTGCGTTCGATCCGATAAGCCCAGCTTGCTAAGTATGCTGCTGACATGCGTCTTAACCGTTTTCTCAGCGACGATTAATGACTGTGCTATATCCTTGTTGCTAAGTCCCTTCGTCAGCAAGCCCAGCACCTCCAGCTCTCTTGGCGTAAGCGATTCGATCGCCTGCTGCTGCTGTCTGCTGGACGGCTCTTTGGCTTCCACTGTTGGTGGCTGCATGCGACTGAACAGCTCGCTAGAAATATCGGGATGCAGCTGGACATTGCCCTTATGAGCACTGCGAATCGCTTCCGCCAGCTGGTCAGGCTCTACATCCTTAAGCATATAGCCAATCGCACCGGTCTGCAGCGCAGGCACAATATGGCTGCGATCAGAGAAGCTGGTCAGCACGAGCACTTTAATATGCGGATGCTCCTTAGCAATGAGAGCACTGGCCTCGATCCCGTCCATAATCGGCATATTCAGATCCATAAGTACAATATCCGGCTGCAGCTCACCAGCCATGTCTACCGCTTCTTGCCCGTTCTGCGCTTCGCCGACCAGCTCGAAATCCGGCTGCATATTTAGAAAAAAGGATATCCCTTTCAATACGATTCGATGATCATCCGCTAGCAAAATTTTAATGGTCAATGCTGCCCTTTCCCTTCTTCGCTGCATTTCTCCTCAAGAACCTGAAGAGGAATCATAACTTTGATGATCGTTGGCTTCCCATCGCCGCTGGAGATCGTTAATTCGCCGCCCAAAGTCTCCGCTCGTTCACGCATCGACATCATCCCCATCGTCAATCTTCCCTTATTCGTATCAGAAGAAATGCCTACCCCATGGTCCATAATTTCCAGACTTGCACCAGCCTCAGATTTAATCAGCTTGATATAAGCGATATTCGTGCCGGCATGCTTCTTCACATTGTTAAGCGCCTCCTGCCCGATACGCCAGAAAGCCTCTTCTATTGCACGGGGAAGCTCCTTCACTCCCTCTGCCTTCTCATAGACCTCTAAGCTCATCCCTTGTCCGTATTGCTTAAGCGCGGGAAGCAATCCATTCTCAAGTCCAGCAGGATGAAGCTGCCATATCAGTGCACGCATTTCCTTGACCGCCTCCAGGGACAGCTTCCTGATCTCCTGCAAGGACTGCTGAACAATGGGCTCTTGCCCTCCCAGAACGGTTTCAGCTCCCTTCGCGAGAAAGGACAACGAGAACACCTTCTGGATGACGGAATCATGCAGGTCTCGAGCCATTCTATTGCGTTCCTCCATGCGTGCAAGCTCACTTCGCTGCTCATAGATCCGCAGATTCTCCACACTTAACGTGAAATGATCACCAAGGGAATACATAAACTCTTCATGATACTCGTCGAATTGCCTTCGGCCTGAACTGCTAATGAACAATACCCCAATCGTACGACTCCGAATACGCAGTGGAATGGCAGCAGCTGACAAATATTCCGGAATCCCAATGGAAGACAAAGACATGCATGCTTCATGACTATCATTGGACACGATAACTAGACGATTGTCACGGAAGGCTGTACTAACCGGACCTGCTTGATCAATCGCGAGTGACTGCCATTCCTTCTGCACCATATGGTTCGTATAATGAGCTCGGAGCGACAGCTCCTGCTGCTCATAGATGAATATAGACACATGCGGCCAATCGAATGCATCGCCAATAAACTTCACTGCCTGAAGCGGCAGCTGATTAATATTCTGAATACTATTAATTTGTTGGATGACATCTCCAAGCTTCGCATACAGAATCGCATTGTTCTCTTGCGCCTGGTACAGCTTGATTCGTTTGATCGCTGTTCCAATCTGCAGAGCGACAGCCTGAAGCATCGCTAATTCTTCTTCTGAGAAGTGCTCCTTGCCCGCTTCTGCAACATTCAACAGGCCGAATCGGTCCTGTCCTGCATTCAGAGGGACTGTGGCATGATGAACAATACCTTCCGTATCGCCTGCCTGATGGGATATCGCATAATTAATCCTGCTGCATTCAATAATATTGACGGCATGCTGCAATTTATGCTGCTTGTAGCTCTCTACGCACCAGCAATTATCCCCGCACATAAGCGCGTAGTTATCCGCTGACAAGGCAGGAGGGAGATGATGGGTAGCTGCGCATATACCGTCTGGATGATCATCCAATAGAAATATCCAGCCCGTAGTGAAGCCAGTCACCTCCAGCAGCTTAGCAAGAACATCATTCAGCATATGATGCATATCATTCGTCGTATTCAACACTTCGGCAATTTCCTTCAATGCCGCCAGTTCATTCAAGCGATTGTCCCGGGACATCCTCATCCACTCCCTTATCTCACATTTATTATACACCTCTGTAGAATGAGAGGAAATAATCGCCTAGACGCACCCAATAGACTGCCCCCTTATGCTAATCAAGCTGCATCAGGAGGACAGTCTATTCGGAGCATGGTATATCAAGGTCAGATCGTATTCCCCCATACTTCATAAACCGCCTCAAGGAACAGTTTATCCAGCTGTTCATCCAGCAAGCCATCGGGCGAGCTCATGAATGGTGCGCTATAATTGAAGTAGGCTATTTTATCTTCAAGAAACGCATTGATTAACGGCTGCCTGGGCTCCAACTGCAGCTCATCCCCAGCACGCTTGCGCTCCAGCAGATGCTGGATAACCGCATACAGCTCGCCGTCTGAAGGAATTATCTCACGAACTAGCTCCTCGAAAACAATCGGCGGCATCGTGCCCAGCTTCTCAATCCAGCAGCACGCGAGTATGGGCCTTAACACATAAAAGTATTTTTTTGCCTTGACCTGCTCACCTTGCAAATAGTCACGATAATTTCCTCTAGCCATTTTCAAGTAATGGTACATGCAGGATTTCGGTGAGAACACGAGTGAAGACAAGGCACGAATACGCTCTGCTACGGAGTAGGATTCCGAATAGGCCATAGGGGATTGAAGCCACTCGAGCAGCGGAGGATTCGATTTGCGCAGCAAATATAACGTTTTGCGCAGATCCCAGCCACTAATGTCGAGCATATCGCTGATCGGACGCTCGATGACGTCACGTTTCTCTATAATGGAAAAGTACGATTCAACAGGCCGAATATAAATAAACCTCACATCATAGTCACTATCCTTGGATGGGAAGCCCCACGCTCTGCTGCCTGATTCGCAGGCATACAGAATACGGACTCCCTCCTCAGACTCTATTCGGTTCAGCTCCTCCATGATGGCAGCCTTATAGATTGGTTCAATCATGATTAATCACCCTTTCTTGCCGCAGCAGGCTAGCTGGTTCGTCTGGCGCCACCGACCAGCAGCTCGTTCAGCTGCTCCAGCAGATTGCCTCCTCCCGTAAGAGAGACACTGCCGACGTTATCGCATATTTTTTCTAAAAATTCAAGCTCTTTGAGCCTGTATAGCGTTGCATTCTCATCCATCAGCTTCGCCGTATTCATCAAGCTCCGGGTTGAAGCAGTTTCTTCACGGCGGGTGATCAGATTAGCCTGTGCTTTCTTCTCGGCGAGCAGTACCGTATTCATAATATCCTTAATCTCTCCTGGCAGAATGATATCCTTCACTCCGGCAGACATGAACACAGCGCCGTATTCCTCCGCTTTCTCCGCAAGCCTATCCAGAACGAAGGTGCCGATCTCCTGCTTCGTACGCAGCAGCTCATCCAGCTTCATCGTGCCTACATATTCGCGCAGAATAAGCTGCAGCTGGATATACAGCTGCTCCTCGAACGCTTTAATCTCAAGTGCCTTGCGGGCATTCACGACTCTGTACTGACTGACGAAGTTAAGTCGAAGCGTGATTTTATCCTCGGTCATCATTTCTTGACCTGTCATATCAAGCTGCTGCCTGCGGATATCAAGCTTCCTGACCACTGCCGTCACCGGCGCCTTCCAGAAGCGATATTTGCCCGGCCCGAGCTCTCGCTGTTGTACGTTATCGTAGAATAAGAAACCAACCTCATGCTCTCCCACTTCATAAGAAGTATACAAGCCATTCAGCTTGAACAGCGCAGCAGCTCCGAGCTTGCTTGGCAGCTCCGGTGTTCGCGTATCCAAGCGGACGAAGGAATGCTTCTTCATCCGATTCCAAAAGGCATACTTGCCTGCAGTCAGCACAGACTTGCAATTGCCGTTCTCATAATGCAGTACGTACTCATCATCCTGAACCTCGACGATAAGAAGCTCATCTAGGAGCTTCTCATCTTGTAGGAATAGCTCAAGGTCTTTGCCTGGAACGGTGAATGGCTCCGTAATGTTCATGATGGTTATCGTCTGGCCGTTAATCGGTGAGATGCGGTAGCTGCCTGGCCCGAGCAGCCTTACATAGCTGCCTTTCTTGAACAGCAGACCTCTCTGATCATTTTGGATCGTTATAGTGGTTAGTATTTTTTTCATGGGTAATTCCCTCCCAGAATGTTTTGAAAGATGTATTTCTGTGTGACACTGCGACAGTGGATGGTTCTTACGATCGCTGTTGCCTCCGGAGGCAAAGGCGAACGCTTCGCTTCCCCAGAAGATCTATCTTATGTTCAACTTGATTATGTAATTTGAATTTGAATTTTTGATAAACAATTGCTCTGTTAGCTATTCGGTGAAAAAGCTCTCCCTGAAGCGAGACGGAATATCGTTTCAGAATGGATTGCGGCATCTGATTCGCCGGAAGCACTTCATATTGTCATTAGCCCAGCTTACAAGCTTCAGACAAGATGCGTTCTTACAGGCAGCAGCAGAAGCGGCATCTCCCTTCGGTATCCACGAATTGCATAGTTCGTTCAAGGTGCAGCTGGACTAGCCTGCCGAGCTTTTTCCCAAAGAGCCCTACATATCTGATTTTTTTGTTGCTTGTGACTCTCGTCAAATACTCCACCATGAATCGTCGTCTCAGGACAATAGAGGATTCGAACCCCTGTAAGTTGTGTAAGCACGCTTAACTCCGACAGCACACCTCGCGTTAACGAACGCTGGCGCTGCGGGATAAACCTTAGTGGCTGATATCCCTGCCCGGTTCAGGCCAGCTGCTGCTTCACAACCTTATTATCTCGATTTGGCACCTATTGGAACATGGCATAAGTATTACGACAATGGTTCTGTGAACGATAATCCTTTCCTCTACCTCCCTCTTCTTGCTACAATTAGCAGATACGCCTGTCATAAGAAATGGGGAATCCACTCATGGCGAGAGAAAGCTTTGATAAAGAAATACAGTTTCTGCGAATGCTCGTGCTGACGAGCGGCGCATACAATCGACAGCAATTCGCCGAGCGGCTCGGCATATCTGTTCATACCTTCGATAAAACGATCCGGCGCCTCAAGGATATCGTCAGCAGTGTATGGCAGCAGCTGCCGGAGGAGCAGGGCAAGGAATTCGCAGATATGCTGCGGACAAGCTATTATGAATCTGCTGATCCGATGCTTCTCTTTCTTTTCCGCTCCAAATCGTTGAAAGAATCCGAGAGTATAAGGCTCTCTATGATCATTGCTGCTATGCAGGAGCAAGCCCTTACCGCTATGGAACTGCTTGACCTATGCTGCAGTGGAATGCCGGAGGAGCTTGCTCTGCCCGATGAGAAGACGATTCGCTCGGATCTCAAATATTTGGAGGAGACTGGCGTTTTACGCAAACAACCTGGCGGACGCCCGTATCGCTACAGCGCCCACAACAGCTGGATCAATGCGCTTACAGACGAAGAGCTATCCGACCTGTATGCCTTCGTCGACGTGATGGCTAACACGCAGGTGCCTTCTGTGCAAGGCTATTTGCTAAGAGAAAGCTTGAAGAAAGCAATCCATCGCCGAACGCTGCCGGACGGAGCTATGGACTTATTATTATACAAATACCATTATCATTCGCGCATTCTGGACGAAGCGCATCTGTATACGGTTCTACAGGCGATTGAAGAGAAACGGAAGCTTAGCTTCCTCTATTTCTCACCCAAAGCCAATAAGAGCTATGCCTCCAAAAATACGAATCCGCTGTTCGAACGCGAGAGCGAGGGACGGAAGGAAAATCTATTGCCGCTAAAGGTGGTATACGACCATCAATATGGACGGTGGTATTTGCTCGGGCATAACAAGCAGGGCACTGCTGTGTACCGAATGGAAGGCTTGACACAATTGAAGGAAGGCGATCTGGCAGCACCTAATGAATTCGAGGACAAGCTCGCTGCACTGAATCGAAACACACAGCTCAGCTGGCTAGTCGATACGGGGCGGCCGGTGACCGTTAGAGCGAGGTTCTACAATCCCACCGGGGCAAAAGCCAATTTCGTGAAGGAACGGGTCCTTCTGCAGGGGCAATGGGGACGTATTATAGAGGAGGATGAGGAGTCCTTCCTCTTCGAGATTGTTGTCAATGGCGTTACAGAAATAAGGCCATGGCTGAGAAGCTTCGGTTCAAGCTGTGAGGTATTGGAGCCCGCATCGCTTCGGCGGGATTTTATCGCGGAATGGAAGGAGCTTGCTGCGCATTATGAGCCTGTTCGAGAAAATCTTTAATTATCAGATGATGTCCCGCCTCGATGAGTTCGGAGCAATGGCCGTAACAGCGCAGGAGAGAATGTGGCTTCGAACGATGCTGGAGCATCCCGATGCGGCAGCCGCATTCGAGAACGATACACTCGCCAAGCTGCAAGAGCTGCTTCATGAGGATAATCGGAATAATGCTTTTTCAACCGTGCCTATCTTGGAGAAAGCGCGCAGCGAAGCCGTCCATATCTATCATCCGCTGCTTCGACCCTTACGTCGAATAATCATGCGCAAGGGCGGCATCGAGATTACGAATAAGAGCAAGGACGGTACCACTCGGGACAGTCAGGCAGGCATGCCATACAAGCTTGAATACTCCATGGTCAAAAGAGAATGGTACTTGCTGTGGTATTCGCTTAAGTCCCGCCACCTCATGAGCACGAAGCTCAGGAACATCGTAGACCTGGTGGAGCTTCCATTGCCGGAACAGCTCGCCAATATGGCAGCCGCTCGAATTGCGAAGCAGCTTATTGCTCGGAGGCAGCATGCAACCGTTGAGGTCGTACGTCACTATAACCGGGAGCTGTCCCGCATTCTGTACGCCTTCTCCTGCTTCGAGAAGCAGGTCGACTATGATGACGGTACAGATACTTACCGAGTTAAGCTGACATTCTCGTCTGATGAGAGTGAATACGTCCTCTCCAAAATCCGCTTCCTGGGCAAGCGAGTTATCGTAACGGAAGGCGATTACTTGCGCAAGCGCATGCTGGAAGCCGCCAGCAAAGCACTCGCACGCTATGAACGCAGCGATGCCTGACAACCTATACAGCGGTTGTCAGGCATCGCTTCCTCTGTAATCATTATTTTAAATAAAATTCAAGCCAGAGGCATATGGCAGCGGTATCGGGAACAGCTTCCGCAGCAGAGCAAGCTGACTCTCGTCAGCTTCGGCAATGGCGGGCTCCACATCGAAGAGCAGGGAGATTAGCTTATCCGAGGAGAGCTGAAGCGTCTTCCCATCAATGGTCAAATACGCAGCCACGTACTCCACGGTCGCATGGCCAAGCTCCACTCGATCAAAGGCTTCCTTATCCCGATCAGCCAAATAGGGTGTTATTTGCTCCCAGAACCGTCTTGGATTAACGAGCTTTATCGTACCGGAATTTCTTGTATTCGAATAGTCCGGAAGCTTCTCAGCCATCGCAGCCTGCAGCTCCTTCTCCTGCCATGGCACAGTCACTTGAAGCCCCGTCAGAGCATAAGCTTGAATCGCATAGGAGAAAATCTCCACTGCCGCTCGTGCCTCTCCTCCCCATTCCACTACAAACGGGACAGCATCTGTCTGAATATCACCGGGTACAGCGAGGAGTGCATACGCAATGACAGCCCCCTCTGCTTCAGCTACAACCAGCTTATGCTTCAGCTTGTATATGCCCGCAAGCGCCTCTGCTCGAATCAGCTCTGCCGTCTCGAACAAGCTGCGCTGATACCGTACTGAAGTTCGCTCATACAGGGCATGAACGCGGAGGCGATCCGATTCAAGTGCTTCGCGCACGGTATGGATCGGATCTGGGGATGCCTGTGGTCCAGCTGAAGCAGATAACACATATTGCCTTACCTGCCCGAAAGAATGACAGCCATTACGAAGATAGAGGCTTCGATCACCGGATATCAATAGCAGCGAGCCCTCCGATGCTTCAATAAATTGAAATACCCGCTCCAATAGTTCACCCGCATAGCCTTGTCCGCGATAATCCGGATGCGTACAGACGGAACCAAGAGAGAAGATGGGCAATTGAACCCGGCCAACCTGTAGGAAGCCTGGCACGAGACCGATGAAGGATACTAGCTTCCCTTCCTCATATACTCCAACCGAGCTGCGGTAATTGCCGGAGAAAATAGGCGGGAAAGCCTCACCCATCGAAGACTGGTCCGCATCCCGAAAGACCAAATCCGCTAATCGAGTCGCTTCTTCCAATTCATTCCGTCCTAGGAAACGGATATCATTCATCCTCGTCCCCCCTTATCTATTAAGCTCGCAGCAGCTGCTCCCGCAGCTCTGGAGGCAGCAGAAAATCGAAGTCACAGCCCAGATTCGCTTGAAGCACCCGTTCATGGAATAACAATCCGTAGCCTCTATCGTAGTGAGGCTTCGGCATCGTCCAAGCTTTGCGGCGTTCGGCCAGCTCTTCGCTACTTACAAGAAGCTCCAGCTTGCGAGTAGCAATATCAAGCTCAATCTCGTCCCCTTCCCGAACGAGAGCAAGCGTACCTCCGATGGCTGCCTCAGGCGCAACATGTACAATTAATGCTCCATAGGATGTACCGCTGATCCGAGCATCCGAGATTCGAACCATATCCCGTACGCCTTTCTTCAACAGCTTCGAAGGGATCGGAATCTGCCCGATTTCTGGCATCGCCGGCGCCCCCTTGGGTCCAGCATTCTTGAGTACGAGCACGCAGCTCTCATCCACATCCAGCTCTGGATCATCTATGCGGGCAGACAGATCAGCCGGACTCTCGAAGACGACAGCGCGTCCCTTATGTTTTTTCAGATGTGCTGATACTGCCGTCTGCTTAATAAGTGCGCCATCTGGCGCGAGGTTGCCGCGAAGCACGGCAATACCGCCTTGACTATCAAGCGGTTCAGCTATAGTCCGAATGACATCCGGCATAGAGGTTAGCGCCTGCCCAACCAAATTCTCCTTCACCGTACGTCCAGTCACCGTCAGACAATCGCCATGGAGCAGCGGCTCCAGCTCCTTCATCAGAGCGGGCACACCGCCTGCCTCGAAATACTCCTCCATCTGATATTGGCCTGAAGGACGTAAGTTAAGGATGAACGGCGTCTCAGAGCTGATCGCGTCGAACGTCTCTAGTGGAAGCTGCATGCCAAGGCGGCCGGCAATCGCAACCAAGTGTATAATCGCATTGGTAGATCCGCCGCTCGCCATCGTGACCCGAATCGCATTCTCGATCGCTTCTGCCGTCATGATGTCACGCGGACGAATATTGCGCCTTACCAGCTCAACGATCTGCTTGCCTGTACGCTCACACATATGCTTGCGTCTGCTGTCTGGAGCAGGAATCGCAGCGCAGCCTGGAAGGGCCATGCCAATAGCTTCAGCGATCGATGCCATCGTGCTTGCCGTCCCCATGACCATACAGTGACCATCACTGCGACAGATCGCATCCTCCGCGACCGCAAGCTCTTCATCTGTAAGGTTGCCTGCCTTACGCTCCAGTGTAAAACCGTAGCAATCCGTGCAGGCGCCCAGACTTCGTCCATTCAGTCTGCCACTCAGCATCGGTCCTCCTGTGAGCACAATAGCTGGAATATTCGCACTGGCTGCTGCCATCAGCTGTGCCGGTACGGTCTTATCACAGCCGCCGAGCAGCACAACGCCATCAATGGGATGAGCCTTCATCATTTCCTCAGTATCCATGGCCATTAGATTGCGCAGCAGCATCGTCGTCGGCTTAACATAAGGCTCACCGATGGAGATGGTTGGGAATTCCATTGGCACACCGCCCGCCTGCCATACCCCGCGCTTCACATAATCGACCAGCTCATTGAAATGCGAATGACATTTGTTCAGCTCACTGAACGTATTGCATATGCCGATAACAGGCTTGCGAATATCCTCTTCGGTATACCCCATCGACTTCGTAAATGAACGGTGAATGAATCCCCATAGATCTTTTTCCTGAAAATAAGCCTCGCTCTTCAGCTTGTCTTCTGTGCTCAAGGCAGGTCTCCCCCTTCGATGTATAGCCGTTATGCCAGCCCGAGAATTCCCGGTGTATCGCGGTGAATGATCGCTTCGACGATCTCCTCAGGCACGCGGGGCAGCTTCGTTCCCGCTGCCAAGTCATTAATGCGCCGCAAGGCGTCCATCGTCTGCTGCGTGGTGAAGAATGGATAATCAGAGCCGAACAATAATTTGTCCTGCACGCCGTATTCCATCGCGGACACTAGCGCATTATAGAATTGCCATGGCCGGCTTCCAAGCGCAGAAATATCCATATACATATTCGGATGCTTGCGGACGAGCGATATACACTCATCCACCCACGGATGTCCCATATGTGCAACTATCATTCGCAGATTGGGAAAAGCACGGGCAATCGGGTCCAGCATCGCCGGACGGGAAGCTTCGAGATACCCTTCAGGCACGAATGAGGTGCCTTGATGCCACAGAATTGGAACGTTCAGCTCATCGGCCTTGGCGTACAAGGCATAATGCTCTTTGGCATCGGGATAAAAGTTCTGATAAATCGGCCCTAGCTTCAAGCCCTTCAGATCCATCTCCCGAATCGCGGTCTCAAATTCCGGTATGCAGTTGTAATCATTCGGATCGACACTGGCGAAGCCGAAGAGCCTCGTCTTGTCTGTCGCACAATAGTCAGCCACATATTCATTCGGAACGGACAGTCCGGTTGCCCCTGCAGCCATAGCCAATACGATGGAGCCTGCGAAGCCCTTCAGACTGTCGCGATGCTGCTCCGGCGTTGCCTCTATGTTCATCTCAGGGCCCCAAGCCCGCTTGATCGCCGCGTCAGTCGGACCGCTGAACATGCCCGGGCCGAACAAATGCGTATGGCTGTCGAATATCATCGATATCCCTCCTATTCGCTGACCATCTGGTTCGTAATCGCACCCAGCTTCTCTATGTCAATCGTGACGACATCTCCTGGCCCCAAGTAAACCTGCTTCTCTGGCGGATAGCCCAGCACTACGCCTTCCGGAGTTCCGGTCAGAATAATATCTCCTGGCGATAGTGTCATGCATTGCGAGATATAGCTGACGATCTGCTGGCAGTTAAAAATCATATCCGACGTATTCGAATGCTGGCGAACCTCTCCGTTCACCGTGCAGCTGATCGTCAGATTATTCGGATCACCGACCTCATCCTTCGAGACCAGATAAGGACCAATTGGAGAGAACTTATCGCAGGATTTGCCGGCAAGCCATTGACTCGTGCGCATCTGGAGATCTCGGGCGGACAGATCATTGGAGGAGCAGTAGCCGAATACATAATCCAGCGCATCCTCCTCACTGACATACTTGGCGGTCTTGCCAATAACAATAGCTAGCTCTGCTTCGTAATCGACCTTGTCAGAGGAGCGCGGCAGTGGAACATCATGTCCATGGCCTATCAGTGTATTCGCAAATTTATTAAATAGGATCGGATACGTCGGAATGGGCATATTCGTCTCCTCTGCATGTCTGCGATAATTCAAGCCAATACAAATAATCTTCTCAGGCTCGGTTACACATGGACCGAATACGAGGCTGTCTTCTTGCCTCAGATAGCGAGCAATAATCTCGTCACCTTCGGATAGCAGACCAGCAACGAACGTCTCTAGTGCTTCCTTCGCTGCATCGCCGCCGCCGAGCACCTCGCTTATCGTGGTTGGAACGCCAGCAGCAACAGCAGCGCGTTCAGCCGCAGCTGTCTGAATATCAAGCACACCCTGCGGGGTCCATACGCCCAATCGGTACAGTCCCTGATCCTCAAATGTAAGAAGCTTCATCATCATTCCTCCTATGTATTATGAATGTCTAACATGGCTACCGAGCAATGAATGCTGGGAATGCCGGGAATCTCACGTGAACTACACGATTTTCATCTCAGCCAACAATCAGGTCTCAGGCGTTCTTGCCGAAGACCAGCCCGCCATCTACATAGAGCGGAGAGCCGAGTACGAAGCCCGATTCATCAGAGGCGAGGAATAATGCAGCACGGGCGACATCCTCAGGTCTGCCCAGCTCACCACTGAGCTGGCGTCGTTTAATCGAAGCAATAGCGGCCTCCGGGTCTGGCGATTTCTTCAAATAGCCTTCAACGAATGGCGTCATAATGGTTCCTGGGAGCAGTGAATTGACGCGAATGCCGTATGCTGCATAATCCACCTGCATCGCCTTGGATAACGATAACACTGCCCCCTTCGAGGCGGTATATGCCGCTCGCTGAGAGACGCCAATCTCGGCGATACTCGAAGACATATTGATGATAGATCCGCTTCTGCGCTCCATCATGTAAGGAAGCACAGCCTTGCAGCCTAAGTAAACACCGCGCACATTCACCCGCATAACCTGATCCCATATATCGGCTTCGATCTCATGAAGAGCGCCAACTGCGCTAATTCCTGCGTTGTTGAATAGCACATTAATATGTCCGAATGTCTGCGAGGCTTGAAGAGCTAGCGACTCTGCATCTGCTTGCACAGTAACATCGCATTGCACGTAGAGGGCCTGGCCGCCAGCTGCTTCGATCTCGGCAACTGCTTCTCTTCCCTTCACCTCATCCACATCAGCAACAACGACCCGAGCTCCTTCTTCCGCGAACAGCAAGGCGGAGCTTCTGCCGATACCAGAGCCTGCACCCGTAATGATCGCCACTTTATCCTTCAGCCGCATGAGCTTCCCTTCTTTCTACCATGTAGGCAAGGAGCCGAACCTGCTGCCAACCTTTCCTCTCACCCCTGGCCTGACGACGAATAATCCTCCTGCTAGTGGGTAATCCTCCTGATCGTCAGCACTCATCCTTGCTGTCGTTATATATAATTCGTCCATAGCTGCTCCACCGAATGCACATGAGGTTACATTTAGCGCTGGAACAGCTATTTCACCGATTTGCTTGCCTGTTTCTGGATTCCATCGCGACACACGGCTGCCTCCCCAATGGGCGATCCACAGCATGCCCTCTTCGTCTATCGTCATCCCATCCGGCATTCCAACAGAGTCCGGGAATCGCACCACTGTTCTGCGATTGCTTATAGAACCCGACTGCCTATCCCATTCGAAGCTGTCGACACAGCCCGTTGGCGTATCAATGTAATACATCTGGCTGTCATTCCATGCCAAGCCATTGGAGCAAGATATATCGGATACTGCTGCTTGCAGCAAGCCGCTTGGCTCTAGCACATACAAGCTGCCCTTCCCCCGCTCATTGTCCATGCTCATCGTGCCTGCCCAGAGCCGGCCAGCCGGATCACACTTCGCATCGTTAAGCCGATTCCGTGTAAGCTCTGGTTCAACTGCTGCCAGCAATTGCAAGGACTCTGACTCCGGTTCATACAGGTAGATGCCATCCTGCAGCGTAACGACCAGTCCCCCATGAATAGAAGGAACAACGGCACTGATCATCTGCTCGAAGGAATAGGTGCTGCTTGCACCTGTCTTATTTTTATACACATGGAGCTGCTTGCCTATAATATCAACCCAATACAGCTGTTGTTCTCTTTCATCCCAGTGGGGACCCTCTCCGAGCCAAGCTCTGGCATCGACAACTAATTGTGCTTCCATCGTTATCGTTAATCCTCCCTATGATATAGATTGTTATCCTATCATAGATATAATTCCATTTTGCTCCTGCCTATCCCTCTACAGCTCGCTTCCGTTCGCCAAATGTCCGCCATCGACCTTAAGGGTCGTTCCTGTCACATATGAGGCTTCATCCGAAGCTAAGTATAAGAAGGCAGAGGCAATCTCTTCTATCGTCCCGGCTCGCTTCATCGGCGTATGCTCAGAATACGCTGGGAGCTGCGACTCCTCCCGCAGCTTCCGGTCAAGCGGCGTATCTACGAAGCCAGGAGCGACAGCATTGACGCGAATCCCGTAAGGAGCAAGCTCAACAGCCATCGATTCGGTCAGCAGAATAACTGCAGCCTTGGATGCATTATAGGGAGCAAGCTCTCCGCTGGCGGCGATCCCGTTCTTCGAGCTCATATTCACGATAGCCCCGCCGCTCCCCTGTGTAATCATCCGCTGCGCAGCAAGCTGCCCAAGCCGGAACACCGCCCGCACATTAATCTCGAACACCGCATCCCAATGCTCAGACGTAATGTCGAGAAAAGCCTCGCGGTACGCAATGCCCGCATTGCTCACTAAGATATCGATGCCGCCCAGCCAGTCAAAAGCCCGCTCCGCTGCTTCATCCAGCTGCGCCAGATCACGCAAATCGCACACTTGTATGGTGATTCGATCGCTGTACTGCTGCATCTGTTCGCATGCAGCCCTAAGCTCTTCCTCGCTTCGGTCCAGCAGTACGACCTGACAGCCTTCCTCCACGAAGCGTCTCGCAATGCCAAGCCCTATCCCACGCGCTGCGCCGGTAACTAACGCTCTTTTCCTGAGCAGTCTCATGCTCTGCACCTCCCAACAGCTCCACAACTTATCGCCGTCTGCAACTACCTAGAGCACGCCATACTTATCATAGACTTGGCGCAGCGTCCTTCCCTCCAGCAGCTCGTCGCGGGTATGATTCTCCCGGTTCACCTTGTCCAATGCTCGCTTCACGACCTCATCCACCAATTGATTCGGTATAACGACTACTCCATCGCGATCCCCGAACACCACATCTCCCGGATACACCATAACACTGCCGCATAGCACCGGAATGTCGTATTCAATAACGAGTCCGCGCCCCTGTGAATCGACCGGCTTCGTGCCGGTTGCAAAGACAGGGAAGCCCAGCTCAACGATTTTTTTCGTATCCCGAATAAGACCGTCAACGATCGCGCCTCTTGCTCCCCGCATCTTGGAAGCCGTCGAGAGCAGCTCGCCCCATAGCCCATTCTGCTTCGACTCATTCGTGCAGCCAATGACGATATCATTAGGCTTCACACTGTCCACGGCCTCTATCTCCTTCTCATATGGATTGTCAGGAATATAATGCACATCAACAGACAGAATCGTCTTGGCACGCCCCGCCACAACCCAGTCTGAATCAATAGGATTAATATCCTCCCGCATCACCTGCGAGCGATAGCCCAGCTCATCCAGTGTGTCCGATATAACCGCCGCATACAGTGATTCACTCATTAGATCAAATAATTCATTATCATTCCTGCTCATTTCCGCATCCTCCACCCTCGAATCCACCCTATGTCACTCTCACATTCCCGGCCCTATGCTGGATACAATCGCTTTCCTCCGGCAGACTGCTTCGATCCACGCCCTTCTCGACATTCCCCGTGTGCTGCATATATTCGAATGCTCCAGGTTGATCTCCAGCAGCCAGCCTGCCGCCTTCGAATATCGCGCCATTCGCGATATAACGATGCTGTGTGCCATGAATAGCATAATGATGCATTGTTTCATCGTCCGTCTGGCTTGTGTAATCAGCGAAACGCCAAGAGGTAGAACCACCCGCACTCCCCTCTCTTGCGAAAAAAGCTCCTGCCGCATTAGTCCCAGATACCCTCGCACCCGAGCCAATATCGAGGCTTTTATCCCCTTCGCCCGTCAGTACAACACCTGTATCTATCATGGCTCCACCGCGAATATTTATGGATGAGCCCGATGCATATAACGGCTTCGCTTGCCCATCTGCGCCTCTAAGCACACAATCATGAAGACGAATGCCACCCGTCCCCGCCAAATAATTGCCATCGATTCGCTCGAACCGACAGTCTCGGAATGTTAGCTCAGCGGTCACATTATCATGGGATAGACGTCGTCCCTTCGTTACCGTGAACGAGCAGTTGTCGACCAGATTCGGACGTTTGGAGCGATTCGATACTTGCACGAACTTCACCATCGCTTCTGCCGTACAATTCTTCATCTGTACACCATCTGCATTCAGCCAGAACGATCCGGTATTCGCCGAATTCTCTACCCCATCACGTACGAACACATGCACATCCTCCAGCGTCAGATCCGTTACCTTACGATGGGCGATGAACCAAGAGCCCACATGCTTCTTCACTGTAATCCGCTTGGCACTCTCCCCCCAGGTCAGGCCACTGTTGGCGAACGACATCAATCCGGAATTGCCAACATAGATGAGATCATGCTCATACTGCCCATGAGTAACGAATGCACCAAGGTCATCGCCATCTGCATGGCAATTGTCCACATAGCTGTAGGCCGATCCGGTAAAATCATTCAAATGTCTGCCATTGCTCGTATGACAATCGCTTACATGCCCATACAGGCAATAAATCTGCTGCGTTAAATAACCAGTGCCCCCAATGATAACCTCCGCCGGATTTGTCAGCTTGCACCGTTCAGTCACGTAATGGGTGTTGTACCTGCGCATAATAACTGGCCAAAAGGTACCGTATGCATCAATGCCTATCGCATCACATTCCACGGCGAACTCATAGGCAAGCGGGTGGGAGCCGGTCATATCTGTCTTGCCAGCACCGATAAAGCGCATATTGCGAACCGCTACTCGCTCGACCGGAATAACCTTCCGATAAGTGATCGTTCTGCCCGCATCCAATGCCCAGCCATTCTTGTAGTTAAACCTGACATGCCTGCTGTCGACGATCTCTGTTACGCAAATAAGCTTATCCAGCTCCCGCTCCGCGCTTCCGGACAACGTATTGGACTGTGCAATCCACCATTCCCCAACCTCGAAAGCCGACGAATCCGCAACCTCGAGCAGCTCCGTCAGCTCAGCAAGCTCCTCTGTCAGCGTTACTGACTGCTTATGCCCCGTCTCTATTCCTTGGAAGAACAGCACGGCAGAGAACGGATCGTTAGGCGCTGCGGATTCAATTCCATCCGTATATACGGTAAATCCATTGAACTCCAGCTCGATGCTGCTACGGCTGAATCGATGGCGACGTGTAAACCGCAGATCACTAGTCGCTTCTATTCGATAGATGCTAGAGTCGCTCACCATAGCATCAAGTGCATCATCCGCTGGCTCCTCTGCTCCGAATAGGCCGAACAGCGCATAGCTGCACACGCCGCTATGTATCAGAAGCCATCCTCCTGCTCCTCCATCTAGCGGAGCATGCAGCGTACCTCCGTTATCTTTCCCCTCGCTCTCCTCCGACCAACGCATAAGCTTGCTTCCAGGGTCACCGGCTTCATAATAGCCCTCTACCCAGACATGCATTCCCGCTTCCCGCTGCTCCCTAGGGATACGACACAATGCTGCTACATTCGATACGCGATAGACAGCAGCCAAGGGCGGATTATGCCGTTCATTCATCCTCATTCCCTTCTTTCATTCGTTCTAGCGGCCTCTCAGATAGATTGGAGAGTCAGCTTTCGCGACTCTCCAATTCTCTATTATTCGAACGTTATGGTCTTGCCTTGGGCAGCTGAGACTTGCTCCGCATAATAGGTGAATACATCTGTTGCTCCATATTTGGTCATAATCTCTTCACGATATGTCGCCCAATTCGATGCATCCTTCTCATCGTATATAATTTTCACCTGCAGCTCGTTCATGCGTTTGCGAAGCGCTGCGAGATCCATTCCTTCTTTGATGACAAGGCTGGTACCCACTGACGGCAATATTTTATAAGACAATATCGTCTGAAGAACGGCTTTGTCGCGCTCTGTAAGGTTAGGATCCACTACCTCTACGCCGAACGCTTCCGGACCTGAGATTGGCGTGAACCATTGATACACGGTCAAGAAATTGCCGTTATCCGTAACATTTTGCTTGAAAGCCTCTTGATTCAATGTAATTTGAGCACCGCTGCGTGTGAACTCACTGCCTTCACGACCGTAATGAGTCAGCAGGAACCCTTCTTCCCCAGCTAACCAATCGAGAATTTGGAGTGAACGGTCGATTTCTTCATCCGAAGATCTGGAGCTGAGCAGGAATGGATTGCCCGGTACCGGTTCAATGAATGTGCCTGTCTCCGCGAATGGATCGAACGGCTCCCAATTGGCATTGGCATTGCCTGTAATATCCTTCGTCTTCACTTGCAGACCTTCAGGGTTATTGTCAAAAGCAATATTCTTGCCGAATCCAAGCACAATTCCCGCCTTGCCTTGTACAGCCTTCTCGATCTGCTGTCCATTCTTGTTGAGCAGCCAGTCTGGGTCTACAACTCCTAGTTCAATCAGCGCTTTCGTATCATTCAGGGTCTGCTCCATACGCAGGTCTGTTCTCGTATCGATGAATTTCTCACCCTCAATAACGAAGTCGCCGACTAGACCGTTCTTCACATAAGTAGGAAACTCCATCGACATGTTCGTACCATTGCCATACGCGGTTAAGCCGAAGGTATCATTCTTTTTGTTGCCATCGGGGTCATTGAAGGTGAATGCCTTCATAACCTCGACCATCTCGTCGTAGGACTTAGGAATTTGCAGATTGAGTGTGTCGAGCCAGTCTTTGCGAATATAGTAGGAACGATAGTAATTCTTCTCGTAAGGGATCGGAGCGCGGGCGAACTTGCCTTGCACCTGATACTTCGTGAGGCCCTCCTCCGTCATCCAATATTTGAAGTAATTAGGCATCTTCTCAGGCGTCACAATCCCCGTCATTTCCTTGGCTACACCATCTTTAATATATTGGTTGGACGAGACTCCGTCCGCGAAGAATACATCGGGGATATCATTAGAAGCAATGAGAGAGTTCAGCTTATTGGAGAAATCAGTACCGAACGGCATATAATCGATCGTCAGGTCTACATTGAATTTCTCGTCAATCGCCTTCTTCACGAAGTCTGCATCACCTTTGGGCAATTGCGCATCCGCTGAAGCGGTAATGAACCAATTAAGCTTAATTTTCTCCTGTACAGGCTCCTCAGTCGCGTTACCGGTTGCTGCCGGACTAGCATTCGTACCTGAATTGCCACCTTTATTATTGTTCCCATTGCTGCTGCAAGCCGAGATGATGAGCGATAAAACCAACAGTCCAATTAAGATTGCGCCGTTACGTTTCATAGTCTACCTCCTAATAAATAAATGAACTTGCGTTGTTGCCAATCCCCCACTGTTACGCCTAACCTCTAACGCTGATACGACTTTCTCTGACCCGGGCCAGTGCCTATGTAGCGTGTGGCGACCGGTACACTCCTCTCCCTTAATAGACTAAAGCTTGAGGCTTAGCCCTTAACAGCTCCAAGCAGCATCCCTTTGATGAAATATTTTTGTAGAAACGGATACACAACAATAACAGGAATAATCGCTACGACGACAGTCGCCATCTTGATCGATTCAGGCGGCAATGCGCTCAGCTGGGATTGCGGAACCGCAAGCTCTTGGCTGACGCTTGGCGTTACGATCATGTTGCGCAGAACGACCTGCAGCGGATACAAATCACGATCGTTCAAATACATAATGCCGCCGAAGTATGCATTCCAATGATTCACGCCATAGAAGAGGCCCAAGGTTGCCATAATCGGCATGGAGAGCGGAAGCACAATGCGCAGCAGTGTGCCTGCATCGCTGCAGCCGTCGACCTTGGCCGCCTCCTCAATTTCTGGAGGGAGCGACTCGAAGTGCGTTTTCATAATCAGCATATTGAAGGTGGAGACCATTCCCGGAATGATAAGCGCCCAGAGCGTATTCATCAGGCCGGTTGCCTTAACGGTCAGGAATGTCGGGATCAAGCCGCCGGAGAACAGCATCGTGAAGACGATGCCCAGCAGCACCACATTCCTGCCAGGGAGATATTTCTTGGATAATGGATAAGCGAGAAGTGTCGTTACGAGCAGATTGAAGGCCGTACCGACAATCGTAATAAGTATCGTAATATTAAGCGCCTTGGGAACAACCCCGCTGCTGAATATTGCTTGGAACGCATCGAACGTAATTTGCTTCGGAATTAGCAGGAATCCGCCATTGCGCAGAACCTCCGAGTATGGGGTAATTGATACGATACACACATAGTAGATAGGGAACAGCGTCGCCAGGCCGAACACAGCCAATGATGTATAAATGATGAGATCAGCTATGCGATCCGAGAACGTTTTTTTGAAAATATAAGGCAATTTAAGCCACCTCCGCTAGTTGCTTCATCCGTACGTTCGTACGTTACCAGATGCCGGAGCCGCCGAACCGTTTGGCCAGCTTGTTCGCTCCAATCACGAGCACGAAGCCGATAACCGACTTGAATACGCCAACTGCTGCGGGAACACTGAAATCCATCTCCTCGATGCCCCTGCGGAATATCCATGTGTCGAGAATATCACCGACGTTGTATACCCGGACGTTTAGAAAAATGTATACCTGCTCGAATCCGGCATCGAGAATGCCTCCAAGTCGTAGAATGACCAACAGCATGAATACATCGCGAACGCCAGGCAGTGTAACATGCCAGATTTGACGCCATCTTCCTGCCCCATCTATCGCTGAGGATTCATACAGCTCACCGTTAATGCCTGCGAGCGCGGCTAGATAGATGATGGCGCCATAGCCTGTGCTTTTCCAAATATCACTAACCAGCAGCATCGGTCGGAACCATTGCGAATTCGTCAATACGTCAATCGAGCCCCAGCCCATATCCCGGAAGAAGTTAGTAACCAAGCCGGAGCCTGGAGCAAAGAACGAGAACATAATGCCATACACGATAATCCAGGATAGAAAATGAGGACCGTAGGTCAACGTCTGAATCGTCTTCTTGAACCATCTGACCCTAATCTCATTAAGCATTAGCGCTAGAACCAGATCCGGCAGCATGTTGAACAGAATGCGATAAATGCTCAGAAGCAGCGTATTCTTCATGAGTATCGGGAAATCCGGTGAAGCGAATACCGCACGGAAATTGTCTAGTCCGACCCATTCGCTCCCCGTTACCCCCTTCATGAGGTTGTAATCCTGAAAGGCGACAACGAGTCCGAACATCGGTACGTAATGGTAAACGATATAATATAGAATGCCGGGAACCATGAACAGATAGAGCCATCTATAACGCCACAACGTTTGCGTCCATCTTGGCTTCGTTCGGTTGTTCATCATGAGATCCGGTGCAGGCGCCGTAGCTTTCATCTTCTCCTCACTCCTCTCCCTCCACCGCTATTAGAAGCGGACAACGATTCCCATCTTCTTCTGCGGCTGCTGTTCGTAGCTCACATAGAGATCAGGCAGCTCGTTGAAGGCGACCGTATCCGTAATAAGCGACTGGATATCGATTCGTTGCTCCCCAATCATTCTTAGAAAATCCTGTACATTGCGTCCTTCCGTCCATCTGATATAGCCGATCGGATAATCGAAGCCGTGCTGCTCATAATCCGATTCATAGCGTCCAGGTCCGCCTGCCCTTGAGATATGAACGCTGGCTTCTTTGGCGAACAGCAGATCACGGTTGAATTCACAGCCAGTATCTCCGACAATAACGACCCTCCCTCGATCACGCAGCCAGGCGATGGACGTATCAATCAAGCTGTCTTGACGGTTGCTGGCACATACAAGCACAGCATCTGCGCCCTTCCCGCCTGTCAATGCATCCAGCGCTTCCTTCATCTCAGCCTCATCCTGACAAGCATAGCTTACGCCAGCTGTTAACAGCTGCTCCCTGCGCTCGAGAATAGGCTCAAACCCAGCAACACGGTAATTGGATGCATGTGCGATTCGAGCAATAATCTGTCCCAGAATGCCTGCGCCTGCCACCACAACCGTCTCTCCGAATCTCAGATCCGCTTGCCTCAACGCATGAATGGCGATAGCTCCAATGCCTGAGAAGGCCGCTTCTTCATCACTGACGCCATCGGGTATCGGGACGGTCAAATGCTTCGGTGAGAGCATCGTTTCCCGATGCGCCGGCGTACCGTAGCATGCGACTCTCTGACCTGGTTGCACATGAGTGACCCCTTCACCGACCTCCGTCACGACTCCCGCTGCACTATATCCAAGCGGTGCCTCCGAGTTCGTACGAATCATCATAAGCTCGGTGCCGATACTGACGGACGAATAAGTAATTTGCACTTTCACATACTGCGGTTTAATTTGAGGTTCAGGTAAATCCACGATAACCGCAGTGCCGTTCCGGCTTTTAATCGCTCGCATAGACGCCTCCTGATTTATATCTGATTCACTTAACATAGGATGTAAGAATGTTATGACTTAGTTGATGTATTTCTGATGTACTGATTATATACGGCGAGTAAAAAGCCCGTCAACCCTTATTTTTTTGAATAATCGGAATGTTGTGTCTTTCTTAAAGAATTTAGCTAAAGCAAGGGTGTAATCGCTTACATATTTGTGGGTGATGATCGGACTCCTTTCGCTAGTTGTACCCCTTTAGCAAGTCCTCGAGCTATCGATGTATTCTGAGCATAACCCCGGGGTGATTAGCGAATCCATTTTCCATATTCATGAAGGCAATTACTCTATTGGTGGCTAATAAAAAAGCTCGAGCCATGATAATGACTCGACTTTCCTTATTAGTGAATCCCATATCGCTAATAGAGTAATTCGTTACTCTAAATCGATACATAGCAAGCAGGTACATCGGAATAGCGAAACGACGTTCACCAATAACGAAAGCAGCTGCGCTAAAGATAGCTCATGAGCAGAACACTAGTCAGCTGTGGGCACTCTATTTGATTGGCCGTTTGTTGTCAGTTAGAATAAATATAGGACTGCTACAGAAAGTGAGGTTACTATGCTTTATTACATCGTGGCTATTATCGTCGTTCTCATCGACCAAATCTCTAAATTTATCATTCGTGCCTATGTAGAAATCGGAGAAATCATCACCTATGGTAATCTTCACATTACGCATTATGAGAACAGCGGTATGGCCTTCAGCTTATTTCAAGGCTACGCTCGCCTCTTCGGCGTTATCGCTATTCTGTTCGTCGTCGGTATTCAATACTACCGCAGATCCTTGAATAAGAAGGACCGTCTGATGAATATTGGACTAGGGTTTCTTGTGGGCGGAGCCATTGGGAATGGAATCGATCGCCTTCTATTCGGACAGGTTACCGACTTTATTACCTCTCGTTCCGGCAATGGCATTCTTAACTTAGCCGATTACGCGATTAACATCGGCGTTGTCCTCGTTATCCTGAGCTCCATATATGATTGGGTGAGAAGCAAGCTGCGAGAAAGAAGCCCTAACTGAAAATCAACAACAAACGCTTAGTTATCTAAGCGTTTGTTCTGTTTCCCTGTAGGCTGGGCGAGTATGGAGTAATAAAAAATCGGCCACACATGCGACCGACTTGAGTTCTTCATCTATTTCCTTACCGCCGCTTTCGACGAGAACAGCTCCCCCATTTTGTCCTGCAGCGTCTGCTCATCGATCATACCTGACCAGTATTCCTTCAGCCCCTTGGTGCACGTGCGCAGATCCTTAATACTCAGGCCAATGTCACTATGATAGGCAAAGGAAGGCAGCATTTCACGGAACATGAAGTAACGCGAGGGACGCTTCAGGCTGTCGCTGAACGAACGCTCCGCAGATTCTTTGCGTGCGGGTATGCTGATAGTCCGCTTACTAATCACATTCTGGGCCTCTGCGGATGTGAGGTATTCGACGAACAGCCTCGCAGCTTCTTTGGACTTGGAATGACGTACGAGCGCCATGCCAATGGATAGCAGCAGCGTCTTCTGCGGATCTCCGCGCCTGAGGCTTGGCAGTGGACAAATATCGTAATCAAGAGGCAGATGAGCGAGCTCATTCATGTTGAAATAAGTACCCAGAATGACAGATACTTGTCCCTCCGCGAACAGCTGTATCGTCTCATCATTGCCTTGCGCCCAATAGTTGGGAAAAATATCTCTATTGCTAATCAGTTCATTCAGCTTGCCGAGGCTTTCCGTCATCTTCAGGCTTAGCCCGCTAGGAAGACGCCCCTCCTCCTGCTGCTTGCCAATCCCTTGAAGCAAGAACACCGAATATCGATTCTCTGAGGCCGGTAGAAAGTACACTCCGTGCCTGCCCTGAAGCTTACCCAGCTTAGTCGCAGCCGCTATCAGATCATCCCAGGTCCAATAGCTGTCCGGCTCGTGCAGCCCTGCTTCGGCAAAATGCTGCTTATTATAGCATAATACGACTGGCGAGAATGAGACTGGCTTCGCGTAGATAGTCCCTTCATAATGGAAAGCTTCCTCTGCAATCGGGTATAAGCTCGGATCGGACTCCAGCTCCTCCAGCAGCGGACTAAGCCCTTCCTCCGTCCATTCCTGGAATTGCGGACTGTTGAAGGCAACCACATCCAGCAAGCCGTTCGCGATCATCTCCTCGGCCGATTGCACATAATTCATATGATTCAATGTGATCCGCCGGATATGAATGCCAGGATTACGACGACCGAAATCCACAATCAGATCATCAAGGAGAAAATCAGATGTCAAAGAAATTGGGCAGCCCAGATTAAGGGTAATCGCTTCCTTCGCCCTTGGCGTAACCATGCTGCCGACGCGATCAATCTTCACGATCAATCCTTCCTCGACCAGCTGATCCAGCCCTTTGCGAATCGATTTATTACTTAATTCATATTGTTTGGCAAGTGCGCTCTCTGCCGGCAGATACGCACCCTCTTGTCTTATACCGTTAATAATCTCCGTGCGAAGAACGTTGACGAAATGGTCTAGACGATCCTGGAACGAGGGACGCTCTGATTTATAACTCATGTATCATTCACCTATTTTCTCATTCATAGACATCAGTTATATTTTCAGACATTTCACATGGGATGTCAACTGCGTATATGGTAAAGTTGAAATTTCATGCTATACTGTTCAGCAATGATTAGCTAACTGAACGAATAACCAGCCTGAAGGAGTGTATTCAACAGCATGATCTCTTTTCTCATTACCCTTAAACGTCTTCTAGGCGGTATATTCAAAGCCTTTAAGCTCAAAAATTTTCAAGCCTTATTCGTCCTAATCCTTCTCATCCTGCTGTCCGGAACTATCTTCTATTGGAAAGAGGAGGGCTTGCCCCTCCTTGATGCATTATACTTCTGTGTCGTTACACTGAGTACGGTTGGGCATCCCACGTTCGTTCCACAGACCTCTCTGGGCAAAATATTCACAATGGTCTATATCACCGTCGGCACCGGCTTATTTCTAGCTATGGTCGGCCACATCGCTTATGCCATTATAAAGAGCAATCAAAAGGAAGAAAAAGATGAGACAGACAAAATGGAAGAGAAAAGACGAACCACTAAGTAAGAGGTTAGCTTAACCAACAGTCCACCCCATTTCTTGTGCTGAGCCTCGCTTAGATACGTATATGGCTGCTCACAAAAGGGATATGGAGCCTAATTCCGATCGGAGAAACCGATCAAACGCCAGCCAACGAATAGTCTATACAGAAAAGCACACAAAAATAGCCTTGCTGCGCAATTCTCATACGCGGCAAGGCTATTTTTACACTAGGCGATAACTTCTGTTTTGAACACGTTATCCAGCTTATCCGTAGCACCAAGTCTTTTCTTCAGTGGAACTTTAATGTCGCGTCCCAGCTCTTTGAAGAAGGTGTCTACATCGCACTGCACATTATCCAAAGCTACGGTAAGCGTACGCTTCTCAATAATGTTCTGATTCACGTCCGTCGGAACCGAAATATCGATCGTGTATTTCTTCATTAGCGTATTGCTATATCTCGTGAAGATCTCAATTAATTCATCATTATTGAAATTCTCGATAGCAGCCTGTCCTTTGTTCGTAAAAATCAGATTCATTCTCATGTTCGTCATTTCCCCTTTTCAATTCAACCATTTATAATCATGTAATTAGTATCTTGATGATCTTATGGTTCTGTTTAAAAGGCTCATGCACAAGATCCTACTATATTACTCTATACTAAATTTCATCAAAAGTGAACCCGCAGAAAACAATACCAATAAACTAAAAGGCCACTTACTTTGTCAGAATGTGTTTCTGAAAAGAAAGTGGCTTCTATATAACAATCTTCATATTCATTATATGGTGCGGTAGACAGGATTTGAACCTGCACGTCCATTGGACACTACCCCCTCAAGATAGCGTGTCTGCCGTTCCACCACTACCGCACATTTAAAGGTTATTCCTTCACATTCATTCACTTCGAGGGATGAAGTAAATGGTGAGCCATGAAGGACTCGAACCTTCGACACCCTGATTAAAAGTCAGGTGCTCTACCAACTGAGCTAATGGCTCTCATGCTGTAAAACGAACTCTGAGAGCTGCTTCACTTACATTAAGGAATGGTGACCCGTAGGGGAATCGAACCCCTGTTACCTCCGTGAAAGGGAGGTGTCTTAACCGCTTGACCAACGGGCCATATGATGATTGCGTCACTGTTAAAGCGACATTTGTTATTATAACAACTTCTACGCTTCAGTACAAGCTTTTCTTCAATTTACTTCAATCCAATTACTGGATCATTCAACCTTCGCTGTCATGAGGCGTAAAAAAAAGACCCTCTATTGAACGGTCTTTCCGTTACAATTACTTTGTGAAAGAAGTATATATGGCGGAGAGGAAGGGATTCGAACCCTTGCGGCTGTTACACCCTAACGCTTTAGCAAAGCGCCCCCTTCGGCCTCTTGGGTACCTCCCCATATATGGCTCCCCGAACAGGACTCGAACCTGTGACAACTCGATTAACAGTCGAGTGCTCTACCAACTGAGCTATCAGGGAATGTTACTCACACACTCTTTCGTCTGTCGCAACCGCGTGTTTCTCAGCGGCGACAAGTAATAATATATCATGGTTCATTAAGAAGGTCAAGCGTTTTTAAAAATAATTTTCCGCGGCATTTTCCGCAGGCATATTTGGCCGGATCAACCCGCCTTCTGCGCGGGTAAACACAGCCGCAGCTGGTGCAAATAAGCTGGTATCGAAACGGTGCCGGCGTACGCCCCGCGCGGTCTGGAAGCGATTGGCAATAGCGTGACCCTCCTACATGAGCGAGCAGCCTTTTGAAATCCTCATCCCGATGCTTGTACCCTCTCTTCAATAAATGAAGATGATAATGGCACAGCTCATGCTTAATTATTTTTTCTGTTTCTTCCGTGCCGAAATTGTCCAGCTGATGCGGACTGATCTCAATATCATGTGATTTCATGAAGTAACGTCCGCCTGTCGCTTTCAGTCTTCTATTGAAAGTTGCCTTATGCTTGAACGGACGGTTAAAGCTTTCGATGGATACGCGTTCCACCCATTGCTGAAGCTCTTGATCATTCATCGTTATCGTCATATCCATTCTCCCCCACTACTTGAATTTTAAATGGTTCATACGCTACACTGTCAAGTAGTAATATTTAATTATGGAACGGCGATGACAGTGAAGTATGTGCTGATATTCGATCCGAGGGGAGAGCTAAACCGTATTATGCCAACTATGCGTTATGTCCTTATGAAGCATCATGACACCATCTCTTTTGTTGAAATGCCTGATTCGCACGCTTATCAGCTGAGCGCACTCAATCTGCGCCTTCATAAAGAAATCGACAAGCTCACAGCTGACCGTATTCCACAGCTGCCTTATGCTGTAGCCGAATGCGACAATGTCGATCTGCATGACAGCAGCATTGCTATCCTATCCGGCCTGGATTATATCAACGAGCTGGAGCGTGATTTCTCCGCAGTGAAAGAATCTGCTTATCCGCTCATCGCTCTGTTGACTGAGATTCGCGCCCTGCAAGCCCAGCTTGAGCAGTGGTATGAAGATGAAATGCTTGATTAGGCAAATGAGTAAGTCATACAAACAGAACAAACCCGCTCCGGTATATCCGGCAGCGGGTTTGTTCTGTTTGTTTCTTATATTTTATTAAAGAACGTTACTTCTTCTACAGGCAGACGCACGCTTGGATGCCCTTCTACCTTCGCTTTGCCAATCGGAAGAAGAATGTTCGGAGTGTAGCGGTCAGGAATGCTCAGAAGAGCCTTCAGCTTCTCACGGTCATAGCCGCCCATAGGAACTGTATCGTAGCCTTTTTCTTTGGCTGCCAGCATAATTTGCATCGACACAAGACCTGCATCGAATACGGTAATCTCGTGCAGACGCTCTTTTGGAACCGACGTATACAATTTAATCGAGTTTTCTATGAACCGGTCTGCGAATTCACGAGTCAAGAAGCCAGCATCGACAGCAAGATTGTTAATTTGCTCGACTTTTGTATGCAGCTCTTGATCCCCTAGAACAACGATAACTGCGGCTGCATCAACCACTTGCTGTTGATTGTTCGCGATAGGAAGCATTTGCTGCTTCAGCGCAGGATCAGTGACAACAAGGAAACGCCACGATTGTGTATTGGATGAAGATGGTGCACGTGTAGCAATCTCGAGAATTTCTTTGATCTGCTCCTCAGTGATTGTACCTGTAGGATCATAATGGCGAACAGAACGTCTTGCATTCACTAACGAGATAAAATCTTGGCCTTTTTGTGAATCAGTTTGAGTAGTCATAATGGTAATACCTCCATATCCAATTTGGAATTGCTCTCTATTTACGTGCAGTCAAACACCTCGGGCTTATTCCGTTCTGTGTAATAATTAGCACAGTTAAATGCAAGCAACTGTAATCATTTCAATCACAGTATAGGATGGATTGCGTATAAAGTCAATCCTCGATTTGCTTTCTCCAATAATTGTTCCCTAATCTTCGCTCCCCGAGCATTTCTCTGACAAATGAACAATCGTAACCTTATTCAGTGTATCGAGCATGCGCCGCTCCACCTCATCGGATACTTGGCTTAACAGACTGGCCATATTCCCACCGCTTAAATCCTGCTCACCTGTTGCATACAGCATTCCACTGCATACTGGCTCTTGCATGTCGAGCGCCCG
This sequence comes from Paenibacillus xinjiangensis, assembly GCF_059686975.1. Classification (NCBI taxonomy): domain Bacteria; kingdom Bacillati; phylum Bacillota; class Bacilli; order Caryophanales; family Paenibacillaceae; genus Paenibacillus; species Paenibacillus xinjiangensis. The sequence continues at coordinate 178,229 of NZ_JCAALS010000002.1, read as the reverse complement.
GTACACATCAGCCAAAGTTACAGCAGCAGGATCACCCTTCAGCCGATATCCGCCGACTCGGCCTTCCCTTGTTTCTATAAGCTGGGCTTTGGAGAGCTTAGCCAAAATTCTTCGCATAAGTGAAGCTTCTGAATGGAGTCTTGCGGCAATGTCTGCGCTCGTGCTCCAATCCTCTCGTCTGGACAGCAAGACCAGCGCCTGAAGAGCCAAGCCGAACCATTTGTAATTTGTTGTGACGCTCCCTTTTTCAGGCTGTACCATAAGTCTTCCCCTCCATTCTTCCCCCCCATTATATAAGCCATTCGGCTCATGAGGCAAGGACAGCCATTCCCAGTAGAACCAATTTGGCTCAAGACAGGCACGGACAATCGCCCTTCCCCATATGGTATTTATACAACAGGGTAGAGCGGGAAGGAGGCGGAAGTGCGATGCCGCAATGGCTATGCAACCAAATGATGCGTGCATTCCAGAAGAAGGACCGGAGGCAGATTAAGCTTCTCAATGAATGCTGGTACTTCTATCGCAGCAAGCAAGGTCCTAAGGATCAGGACGATGAATCAGAGCTGACTACACTCCACTAGACAACATAAAAGGCTATCCTAGACCACTATACAGTGATTGCAGGATAGCCTCTTCTCTACTTCTGTATTCCTCAGGATTGCTTGCGCATCGTCAAGCCTACTCGTCCCTTTTGGACATCTACGCTCAGGACCCATACGGTGACCGTATCGCCAACCGAGACGACATCCATCGGATGCTTAACGAATTTATCACTCATTTGTGATATATGGACAAGCCCGTCATTCTTCAATCCAATATCAATAAAGGCGCCAAAGTCAATGACATTGCGCACGGTTCCCTGCAGCTCCAAGCCCGGTGTCAAATCTTCGAGATTTAGGACATCGGTATGGAAAATAGGAGGCGGCAGCTCTTCCCGCGGGTCACGCCCTGGACGCAGCAGGCTGTCGATAATATCCTTAAGTGTCGGCACACCAACACCAAGCGCAGGGGCAAGTACTTCAGCATTAACCGCAGTCAACTTCGCGTTCTGCTCCTCTGTGCCGAGATCCGCAAGCTTAAGTCCCAGCTCCTTGAACAGCTTGTCTACCACATCATAGGACTCGGGATGGATAGGTGTCCGGTCCAGGGGATTGCCTGCCTCTGGTATGCGTAGGAAGCCGATGCACTGCTCGTAGGACTTTGCCCCAAGTCGAGGCACCTTCTGCAGCTGTCCCCGCTTCGCGAATCGACCGTTGTCCTCACGATACTTCACAATGTTCCGTGCGATCGTAGCATTAATGCCCGCCACATACGACAGCAGCGATGCTGACGCTGTGTTCACGTCAACACCAACATGGTTAACCGCTGACTCTACAACACCGCCGAGGCTCTCATCGAGCCGCTTCTGGCTCACATCATGCTGATATTGGCCGACGCCAATCGCCTTGGGCTCAATCTTCACAAGCTCAGCAAGCGGGTCCTGCAGCCTGCGTGCGATCGACACCGCGCTTCGCTCTGCTACATCAAGTGACGGGAACTCCTCTGCTGCCAGCTTGGATGCGGAATAGACACTTGCACCCGCTTCACTGACAATTATATATTTGAGCTCTTCCCCGCCTGCAGCCTTGCGCTTGCTAATCAGATTGGCAATGAACTGCTCCGTCTCCCGCGAAGCGGTACCATTGCCAATAACGATTAGATCAACCTTATACTTATCGATAAGTCGATTGATAAGCTGCTCGGCTTCTGCCACCTTATTGTTCGGAGGAGTCGGATAGGACACTGCTACCTCCAGCAGCTTCCCGGTATCATCTATAACAGCGAGCTTGCAGCCTGTCCGGAAAGCCGGATCGACGCCAAGTACAATATTGCCGCGTACTGGCGGCTGCAGCAGCAGATTACGAAGATTTTCCGAGAAGATGGATATTGCATGCTCCTCCGCTTTCTCTGTCAGCTCACCGCGCACCTCACGCTCGATGGAAGGTGAGATTAGACGTTTATATGCATCCTCAATTACAGCTCTTAGAACCTCTACGATAGAAGCACCGGTATGATTCCTAATGACCTTACGCTGAACAAATTCATGTACGCGCTCCACCTGCAGCTCGAATGCAACGCGAAGAATATCCTCACGCTCACCGCGGTTAATGGCCAGAATACGGTGAGGAGGCAGCCGCCTTACTGGTTCCTGATAGCTGTAATACATCTCGTAGACGGACTCCACGCCAGCCTTCTTCGCTTCGGTCTTCAGAAGTGCTTGATCGAACGTATGCTTACGCACCCAAGCTCGAATCGCTGCGTCATCAGCTATATTCTCAGCCAGAATATCCATTGCGCCTTGAAGGGCTTCTTCAGCCGTTGCTACGCCTTTATCTGGATTAATATAGGCTGCTGCTTGAGCCAGAGGCTCCCCTTGACGAGGCTGTGACCAAATCCACTCCGCAAGAGGCTCCAGACCTTTCTCCTTCGCCACACTCGCTCGTGTCTTGCGTTTCTGACGATAAGGGCGGTACAGATCTTCAATTTCCTGCAGCTTAAGCGAGGCTTGAATGGAGCTCCGCAGCTCTTCCGTAAGCTTGCCCTGCTCATCAATAAGCCGGATAACCTCACGCTTGCGCTCCTCCAGATTCCGCATATACTGCATGCGCTCTTCAATCGCTCTAAGATCATTCTCATCCAGCTCACCGGTCATTTCCTTCCGGTAACGTGCGATGAATGGGATCGTATTGCCCTCATCGAGGAGCGCGACTGCAGCCTTTACCTTAGTGAGAGGAATTGCCAGCTGCGAAGCCATTGCCTTCATAATGCTGTCGTTCTCCGCTGCAATCTGCTCGGGCGTTCTCGCTATTTTACCTGATGCTCCATCTAATTCCTCTTCGGATTGCTTTGCCGTTGTTCCAGCCAAACGTCATGCACCGTCCTTTAATTTTCAATTCGTCATTGTCAGTTAACAAGTCTCTTGTACATTGTCGCAGATTTGAGCATGCTTTTCCATAATGTGAGGGACACACTTAACCGAAAACCGCCGACATGTCGGTCTCCCGTACACATCGGCGGTTAAGCTTGTTACTTCGTATAAGGATTGTTCGCCATCTCGAAGCCGATTGAAGTCTTAGGCCCATGGCCCGGATAGACCGTTACATCAGCTGGAAGCTTGTACAGCTTCGTCTGGATGGAATCGTACAAGTCACGCTCACGTCCACCTGGCAGATCCGTACGCCCAACTGACATTTTGAACAATACATCTCCTGAGAACAGATCGCTTCCGCACAAGAAGCTGACGCTGCCCGGCGAATGCCCAGGCGTATGCATCACCTTGAAGGATTGTCCGATTAGCTTGAGTAGCATCCCTTCGTCCAACGCATATTCAGCAGGCTCGGTCGTTAGTGGAGGGGTTACATCAGACCAACGATGTGATCCATTCTTGCGTGCGTCTGTCAGCCAATCTGCTTCCTCATCATGGATGTAGACCGGGCAGCCTGCTGCGGCACGAACCTCTCCTACACCACCCATATGGTCAAAATGAGCATGGGTCAGCAGAATAGCTTCGATCTTCACATTGGTGATTCGGTCCAGCAGGCGCTTAGGCTGCATGCCCGGATCGATGATGATCCCCCGCTCCTCGCCGCTCTCCTCATCCTTCACAGTCAACAAATAACAATTGGTTTGTATCGGGCCTAGCGTAAACATCTCAATGCGCATTCTCTTCCAGCTCCTATCTATCTTCTTAGAACGATTCGAACAACGTCCGAAGCTCTTTAATAATAAGGGACTGGTAGCCTGTGCCTTCTCCATAACGACGCATAATTTCTTGGCGTGTTACAGCCAGCTTATCCTGATAATCGTTAGCTTCACGGTCCGGATTCTCCTTCTTGAAGGCTACCATCGGCTCTTGAATATAGGTTGGACGAGGTCCCCATTGGCCAAGCACATGACCGCCTGTGTCCGAAATAATAACGATTGGCACAGAACGTCCACCCATCGTCAAGAATTGATCCATCGTGTCTAGATGCTCTTCCATAATGAGCACCTCTGTAGGAACACCGCTATTCTCCAGCACTCGGAATACGACTGGAATGTTGCGAGCAACATCACCGCACCAGTCGGCCATTAGAATAGATACGCGAAGATCATCACGATTGTTCAGGGATTCGAAGTACTCGCGATCGCTCTCGTCCGGCCATTCGAAGGTATCATACAAGTTCGTGAACGTTTCTTTATTTTTGGTCATGCCGTCAATGAACTGCTGCGGGCTAATCCCTTTGTTTAATTTATCTGCTATACTTTTACTCATTTTCAATTCCTCTTTTCGTGAATGTAGAATAGGTATTATTATACCGATTTCCCGCGTGATCGAACAATTTTGACAAGAATATAAATAATAAGCAGAGCGAGTGCAATCAGAATAGCGGGTTGAACGTAAGCTCCCGCCTTCTCATCGATGGTCTCCCACTGATCGCCAAGCGTCATACCCAGATAAACGAACAGCAATGACCAAGGGATAGAAGCAAGAGCAGTCAATAGTGTGAACAAGCCAAAATTCATTTTGGCCATTCCGGCCGGAATGGAGATGACCTGACGCATAACGGGCACGAACCTCGCTGTGAACACAATGCCTGCTCCGTATTTATTGAACCATGCCTCAGCGGTGTCCACGTGCTTGGGCTTAATTTTAATATACTTGCCATACTTCTCTACGATCGGCCGCCCGCCGAATCTACCAAAAGCATACAAGATCCAGTTCTGGCCTACTGCCCCGATCGTACCGAATATAACTGCGCCTATGTAAGAAATGTCACCCTTGGATACCAAATAACCGCCATAGCCGAGTACGATCTCGCTAGGAATTACCTCTATCATTAATCCAATCAATATGCCGAAATACCCGAGGCTTTCAATCCATAATAATAAATCATTCAATATGCCATGAATCCAATCCATCAACCTGCTCATCCCGCCTTTCAATTAACATATCCCCGCCTGTATTCTACCATATTATTCGGACAGCCATCCACATGAAGTCATCGGCAGACAAGCTTCTGCATAGACTAGCGGTACAATGCCAAGGCCAATCTGCGTGAAGAGGTGAATGGTTATGTCCAAAGTGTTCATCATCCATAAAAAGCATGTACAGCTGTTCGTGTTCGTCGCCCTCCTTATTATTGTAGCTGCTGTCTTCTTAAGCTGGGATAAAGCTCGCTTAGCGAGCGGTCAGCCTACAGCAGCGCGTACCATCGAGCTGCTGACCGTAGAGTACAGCACGAAGCTCGCAGACGGCAAAGAGCTAGAGGTCTATCGCTGGGACCCTGGAACGATTCTGATTCAAAAAGGGGAAACGATCGAGCTGCGGATTAATGGCGTTAATGGCAGCAGTCATCCTTTTGTCATCGAAGGGTTAGGCATTAAAGGCGAGGTGAAAAAAGGACAGACGACCGTCGTACGTTTCACTGCGGAACAAGCAGGCACTTATCCGATTGTATGCTTGACCCATACCGATATGCGTCACAGCGGACCTATGGTCGGATACATTACCGTGCAATAGGAGCAGGATGTGACCTTCTCTTCCCCGGGCGCATACATATGGGGTATAGAGAGGAGTCGGTACATCATGAAGCCATCTTCCCAAAAGCACGTCTCCGAATTGCCGACTGCACGCAAAATTCGCCGAGCCTGCAGCAATGAACTGTATCGAACCGCCAAACGGTTGAAGCTCTATGTTCCCGAGGATAAGATGAAGCAGGCCGAAACGCTCTACTTCAAAAAGGTTGTTGTCAACCTGCCATGGATCGCCGAGAATGAGAGCAACCGCAGACTTCTGTCCGATTGGTGGGACGAGAACGTGAGCGCCCAGATTGCAGAGCTCTGGGAAGTTGATGAAGCAAGGCTTCGCCTTGCATTCCGTGAAGCATTCGGAGGCTGATGCGACTTGCCGCTTAGGGCTATCGCAAAGGCTGGAATCCGTTATCGAAGTGCTGTTGAACAGCAAAAGCCCGTTCGCTCCATGCTAAGCTGGAACGAACGGGCTATCTGTCTTTATTTAACCCATGATCGGCGTATCCACTCTGCCCTGCAAATGGACAAGGCGCATCATAATGACACTTGCTTCTGCTCTCGTTACCGATGCATCCGGATTGAACTTGCCATCCTTAGCTGTCAGCAAGCCCAGCTTCATTACCACTGCTGCCGCACCTTTGTTACGAATGGAAGATGCATCCTTAAGCTTACTTACATCTGTGTCCTTCGTCATGAATGCGGACAGTTGATCATAATTCAGTATCTTGGTCAGCCATACCGCAAGCTCACCTCGTGTCAGCAGCTTGTCGGGGTGGAGGTTCTTCTTATCCGAGGCTTCAAGCCAGCCTCGCTGGACGAAGAACCGAGCGGCGGATGCATAAGGACTGTCGAGTGCCACATCGGCGAACAGCTGCTTTTCTCCATTGTAATAACCGTAATCATTCATACTTCCTGGGTAGAAGCCGGCAAACAGCAGGTTCAACCACGCTCCAGTTGTCAGCTGAGTATCGGGATGAATCAGACCATCTGCCTCAGCTTTAAGTACGCCATGCTCATACAGCGTCGTTAATTGCTCAGAAGCCCAGTGCTTAGCGATATCCGCTGGAACCTCCGTATTGGACTCCGAGTCGCCAGTTCCACTCCAACTATACAACAGCTCGAGCGCGCCGTTTGCGGCATTCACGAAGTAACCTCCCGCATTCTCATTGATTAACGGCACGTAAGCAAGCCTCGTCAGAACATCTTGATAAGTGCTATTCACATAATACCCGCCTGTATTGACGTATCTAAGCTCTACACTGATCGCTTCACGATACTTTGTCTGCGCATCCTCTGCACTCCATATCGACGTTGCTGAAGGCAGAAGCTTGACCAAATCCGCTTCTTCATCGGTCCAATCATAATAATTAACCAGCTTGCCAGCCTTGTCGAAATTAATTGATACCGATTTCCCTTGTATAGGAAGATCATTATAAAATTGCTGGAAGCCGTAAGAATAATACACCTGGGAGTCTCCATACAAAACGTTATTAGGCTCCACGAGCTTAAGCTTTCTTTCAGCATCCGGATAAAGCCTTTTGACGAGCTCGATCGCTTTCTCTTGTGCCTGCTCCTCCGTTATGGACGAGCTCGGTTCCTCCGCCTGCTCCCCAGCCGCCCCCATGTTCATATAATCGTAGCTGTTGAATTCAAGCAGCCTTCCGGTTGCCGCATCTACAGAGGCATGAATGCTGCCACCTGGGCCCATAGGTGATTGCTTATTCCACCAGAAGGTCCATACATTCTGCTTCAATCCCCGGTACTGATCCTCCAGATTAATCTGAGCAGTACCATAGTCCTCAGGGATATCTGTAACGTCCTCCACAACCGCAAGTGCTTCCCCCTCAGTCAGCTCCTGCCCGCTATGCGGCTTAAAGAGAGTTCCTGTAGGCTCGATTGCGGTGTACTGGCGCAAGCCATCAGCAGCTGCTCCAACCTCATTAAAATACTCACCCGTTTGTGCATCCATATAGCCAACATTCGAGGATATTGGGATATATCCGATACGGTACGGCTCTGTGTTGCTATTGTTATTATAGCTGTAGAAAGAAGTAGGAATATAAGCGAGCTCGAGCTGGATATCCTGCTTGTACTTGCTCACAGCCTCCGCAGCGGTCACCTTCGCTTCAGCTGAAGGATATGGATTCTGTGAGCGATGTCCGCTATAGGATAAAACATTGCCATTGCCGTCAATTGTAATCGAAATGCTCTGTGAAGATGGAATACCGCTAATGAGCAGCTCATAGGTGAATTCATATTGGATCGGCCCAAATAGAGCATTCGCTGTGCGGCCTATGCTGCTCGGAACGAGCCGCAGCTTATCTGTACTAGCTATAGAGGGCGATGCTTGGGATATGAACGACTTGGCAATTGACTCTGCCTTATCTTTGGTTACTTCCGGCGGGTAATAGACATTCGAATTCAATTGCTCAGAGTATGGATAATAGAACTGAACGATATCTCCTGTTATCGCATCGACAGTTGAGCTGAAACCATAAGAAGAGCTGCCATCGCTGCTTGTTAAGCTCCATTGTATCGTCCAGACAGCCTCCTTGGTGGGAGGGTAAGTATTGTTATTACCGAATTGGACACGATCTACATCAGCATCCTTCATAATCGGGAATAAGCTGCGGATTCGTTCAACCGCTTGATCCTTCGTAATCTTGGCTTGACTCTCGTCTGCGTTCGTTGTCGAGGTAGTGTCCTCTGCAATGATAGTACTGGTAGTTGAAGCGGATGCTGCGTAGGATAAGCTGCCGAATAAGGGCACTTGAAGCAGGGTTAGCGTGAGTGCTGCGGCGATAGCTTTGTGACGAAGCGGATAACGTTCTAGCGATGATGGCTTGAGCTTGCTCTGCATAATAGATACTCTCCCTCTCTAATTATTGATATTATTCCAAAATCATACACCTCCATATATAACGCTTTCTTCTAGACATAGGTTTCAATTATTTCCCATATAATGATTGAGACTGGAATTTTCGTCGTAGTGTCGTGCACGTCCATCTCAGGTAGAATCTTGAGCTGAATGCTGACTTTTGTGCAACATTATGAGGCCGGGTGGCGGTTTCCAGAGCCGAATGCTGACTTTTGTGCAACAATATGAGGCCGGACGGCTGCTTCTGGAGCATAATGTTGACTTTGTTGCAACATTATGAGGCAGGGTGGTGGATTCTTGAGCCGAATGCTGACTTTTGTGCAACAATATGAGGCCGGACGGCTGCTTCTGGAGCATAATGTTGACTTTGTTGCAACATTATGAGGCAGGGTGGTGGATTCTTGAGCCGAATGCTGACTTTTGTGCAACATTACGGGGATGATCGGCGGTTTCATAAGCGGGCGGGGTAATAGGTGTAAGACACTTACACGTCGGCATACAAAAAGCCGAAAGAATCGACCGCTTGCGCGGCGAGCTCCTTTCGGCTTTCCCTTGCTTGCTGGTATGGTGGCCCTACTCTTACCTAGCTTCTTCCTTCAATCGATCCACCGATACGGTATGAGTGTTAAGCGGATTAGATCCCACCTGTACCGTTGCCATCCCGTTCGCTACATCCACATGCTCAATCCAGACGGAATCACCCTCCAGATGCACGCCGATTGTTTTGTCCGAATCATAAATTTGCTTGGCACGTGCTGCGTCCATCTTCCTTCACCTCCATACTCGTTACTTAAGCTTGTCAGTCCTTACTCTCAGGTACGATCGTATCCGTCGTCGACTCGTCAATCAAGCCGTTCTGTGGGGATACATTGCCCCCACCCAGTCCCTCATTGACCATGCGGTCAATATCCATGAAATAATCGTCTCGACCTTCATTCTTGTAATCTGGGGCGAATTTATCGTTATCATTGTCTGTCATTGTAAGCTTCACTCCTCCCGCTTGTGTGATCAGGCTCTCCAGCAAAATATGCCCGATTTGATTGATTATCATGCATTCCGGGAACAATAGAAACAAAGAATTAGGAGGGGATTCACGATGCATACCGTATGGAAAGGTGCAATTAGCTTCGGTCTCGTACATGTTCCGGTCAAAATGTTCTCAGCCACAGAGGACAAAGATATTTCACTGCGGATGATCCACAAAACCTGCGGAAGTCCTATCGCTTACGTTCGTCGGTGTCCGAACTGCGACGTTGAAGCCGAATGGGATGATATTGTAAAAGGCTATGAATACGACAAGGGGCATTTTGTCTTATTCGAGAAGGAGGAGCTCGAGCAGCTTGCTGGCGAGAAGTCCAGAACGATTCAAATTCTCGACTTCGTTGCGCTTGAGGAGATCGATCCGATTTATTTTCAGAAGACGTATTATCTATCTCCAGATCAAGCAGGCGGCAATGCCTATAATTTGCTTCTTCAAGCGATGTCCGAGTCTGGGCGTATCGGGATTGCCAAAATCTCAATTCGATCCAAAAGCAGCCTAGCTGCTATCCGAGTCATTGATAATTGTCTGGCGATGGAGACCATCTTCTATCCGGATGAGATTCGTTCGATTACCCAGGTGCCGGGATTACCGGAAGGCGTCCAAGTGAACGATAAAGAGCTGACGATGGCGAAGCTCCTTATCGAACAGCTGTCCACACCATTCGAGCCGGACAAATATACGGATGACTATCGTCATAATATGGTCGAGCTCATTAACCGGAAGGTTGCCGGGGAAGAAATTCGTATCGCCCCACAGCAGGAGCAGACGAATGTTATCGATCTCATGGCTGCGCTGCAAGCAAGTCTCGAGGCTGCTAAGCTTGCGCCAGGCGGTGCAGGCTTGGACACAGGCGCAGGAGTGAAGCCAGCGACTACGGACAATGGGGCAGCTGAGGACGGAGCAGCACCTGCCGCAGCGACCAAGCCTCGTAAACCGAGGACGACGAAACCTAAGCCGAAAGAAACTGTATCCTGATGACGCTGAATAAGCCGATGGAGCTCCCTCTCTTACAGCTTACAGAGCCGATGGCTCCAATTAGTGACAGCAAGCTGCCTCAAGGCGACGATTGGTGTTATCAGCTGAAATGGGACGGTGTGCGGCTATTAGCCGATATCGGTCAAGAAGGGTCTGTTCATCTCCGCTCACGGAAGCTCCTCAATAAAAACAGCGTCTATCCGGAAATTCACAGTAAGCTTCAAGAGCTGGCTCCCCTGCTCGGCTCATGTGTGCTGGACGGAGAGGTCGTCTACTGGGATGGGGTTAAGCCTAACTTTCAGAAGGTGCTGCAGCGGGAAAGAATCGGAGGCAAAGGAGCGCCACGCAAGCTAGAGACGAACCTCTCACGCGCCCACACTCCAACAAGGATCCAAGGGGAAGAAGCTGATCTTCTCCCCCGTCTTCCCCATTTTTCTAATGGAGCAATGCTGTATGTGGTATTCGATCTGCTAAGTGAGAATGGCAACGATCTGCGTCAATCCCCCTACACAGAGCGGTATGAGCGGTTGAAGACGAAGCTTGCTAGCCTACCTGCCGGTACAGCTAATGTCCTGTTGATCGGTATGTATACGAATGGTGAAGCGCTCTGGCAGTGGGTGGAGAAGCACCGCTGGGAAGGGATCGTCAGCAAGCGGCTGTCCAGCCCTTATAGGCAAGGCAAGAAGCATCGTGATTGGTTGAAAAAGAAAACTGCGCTGCTTCTCGACGTAGGCATCATCGGCGTCAAGCGCCGTGAGGGACGAGCCGCCAGCCTCGTCATGTCCGATGCCGAAGGGAACTTCATGGGCAGCGTCTCGCTAGGACTCGATGAGGCTATGCGGCAAGCACTCGGCAATATGCTTCAGCTGAGCAGCAAGGATGCGCCAACATGGGCTATGCCTTTCAGCACTCTGCCGGCCGAGCTCAAGGGAGAGGATGTTATTTGGCTGCCCGCTCCATTCCCCTGCCGTGTAACGGGATTAGAGCTTACCTCCGCAGGACTGCTTCGCCATCCGAAGCTGGTTTCTTTTGGATCGGGGATGGGTGGACAAGGAGCTGAGCATTAGATGAATAACTTACGTTCTTCTTCCCGTAAGCCGACAGTTATCGCAGTGGACGGCTATGAGGTTACTGTAACCAATCCGCAGAAGCTGTTATGGCCAGAGCAGAGCATAACGAAGCTCCTCTACCTAGAGAAGCTTGCGTCATTGTCCCCTTTTCTAATCAAATATTGCAAGGGACGGTATCTCACGACCATCCGTTATCCGAACGGCATTGACGGGAAGTCCTTTTATCAGAAAAACTGCCCAGCTCCCACTCCTGAATATGTCCGTACGGAAACCGTCGACAGTATCAGCTATGTCATACTGGACTCGGTCCCTACGCTGCTATGGCTGGGCAATCTAGCTTGCTTGGAATTCCATGCTTCCTTCGATCGATTGGATAACCCTGACTTCCCATCAGAATGGATTCTCGATCTGGACCCCAGCAGACAGGATGAGCCGAGAATAATGGAAGCCGCTGCACTTGTAGGCAAATTGCTGCAATCACTTGGCATCCACTCGGTTCCTAAGACGTCAGGCGCGACAGGCGTACAGATCATCGTTCCGATTGAGCGGCGGCATACCTTCGATGAGCTTCGACAGCTAGGGCAATTCGTTGGACAATATTTATCGCGAGCTTACCCTCAGCTGTTCACTATTGAACGCATGACCAAAAATCGCGGCGATCTGATTTATGTCGATTATCTGCAGCATTACAAGGGCAAAACCATCTCAGCAGCCTATACGCCCCGCGCACGTCCAGGAGCCCCGGTATCAACGCCGCTCACCTGGGATGAAGTATTCGGCGGTGGCATCCGTCCTGTCGATTTCAATCTGCTCAATATATCGGAGCGCCTGCAGAAGATAGGTGACCTTATCGATAGCGTACCGCCGCAAAATTTGGATCATGTGCTGAGCTTCGTACGGTCGAAGACTAACTGAGAGCAGCTATAGCAGCGGGGAAAGGAGTTGAGCGGCGGCTTCCGCCGCTTTTTGACGTATTGAACGGCGCTTATAGCTATCCAGCTCAAGCTGAATGCTATCCTGCAGATCGTGTTCGAAATGCTGGCTCAGCTGCTGAATAGTATGAGTATGGAAAAGAACGGCATTTTGCTCAAAATTGCTGTAAAAGCTTCGCATATCCATATTTGCGGTTCCAACCGTTGCCAGCATCTCATCAACCAGCATCACCTTCGAATGAATGAAGCCCTTCTGATAACGGTATACCTTCACTCCCGCTTCAAGCAGCCGCTCTATGTACGATAGAGTTGCCCACAGTACTAGCTGCGTATCGCCAATTCCCGGAATAAGGAGTCTTACTTGAACACCACTCATAGCTGCCGTACACAGAGCCATCAACAATCCATCGTCTGGTATAAAATAAGGGGTCGCAATATCAATCCTCGATTTAGCTGCCGATACCACTGCAAAAGCTGTCTCCAATATCGGATCGCCGCTGCGATCTGGACCACCTGATACGATGAGCACCGCTTCCTTCGCATCAATCTGATGTATCGGCATGTAGGCAGCATTCGGCAGCATCTCATGTGCAGAGAAAGCCCAGTCCTTCATGAACAGCTCTTGTAAAAAATAAACCGCATCTCCCTCTACTTGCAGATGGGTATCCCTCCAGAAACCAAGCTTCTTATCCTCGCCCAAATATTCATCCCCAATATTGATTCCACCCAGAAAGCCCATTACACCGTCAATGACGACAATTTTGCTATGATTGCGATTGTTCAGCAGCTTGTCGTAGATAGCAATCCGCGGCGGCAAAAAACAGCTAACCTGAGCGCCGGCAGCCCTAAGCTCCTCCACATAGCGATCCGTTAGATGCATGCTCCCAATACCATCGTATATGACTCTCACTTCAACGCCAGCACGCGCTTTCTCTACTAGAAGCTTAAGAAAGGCTCTCCCTATTCCATCATCTCTTATGGTGTAATAATCCAAATGAATATGATGCTTAGCACCCTTCATCGCCTGCTTAATCGCCTTATAGGTATCCCGTCCATTCAATAATACCTGCACTCGATTACGCAGCGTAATCACTTGACTCGGGAAAATCGTTAGTAGTCGATACAGCTTATCTTGACCGACAAACTCATTATTGCATATATCAGCTGGTTGTTCTGCTACAGCAGCCTTGGCAGATGCCAGCTTCAGTTGGCTTCGCTCGAAAGCATGCTTATGATCTCGTAAACCAAAGGATCTTCCAATGAGCAGATAGCCTATGAAGCTGATAAATGGCAATAGCAAGGCTAAACAGAGCCAAGCTGCCAGCTTCTTGGGCTTACGCCTCTCCAGCACCAATAGAACGATGACCTGCGATACATATAGGATCAGAATAATCATTATTGCAATATGCCAGCCAGCCATCTGTGCCACCTCCATTGCATCAAACCATTTTCCAACGAGCAGGAAGTGTCTCTAGTTTGGTCGGGGCAGGTGCATCATATACTTTTCTATAAAGATAAACATAACAACAGCCCCACCCTTCCTAATCGTTAGGAGAATGAGGCTGCCTAGCTATTCTTATTCGCTTATTGCTTAAAAGTAACGCCTTCCTTCGCTTCGAGATGCGTCCATATTAATTGATGCATGCTGAAGCGTCGTCTGAGGAACACAGGGAGTCGGCGATAATGAAGCCCAAGCTTATAGCCGACCAGCTTAGCAGTTGAATCCAGGATAAGCTTCGGGACCAGATACCATTGTCTTTCTGCCAGCAGACCCTTCAATTGAAGACGCACTAGACCTGAACCGGCTTTGCCGACTGCGCTGTATGGGGTAATCCATTCATTGCTGCGCATCGATACGCCATTATCGAAATATCGTTTGAACTGCTGCAAGGCCGTGTAATCATGTGAATGGTACACCATCGCATCAGCAGCATAAGCAATCTTATAGCCTCGAAGCATACAGGTGGCAGACATAAATAAATCTTCATTAAAGATAACAGGAGCGGCGAATCGGCCCATATCATTGAAAATATCCCGGCGAATAGCTGCACACACATTCGAGCAGAAGAACGCTTTTATGCCCATGTGTGCAATGTCCTGCTGCGACTTGACTATGGATATACTCGGGTAATTATGCTCACGTGCCAATCGCTCAATCGTTCTTGCATTAGGGTAAGCGACTTGCCTCGCATAAGCGTAGGCAATCTGTTCATCCTCTTCGAAGGGAGCTGTCAGCTGCTCAATTAACCGTTCATTATACGGCAGTGCATCCTGCGTCATGAAGAGCAGAATCTCACCTGTTGCTTGGGATGCTGCGAAATTACGGGTTCCTCCGTGATCGAACTCACTCCGAAGCACGGTCAGAACCTTCGCTCCCGCACGCCTCGCTAGCTCTACCGTGTCATCACCAGACGATGAATCGATAATAATGATCTCATGTGGCACCACAGTCTGCATCTGCAGCAAGCGCAGCAATTCAGCGAATGTGGGTCCCGCGTTTAACGTTGGAATAATGATCGAAACTTTGCGATTCTGATAAGGATCAGTATGCATTTTTGTTGACAAACCCTTTCACAATCGTCTTGATGATAATCTTCAGATCGAATATAAACGTCCAATTCTCGATATAGAACAAATCATGCACGATGCGGTCATGGATTGAGGTATCGCCTCTCAGACCATTCGTCTGCGCCCAGCCCGTGATCCCCGGGCGTATTTGATGCTTGACCATATATTTCGGAATTTCCTCTTTGAATTGGTTCACGAAATGCGGACGCTCCGGTCTTGGGCCAACCACACTCATATGGCCGAACAGCACGTTAAAGAACTGTGGCAGCTCATCGATACTCGTCCCGCGAAGAAAACTACCGAACCTCGTTCTTCTGGGATCATTCTCAACCGTCCACTGCGTGTCTGCTACTTGATTAGAGGACACACGCATCGAGCGGAATTTGTACATATTGAAGTTCTTGCGATCTAAGCCCATTCGCTCCTGCTTGAACAGCACAGGTCCAGGTGAAGTTAACTTAATGCCAATAACCGCCATGAGCATAATTGGAGATGTAATGATAATAGCTGCAAGCGAGAATACAATATCGAAGGTACGCTTCAGCATTCGGTTGCTCATCTCATCAAGCGGTACATCACGCACATTAATAAGCGGAATACCTGCAAAATTATCGAAGAACGGCCGCGCTGGCAGCAGATCGAAGTAATCCGGGATAATAAGCGTTTTGACACCTGTCTGCTCGCATTGATTAATAATCTCTGCATACTTCCCATGTGCCTCTAAGGGCAGGGCAACTATAACTTCATCGATAGGCTCTTGCATAAGCCTAGTACTCAATGTGTCCAGCCCACCAAGAATAGGCTTCATATGACGATACTCTGGCGAATGCTCCGACTGATAATCATCAAGAAAGCCTACTACCTCATAACCAAGCTCTGGATGGCGTTGAAGATTTTTGTAGAATCTACGGCCTACCGAGCCTGCACCTAATATGAGCACATACTTTTTATTGAAGCCGCGGCGGCGGAAGGAGGACAGCGTCCTCTTAATGACGTAACGATATATCGTCACGACCATAATATTCATAACAAAAAAGATAGCAAGAAATTCACGGGAAATATGTACCTCTCTCGTAATGTAAAACAAGCTTAATAGCCCGAGAAAGCTGATCGACTGGATCTGTACAATCTTCAATATTTCCAAAGAGTAGTTTTTGCGCCGTTTGGGAGAATAGAATTGCAAGTAGAAGCCCACAACGACAGCGGCGAAGGAGTATATTGTTCCCCATAATAAATAAGTAGAGAAAGGAACGGAATCACTGTGTGGCAATAGATCACTGTGAAATTTAAGCCAGTAAGCAGCCAGAAATACAAAGAGCGTACACAGCAGATCCGCTAACACGTACAATTGTGTTAATATCTTTTGATTCTGTCGGATCATTTGGCCCGATTCACCCGCATTCTCTTAAATTTCGACTCTATCCGCATTGTAACAAAATCTAGGAAATGTTGGAACCCCTTATAATCCCCAGCTTCTAATATTTAAGCATATGCTTCAATCGTTTGCCGTATTTCTGACATACAGTGATTTCGCTTTATCCGACACCCATTTCCGCTTACGCTGCATCCTTGGGAGCAAGCGAATAATGACAGGCCAACAGCTAATCAAGCCCGGCTCTCTCACCATAATGTAGCCTAGCTTGATTAGCTCCAAGAGTAGAAGAATTGGCATCAGCTTCAACCAATGCCAGCCGACAGGCTCATTCTTAATTAATGTGAAGAAATGATTCTGATAGGAATGCCTGCGTACAAACAAAGGGACGGCTTGGCGGCCGCCCTGCTTCCAGCCTCTATGATGAACTGCCTCTGCAGACGGCAAGTAATAGGCCTTCCAGCCTAGCTTACTTGCCCGCCATGCAACATCTACATCCTCTTTGTATGCAAAAAAATCCTCATCAAAAAACTGTCCTTCTATTGAAATATCCTCAATCATTCGGGTTCGGTAGACAGCAGCCGCACCAGACACTCCGAATACCTGCTGCTGAGTAAGCCAACTCGATACTGGCTCTCCCGCCCCTAAGTCATAGGCTTGTCTAGTTGCGCGCATGCCTAGACCAGCACTGTCCATTAAGTTTGGATCAGAAGCTAGTACGAGCTTGCCTGTAGTGCTTCCTATTGCTGGCTGCTCCTCCATCATGGCAATAATCTCTGACAGATAATTAGGATGCAAAACGACATCAGGATTCAGCACTAGAACGTAGTCGGAATAAGTTGCTTCGTTAATGGCCTGATTTTGTCCCCCCGCAAAGCCGTTATTCACGGCATTCACTATGAAACGAAGCTTATCGTTCGTGAAGGACAGGCTTCTTAACAGCTCTGCCGTTCCATCGCTGGATGCGTTATCTATGACAATGATGCTCTCTATTGGATAATACTGCTTCGACACTGCAGCAAGGCATGCTTCAATGTCTGAAGCGCTATTGTAGGTGACGATGCATACACTTGCTGTAGCCATCTGTTATTCCTCACTTGCTATCATTAAGATAATGGCGGAGCGCTTCTCTCCACGGACGGAGAACGTTTAAGCCATTGCTGCGAATACCGGTATGATCCATAACGGAATAGAAAGGTCTTGGTGCTGGCCGAGGAAACTCCTCAGTCGTGCAAGGGTTCACTTGAATGGATAGACTGCTATCCTCGAATATGGCCTTGGCGAAGCCGAACCAAGAGCAGGTCTCAGAATTAGAAGCATGATAGATGCCATAATAATCAGTCTGGACAAGCTCTAGCAAAAAAGCTGCTAAATCATACGTGTAGGTTGGTGAGCCAATCTGATCAGCAACGACAGTCAATTGATCGCGATCTTTGGCCAAGTTGAGCATCGTCTTCACGAAATTATTGCCGTATTTGCCATATACCCAAGAGGTTCTGACGATAAAAAAGCGGTCGTGAAGCGTCTGGACAGCCTGCTCGCCTGCAAGCTTCGACTTGCCATACACGGTTTGCGGATTCGTACGATCGTATTCATTATAAGGAACCGAGCCTGAGCCATCGAATACATAATCCGTACTTATATAACAGAGCTTAGCTCCTATTTCCCTTGAGGCTACTGCTAAGTTCCGAGTACCAACAGCGTTGATACGGAACGCTTCATCCGAATCGGATTCGGCTTTATCAACCGCTGTATAGGCTGCGCAGTGAATAACAACATCAGGACGATGCTGATTAAGCACGTCCCGACATTGAACCAGATTGGTTATATCCAATACATCCCGTCCGAAGCCAATGATATCTGCTGCTTCGGTAGACCAATTCGCTAATTCTTGGCCAAGCTGGCCATTTGCTCCCGTAACGACAATTTTGAGCTTCTTTCTTGTCAATTAGTTCGCCTCCAAACGGTCCTTGTACTGCGTGTCATAATATTGCTGATAAGAGCCCGAGGTCACCTGCTCCATCCATTCCTTATTGCTAAGGAACCAGCGGATTGTCTCTTTAATTCCACTCTCGTATGGATATTTCGGCTGCCAGCCCAGCTCATTGCGAATCTTGTCAGCATCAATGGCATACCGGCGATCATGACCTAGGCGGTCTTGAACATAAGTAATGAGTGATTCAGGCTTGCCTAGCTCAGCAAGAATTGTCTTAACTACATGGAGATTATCTCGTTCGTTATTGCCACCAACGTTGTATACTTCACCGTTACGACCCTTATGAAGAACAAGATCAATTGCACTGCAGTGATCCTCCACATACAGCCAGTCACGAACATTCAGACCGTCGCCATATACAGGCAGAGGTTTGTCCTGAAGAGCATTCTGAATCATCAGTGGAATGAGCTTCTCTGGGAATTGATAAGGACCATAGTTATTGGAACAGCGAGTGATATTAACGGGAAGCCCGAATGTCTCGTGGTACGCTCTAACTAGAAGATCCGCTCCTGCTTTGCTGGCAGAATAAGGACTGTTCGGAGCAAGTGGTGTCTCCTCTGTGAATAGACCCGTATCGCCAAGTGTCCCGTATACTTCATCGGTAGATACTTGAACGAATTTCTTAATCTCGTATTGCTTCGACAGATCCAGCAGCGTCTGTGTGCCGAGAATGTTCGTCTGCACGAAAATTTCAGGATGTAGAATGCTCCGATCCACGTGGGACTCAGCTGCAAAGTTCAATACTGCGTCGATATCGCCAGCCGCGAATATAGGCTCCAGAGCCGACTTATCGGCAATGTCAGCTTTGACGAACGTATAGTTCGGATGCTTCTCAATTGAACGTAGATTCTCCAAGTTGCCTGCATAAGTTAGCGCATCTACATTGATGATTTGATAGTCTGGATATTTGTTGATCATGTACAGAACAAAGTTGCTACCTATAAATCCGGCACCACCGGTAATTAGTAATTTCACGTTGATTACTCACCCTTCATATATAAAGTTAATGTCTGCGTCAGCTAACACGGGATGCTTGCCGTCTTTATCAGACAGAATTGGTGTCGATGTCGGCCAGTCTATTGCTAGAGCTGGATCATTCCATGCGATGCCACGATCATGTTCAGGAGAGTACAGAGCGTCAACTTTATATTGAACTTCAGAGTTAGACACTAGTGTGCAGAAGCCATGGGCAAAGCCTTGGGGTACAAGCAGTTGTCTTTTATTAGCTGCACTTAATATAAATCCCTGCCATTGCCCGAATGTCGGAGAACCTTTTCGAATATCAACGACTACATCGTAGATAGCGCCAGCTGTTGCACGAACCAGCTTGGTTTGCGCTTTAGGATTCAATTGATAGTGCATGCCTCTAAGGACACCCGCCTCTACGGACAAGGAGTGATTATCTTGGATGAACTTGTACGTTATACCGTTCTCGTATGCAACCTGTTCATTGTAGCTTTCTGTAAAAAAGCCTCTATGATCACCGAAAACAGCTGGCTCTATTAATTTCACTCCTGAAAGCTTCGTCTCAATAATCTTCATGGTTCACCCTCCTACTACAATTTAAGCTTGCCGAATTCCTCACCGAATGTTAGATCCTTCGCATATTCATTCGCTTTCGTCAGCGAAGCATGCGTTCCCGCATCCGTCCACCAGCCACTCAGAATATCATAACTCAGCTCGTTCGCTTCAATATAAGCATTATTCACATCGGTAATTTCAAGCTCTCCACGTCCGGAAGGCTTTAACGTTCTCACAATCTCAAAAACTCGACTATCATACATATATATTCCAGTTACAGCGAAGTTACTCTTAGGTGTCTGCGGCTTTTCTTCGATCGAGACGATTTTATCTCCTAGCAATTCCGGTACTCCGTAACGCTGCGGGTCATGTACCTCCTGAATGAGGATCTTCGCCCCGATACTTTGCTGCTTGAAGTTATCTACGAATCCAGCAATGCTATCCTCGAACACATTATCACCGAGTATTACGACCATCTGGTCACCATTAATGAAATTCTCTGCTAGGCCGAGAGCTTGAGCAATTCCGCCGGCTTCGTCTTGCACTTTATATGTAAGGCTTACACCGAATTCATGGCCGCTGCCGAGCAGGTTAACCACGTCACCCATATGCTCCTTGCCCGTAACGATCAGAATATCATTGATGTTCGACTCTTTGAGCTTGGCAATAGAATGAAAAATCATAGGATATTTGCCTACCGGTAATAAGTGCTTGTTCGTTACTTTCGTTAGAGGATACAAGCGTGAGCCTGTTCCTCCTGCTAGTATTATGCCTTTCATAGTTGTCCTCCTTAGTTTTTAACATTGTATTTACCTGCAAATACATTCCAAAGTGTTTGCAGTAATAAAATATTACCTTTTATAGGACTAATTTTAGTAGGGACCTTCCCTTTGGGATAAACTCTACTAACAGGTATTTCTATAACTTTCATTCCAATCTTCGGTGAGATGTAAGAGAGATAGGCTAAAAGTTCATATGTATTAAATATATTCCTAAAAGGTTGAACACGAGAGTCTAGCAATAACTTTCGCGAGTGTCCCCTATATCCATTAGTTGTGTCTGTATACCTGAACCCAGAAATAAGAGAAAGGTATGGAGCATGAATAAGTTTAATAGCTAGTTTTCTACTAATCGGAGTATTCACTTCCGTTCCACCTGGTACATATCTCGAACCTTGTATAAAATCCATACCCTTATTTAATTCCTCTATAAAAAGTGGAATAGATTCTACACTATCTTTGTTATTTCCATCGACAGTAATTACTCCATCGTACCCATTTTTTAACGCATACATAAAACCCATTCTTAACTGTGCGCTCAACTTACCAGTGTCTCTCTTGGTTAGAATCGCTGTGACTCCATTATCAATTAAAAAATCATCATTTAGAGATCCGTCGGTGCTACCTCCGTCTAGAATAATTACATCAACAATACTACTAAACGGTTTTAACTTTTTAATCTGCTTTTGTATTTTTTCACCTTCGTTAATAACTGGTATACATACACAATAAGAATTTTTTTTGTTTTGAAATTGTGTTAATTCATGATTAGGCACTTGCCAACTTGAGTCGTCAATCATTTGAGTTTCTGAGCCCCACTTTCTCTAAATTGAAAAGTAATGTCGGGTAACATAATTTAATGCTTCCACTACTGCTGCCCTATTCTCACTGAGTATTCCATTCTTCATTTCTATAGATACCCAATCAGAATAGTGAAGGTCATGCAAAACAGTTGAAATCGTTTCATGCATATGGTTATGACTTCCTGGTATATTTAAAAATGGATCACTTATATGCAAATGTCCTGCAAATGGGAGACATAAAGGTAGAACTTCCTCTGGATTTTCATTATTTAAAATCATCGTCCCCGTGTCTACATGCAATCTAATACCATCGCTATTTATATCCTTGATAAACGCCAACCCTTCTAGAGAGGTTGTAATAAAATCACAGCCATAAACTTCTGGATTAGGCTCGATACAAAGCTCAACTCCGAGGTTTATTGCTTGTTCGCCTAGTCTTCTAAAAAAATCCACTGCATGACCAAAACTCATTTCTCTATTAGATGATCCTATTAATCGGTTTTTCGGTGAACCAAAAACGATTGCTTTTATTCCTAGCTTGCTCGCTAGCTTTAATATTGAATTCAAGTATTCAAAAGTTTCTTTATGAGAATCACCAAAAATAGTTAAATGACCTTTATTAAACAAAAGCGACTGCATAGCAATTGGTAAAAGACCATTACCTTTCCAATATTCTCTATACTTAGAGATTTCATCATTGGTCGCATGAATAGGTTCTACCCATCTTTTTGTAGGAGCAATTTCAATACCCTCGACCCCATATTTCTTTAATAAAGGAATAATGCTTTCATTCTCAATGTGTTCCCAAGCAATATTAGATACTGCTAATTTCATGATTTGCCCTTTCTGAATCAATAAATTGTTTTATTTGATTCAATACATCAGATTTGGTAATAAGATATGGGCCTGTTTGCTGAAATAAGGATGAATATTTACTTTTCATATCATAGTTAACTGGTGATCTATCTGTGACATTATGGAACTCTGTATGAAAACAATTCTTTGATACTTCTTCAGCTGATACCGGCTCAGTTGCAAAATTAATAGTTGAGACATTATGATTCATCGCTATTTGTAAGTCTGACCATAAGCGAGACATATCATAGAATTGAAATACACTCTTGTGATGTGTTAAATCCAAACGGTTATTATGAATAAGATCATAAATGAAGTTTTTCTTTAATCCTTCGCCAAATAAGCCCGGTAATCGTACTATTACATGATTATTAAATTTATTGCGTACGAATTGTTCCAAAAGAAAACGATGCTTACCATAAGCCTCCATTGTATCCTTCTCAATCAAAGTATCTTCCGTAACATCTATCGGCTTCTCATACACATCAACGGTAGAAATTAAAATGAACCGCTCTACATTAATAGTATCAATATAAGATATTAGACTTTGTAGATTTGACCAATCCTGCTCAGGTTCTTGATTGGCTTTCCACTTAACGGCAGGTGCTCCTGCACAGACTACCAGATCATATTGCTTGCCCTTAATATCTTGTATGTTCTTGGAGTTGTAACAATCATTAAAGCTTGTCTGTGAGAGCAGTGTCGAACCGACAAATCCTGTATACCCAATTAATGCTGATTTCATAGTTATCCCTCCTGTTTTGATACTGCAACTTCGAGTTCACCAATAATTGTTTCCTTTTCATATCTTGCTTTATGAATCTCTAAAGAACTTGTTGTGTATGCAGGGCGATCCTGAATTTCAATTAATATCCTTGATATATACTCCCCAAGCATGCCAACAATAAAAAACAAACCTCCAAATCCAGCACTAATAAGAATGACTAAAGTTGTCCAGCCCTGTACAACATATTGATTGAATATATAGTTGTACAGAGCGTACCCTCCCATAAATACACTAAATATAATAAAGAGTATAGATAAATAGTGCGCGAATTTTAATCCTATATTTGAGAATGATACGATTATATCAAATGCAGTACCGACATTCTCACGATTAAACTTACGCACATCACTTGATTTATTGTTTGGCTTATATGCAATGCTGTTTTTGGAGTATCCCGTATATGAATATAGCGCTTTTCTATACCTGACCTTCTCTTTCAAATTCAACATGGCATTTAGCGCTCTACGTGAAACTAATCTGACTCGTTCTGTTCGAAGATCTAAATTTAAATAAGATATCCTATTAATAACTTTGTAAAACAGTTTAGATGTCCAAGAAGGTGAGGTTGTTGGTGCAAGCACCACCAAATCAAATCCTTTGAGTGCCGTTCTGTACATCTCGATGATTTGCTCGACATCAAAATCAAAAATGGTACTTTCTATTTCTATAACAAAATCACCCATTGATTTGATTAAGCCCGCCATCATTCCTTTTTCCACTCCATGCTTGCGGGATAAATTCAAAAGCAACATAGTCCCCTTTAGCTTCTCCGCTGCTTTTCTAATGTTGGCCTGAGAATAATCATTACTCGCATCATTCACCACTATAATCTCATAATGATAGAATGCGTTATTCATGGTCTGATCTATTTGCAATATGGCTTTCTCTACGAACTCTTGTTCATTATGTACATACATAACTACTGAAACAAATACCTGCTCTTTCACAAAAGTACATCCTCCAAATCATAAATTGTATTAAATTTTCCTGATAGTACAGAGATGAAATCTGGATCGCTCTGTGAAGTTCTAATAACAGTAGGTCTTGAATCATCTAATTCTGCGGAGTTAAGTATTGTTTTAACAGAATATAGTGATTTTTGATATTCAAACTGTAGACTAGGCTTCAAGTACTTTTGTGTTTGCTGTTTCATACGAAACCAGGCAGTCTGAGGGCTGAATTCACAATTGTTGCAGTTTTGCAAAGATATATCAGAACAATCATTTCTGTGTTCCTGGCATGAAAAAGTCGGAAATACATTTGATGACGATTCATGTGGGGTATAACTTACTGATGTTAATGAATGATGCCCCGAACGACCAAATGGCATAACAGAGAAAAAGGGTCCATCCATTAGTGTTATACCTACATTTTTCAATTGCTCGTTTGCTTTTGTCAAGATAACTTCACACAATTCGTATTTTGTTTTAAATGTGTCCCTCCCGAAAATAGTCAGAATTTGATTAATACTTGCATATGTTGCGTTTAACACTTTCAGAGATGATATGGTTTGTAAATCATTAATTATAATTTTGTACTTATCACTAGTTTGATCTACATGCTTCACTTGTGAGTTGAAGTAAAGATCTACACTTTTCAAGTTTTTCAACTTTTCCATAAACCATTCTTTTATAATAACCGCATCGTAGGTATATTCGTTTGTTTCAAATACGGCTTCCACAGTACCATTATTAAAATATTTATCAGCATTCATTTCTTCTGCCGGTATTCCTACATAACGGCAAAACTTCAAAAATTGTTCTGCATTCGTTAAAGAGTCGTACTTTGAAATAGCGTAGACTTTTTTAAACTGACTATGGATGCCGAAGCTGAATTCTTCATTAAAACGATCATAGTATTGTGCTGATTTGATTGCAGTCGATACACTTCTAGGATAATGGTACCCATTATGAACCCGAGCTTGATTGATATAGCTGGCTCTTTGTAAAGGTGCAGAATCCATTTCTATTAGTGCAACCTTGAGGCCTCGTTCCCCAAGAAATTTCGCAGCATACAACCCATAGATTCCTGCCCCTATTATTGCATAATCATAGTAATTAATAGTCATAAGATACCTCTTAATCCCTCCGTCATTATGTTTGTACAATGATGTGTACTTACTTACACATTAATTCAGCAAAATAATTGTACCTGCTATTAAAAGCAGTAACCCTATTATTTTCATCATTGTCAAAGGCTCATTAAACAATATGACTGATATAAGAACTACCCCGACAGTAGTAAGAGCCTGAGATATCGGAGAAACACGACTTAATTCCCCTCGGGATAAAGCCATAATATAAAACAGAAAGCTTATTCCATAAAATACTGCTCCACCCCAGATTTGAGGAGAAGCAATTATTTTACTAAAAAAAGCTATGCTCAAGGAATCAGTACGAATATCAAGAACTCCTTGCTTTAAAAATGTTTGTGCTAATAAGTTAAACACCAGTGCACCTATTAACAATAGAATTATCATCTTGGCATACTCCTATTTAATTAGTTTTAACCACTTCATATTACTGATTCGGAATTTTACATTATCAGTTTCTGGTAGTCCATCAATATCAAGTCTTAAAAATTTAATCGAATCATTTAGTAACCAATTTGGGTTAGAGCCTAATGGAACCAAATATTCCGACTCTCCTCCTGTAAAAATAAATGTGCTTTTTTCTGATAATTCACCATCAATATCCCAATAAAATTGCAAGCTAAATGGCGTTGTTACTGGCTGCTCAAACTCTATTTTCAACTCCAAAAAGTCAGCATCTACACCGTTAATAGGTAGTTTTGGAGTCCATACCAGATAAGGGTCGTTTCCTGTAATTGTAATCCAATCTTTATTTATCTCTACACTATTGTGTGCAAAATCCTGAAGTTCATAGTCTACTACCTTAAACCTATCCATTAACTTATCGTTCCCACCCCAGGCAGATGGAATAGACATAAGATCCTTCAATATAAAGATATCAGATAACTTATCCATATTATAAGCTTTGCTCATCTTCGACTGATTTAATTGTTCTAGTCTATCCTCTCTTACCAAGAACTGTAGTCCCTCAAACTCATAAAACTGATAATTATTTTGTAGAACCCAGCTGTATATTCGATACGATCTCAACGAGGTGGGAGCCCCATCAAATTTCAATGAAGGCCCTAGAAAGATAATAGGGATATCGTTTTCTTGTAGTCCCTTAATAAATTTCTTCTGAATGCTCTCATTAGATGCCAAGAAATCAGCTGAATACAGTGTCGGCACTTTTTTATTGAAAATATAATACAACATCGAACGATTAGTTAGGTCAGCGAAGGTTTCATCTTCCTTCAATACTTTATCCAACACAGTTTTAATATTTGTTAATTCAGATATTCGCTGCGGATCGGTGTAGAGACCACCTATATTCTTAAATTCCTTATTTACTTCGCCATCATAATACACCATTTGATCGGGTACAGTTATCGGACGTATTAATTTATCAACATCAAATGAATTATTCAAACTAATTACCGTTCCTAATACTCCTAAAGTACCACCTAAAAATAACACCACGCTCAGACGCATTTTTCGATCGGTATATATCATAAAAAACACAATAGGTATCAAACCTGCAATACAAAGAGCAGAAATAGAGCCTGATCGATTAAATGATCCAGGGTCAAGTCTGCCAAGACTATATGAACTAATAAAAAGAATAAACAATGTAATAGAGCAGAGGTATAAGTAAATATATATATTTTTATTTTTTTGAAACAGCAGTCTAAATATAATCCACACAAATAACATTATAGAGCCTGCCCAAAGTCCGATTCTAACGCTTTCCCAGACGAATCTATCCAAAAATTCAGATCCAAGCCCGTGGGGAAACCAAGCAGGCACATTTTGATAATATGCGAATAATCCAACACCATAAGCAGTAGTATTACTTGAACCATTATCGAGAAGATATTCGATTGTGCCTATCATATAAGGAAGTAAAAAAATAAATACAAGTAACTGCAGAATGAGAGAGGTTAAGAACCATATTTTCGATTCTTTCCATGCAATGATAAATTGTCTTTCTTTAAATATTCTATAGCACATATATATTGCTATTGGCATTGTTGCAATAGTCAGACAGGCTCCAGCACTGGGATTATAAAAACAATGGAATGCTGATAACCATAACCACGTTACCAACCATCTAAGCGGTTTATTCCTTAACTGTACGCTAAAAATGATAAGAAGAATAGGTAAAACAAGATAAAAACGACTTAAAAAGGCTGCCGAAGAAACGGGTATATAGAACAAGACATAAAGTAACGCCCAATGTTTTCCGTATAGTTTTGACAAGATAATGGTTAATACCATTCCTGCAAGACAAGGTAGTACTACTAGTGAAATTGCAAATGATGCTACCGTTCCATCGAACAGAACATTATTTATCCCACTGTAAAATATACCCAAAAGCCCTTGGACAGACAAAAATTCTGTATTATAGCCTTGACCCAATTCAAATACTTGTTGCCATGGCAATAAAATTTCTCCCATATGAAAATCATCATTAACAAAAGTACTATAGGCTGGAGTGGTAAATAGTACTAAGAAGGCAATACTAGCTAATGTGGGATTGCCTATTAAGCTTTTCCAATTTTCAATGGTTACTGTTTGAGATTTAAAATAATTTCTAGTTTGTATAAACATCATGAATACTACGAATAGAGAAATCAGTACAACTGTTTTCACATTGTAATGTGTGCTGACGACTCCATTATGTCTATATGACAGAAAAGCCAAGCTGTAAAATATAAGCGGGATAGGAATCTGTATAATGAGAATAAATTTCTTTAGAACTTCAAAGGCTTTCTCTTTATATAAGACAACTAATAATAACTTCAATATCCCTATCACAGAGCAAACAATAATAGGTAAATATTTAATCTTGTCTGAAAGCTCTTTATTAACTAATCCTAAGGTCGAAATAAATGACACTGTCGCAATAAATGAAATGCATACGGATAATAGAATGAGCCAAAAATAGTATTGTTCATTTTCTATTTTTTTGATTTTCAATGCAATAGCTGCAACTGCAGTAATGCTCAGCAGTATGACGGCTGGAAGAATGTTTCTACCGTTAGAAAATAAAAGCACCATAGATACATATGCAACAACAAAATAAAGAAAATATACTTGATCATTTAAAAATCTTTTTCTTTTAGTTTTAAACTCATGCAGAGATATTGAATTGATTATAGGGTTAATTAAAGTGAAGCACATTATAAAAAATACAATAGAACCAACAATAAATAAGTAATCAAAATTCTTGTAATAATCAATATAAGTTACTGCTCCAACTATTATATCTGTATAATTTTGTTTACCATCTTTAAAAAAGGTAAATAAGATGATCGAGAACCCAGCTGTTAATAGTAAAGAGATAATAAAAGCGACATTCAGATGTTTCATTGTTTTCGGGATGAAATTTTTCATGATGAACATAAAACGCCCTTTCTAATTAATCTTTATATGCAAGTAAGTTAGGTATTATATGGAATAGTTCTTCTCCATTTGAACCGTCAATATCAAATCGAACAAATTGAATCTTTTCTTCAGAAAACCATTGTTTATATTTCCCAAGAGGAATAGCTATTTCGCCATTTTTTATAATGAATTTATAAGAATTATTCTCGTTAAATTGCGAAGGATCTGCTGCCCAATAAATTTGTCCATAAAGCAGCATTTCTTGAGGTATCCCTTCTAACGACATATTTATAATATATTTCATACTTGAAGTCAGTTCGCTATCCATTTTCCAAATAATATACGGATCATCACCATTGGTTGTATATTGATTGCCAACGAGAGTGTCCATGCTATTTGTTGCCTCTAGATAAAATGAGTTATCCTCATTACGACTATATTCATCTATATCCCTCGCTACATTAATGGGGATCATATTGATATCAATTAATTCTAATTGTTTTCTTTTTATAACATTTTCAATATTAGATGCTGATATTTCATCATAATTAACTTCTATTAAATCCGAGAATAAATTTTTGTTAGATGACGTATTCATAATTATCGAGCTTGACAACATATATGCTGCAAAAACAATAAATACATACCCAAGTATTTTCCAGTAATTTTCTGCAACTATTTTCCCTAGATATATCATTGTGAGGATAACGATTGGAATTATATTGATGTACATGTATCTTCCGATCATTACATTAATATCTTGACTCATAGTTCCAAAAATCAGTAAGAGGGGATTAAGTAATAAAGATGCACTTAGTAACGCAGTGTAAACCTTATTTTCTGTATTCCTTTTTGTTATTTCTTTAAAAGAATAGTTATAAATATTGTTCACCGCTATAACAACTACGAAAACTAGAAATACTCCTAATAGGCTTATTAAGCTAAGTAACTGCAATGAAACATTGGGATACTGATATTCTTGAGGGATAAAGTAGCTCCCAAACAAATAGGGTAATTGCTCTAATATAAAGAAGAAATTAAACTGAGTATTTAAAGGGTTGACGATATTTTTGACAATATCAACATGAATTGCTGTACCTGTAATACTCTGATAAGTCATAATATTATAGATAACCCAAGGGCCTACCATTAATAGAAGAACCGCATGATATGTCATTATTTTTTTATAAAGCTTTCTACTAAAAAAGAAGTACATAATAATTAAATAAATAAATGCAACCGTTAGCTTAGTCAGTACTAAACAAGCTGTTATTATGGCCATTATAGCAATATCTTTATTATTAATAGAGCTTTTATAATATAAATGAGTTAAAAAATATACAGCCAAACTAAATAATAAAACAGCAAGACTCTCATTGGATATAGTAGTCATCCTAGTTAAAATCCCTGGATTCACACAGAAAACAAGTAATAATCCAAAGTGCAGAAACTCTGAATCTTTCAATACATTATTTTTGACAAGTATATTTTTTGTTTTATACAAGAAGAGCACAGAACCTAGCAGCATGATCAGCCCTAAAAGACGCAGAGCCCAAAAACTAATGCTGATGTGGTTGAAAAAAAGTGTAGATAAAAAAGCTCCAACTATGTAATATAACGGTGGATGCACTGCTTCATATTGGAGTCCTCCTGGCACAGACTCCGTTGTAAGTTGAGCAAGATCACTTGTATTAATATTATCGAATAAAGTTGGTAGCTTTTTATGCTCAGATATATACCTTATGTAATCCAAATGAGCCCCTTCATCTATTGGTGAAAAGTAAGGAGTCATTCCAATATATAATATTCCTGCAATTAGTATTATGGAAATCATTGCCTTATTTTTGAATTTATTTAATGCAAAGATAAATAGAGCAGCTATTAGCAATGTCAGACTATATATATGACGTTGATCATTATCTTTAATATAGAAGAGGTAGCCTATATATAATAAAGATGTAAGTACAGCAACTACCATTATGACATTTTTATTTAGTGATGAATTTTTCATATAATTCCTCTAATGCCCCCATTTTGCTACTATATCAAAGACTTTTATCTTTATCCTTTAATCAAAATATAGTCTCGTCACTCTAAAATTTCCGTTCGGATAAATAGCATGACCGAGACTCTTTACTTTTTGACTAATATAATGAATACCTGCCCCTATATGTTTCCTATTGAGTAGTCCTCTCTCTCTTTAGTCAAATTCGTATTATAACAAGGATCGTTATCAAGGATATGACCCCAGCGCTCACGCATCCATTCAACCTCGCCTTGAAATCTTTTTTGTTTCTCCGGCGTATCCTCATGTCCGCGACTTTTAGATTCATAATGATAAAGCTGCACTTGAGGTAACCATATATTTCGATATCCTTTTTCCTGGATTTTGAGGCAAAAGTCCACATCGTTGAACGCCACTTGCAGATTCTCCTCAAAACCATGAACTTCAGAGTAAATTTCTCTCTTAACCATTAAACATGCTGCCGTTACAGCCGAGTAATTCGAAACCAGCTTTAATTTACTGAAGTAGCCATTATGCGATTTAGGGAAATATTTATGGCTATGTCCAGCAACACCACCAATTCCCAGAACCACACCAGCATGCTGATAAGAATCATCAGGATAGAATAGATTTGCTCCAACTGCTCCTATTTCAGTTCTCATAGCCTGTCCTGCCATCTCATTCAACCAATCGGGTGTGATAACCGAGATATCATTGTTTAATAACAGCAATAGATCACCAGTAGATTTAGAAACTCCATAGTTGTTCAACCTTGAATAATTAAAAGGAATATCTAATGGATGTACAAAAAATCGCATTGGCTCTCTCTTTAACCACTCATCATATAGCTGCCTGGTCTTCATTTCAGTACTTCCATTATCAACAACGATGACCTCAATATTGTTGTATGACGACTTTTCAAAGATCGAACTTAAGCAAACGGAAAGTACGTCACTCATGTTCTTACTTGGAATGACTATCGATATTTTCGGGTCTCCTGTAGGTCGATAATGTACTCTATAAATATTTGATATATCCTCAACATCCTCTACCCAACCATCAATCTGTCTTCGTTTAAGCGTATCATTCAGTGCTCTAAGTCCTGCCTCATGCGCGTAATTCTTCACATTAGCATTATTGGCTGTGGAGTTAGGGATTGTTCTCCAGTGGTATAAAATTTTAGGAATATGATGAATTTCATTTGTGAGCTCAGATACTCTTATCATGAGGTCATAATCCTGACTCCCCTCATACCCAACTCTAAACCTACCAGCTTTTTCAACTAATATTTTTCTGTATAGGGTAAGATGGCATGTATACATTTGAGACAATAAGGAATCCGGAGACCAATCTGGTTTGAAGAAAGGTGAATGTCGTTTGCCTTCAACTGATATCTTATCTTCATCACTGTATATGACATCACATTCCGGTATTTCATTCAATAGTTTAACATTCTCAAATAAAGCGTCTGGCGCAAGCTCATCATCATGATCTAATAGAGCGACAAACTCACCGGTTGCCATATCAAACGCATCATTTGATGTCTTTGAAATATGACCGTTTTCAGTACGAAACTTAACTTTAATCCGTTCATCTTCAAGTGTTAATTGCTTTAGCACTCGAGCTATGTGTGGCACTGTAGAACAATCATCAACAATACATAACTCCCAATTCGTATAGACTTGGTTCCTGACGGATTGAACACATAGTCTAAGCCATTCTTCATCTACGTTATACACCGGGACCAAAATAGATATTAATGGACGGTATTGAAAAGCATTAGCCTCCGCTCTCATATTAGCCCAATCCGCTTCACTTTTCTTTGATTTATTTAGATAAGATTCGTAATCAGATATGCCTGACTCAGCATTTATCGACCAGTGGAGTAAAGAATTATTTTTCTTTACTAAACCCCGTATTCCCTCATTTTTTAATAACCTTATTGATTTTTTGGCAAGAAATACGATGGAATTCACTGATAGCCCATGCTTTTTGAAAAAGGTTAAAAATGGACGGATATATCGTTCAGGTTTATAAATTGGACGAATCTTAAAATCATATAGAGTGAACGACTGTGCTTTATCCCCAATATCAAGGCGTAATGCAACAATAGAAGACGGCAAAGTAATAAGCTTTACACTTGTATCTAATTCAGTATGCAAACTTCCCAAAGATATACGTTGCTGTTCGGACATCCCATCGCCCAAATCATAATATAATTCTAAGGGCGTATGGACTGACGCTTTACCAGTATATGATATCTCTACTAAAGAGTTAGAATAAACAGCCGGTATTATAAACTGAGGATCTTCCCCATGAGATTCCCATTCATTATTACTTAATGCTTCAACTTGATGTGAAGGATTTAATCCAATAAGTTTCTCTTGTAGAAGGCTCTTCTTAATACGACGCAGGCTTCTTTTCCCACAAGTTCCAAGTTGCCTAAGTGGTTTCGTAAGTCTCCATGATTTACTATTTCTATATGAAACAACCTCGGAATTAGCTCTATTAAGGCTATCTCTCATACTAATTACAGTCTCTGATTTTCTCTGTAACTCAGCCAATTGGAACTCTACTTGATCATTTAGTTCTTCATTATTCGCTTCTAATATTATATTTTCGTTTTTGAGAGAATGATTAACTAACTCCACTGCTTTGAGTTCTTCAGTAAATTTATTTATGATATGTTTTGTAACTCGCATTTCTATTTGAACTTCTTGTATATATTTATTTGATATACCATCAAAAATAATTTGTGGGTCATTCTCTAATGATGCTATACCTACGGTTTCATTTCTTCTAAAAACCAATTCACAGTTCTGGATATTAAAAGTGCTTTCACTCATCAAATCGTATTTCTCGCCATTACTACCAATTAAATTAAATGAAGAAATTTCTATAAAAGCCGGTTTATTCAATGGGTCTACTCTTAAACTACTGATCTCTCTCTTTATAGGAATAGAATAAACATTATTTTCTTCAAAAAAAACTGCAGATTTCTCAGTTCGCTTCTCATCATACATTTGATTTTCATTTTCCAACCAGTAAACTTGAATAAACGTTTCTTCAGACAACAGTAAATCAACTGAGCTGACATCACTTTTATCATCGATACTTTTATCTATGTTGTAATAAGACATGAAAACTTCCAAAAACTCATGTTCCAGATGTTTTTGCAAAAGAGTATTTTGTCCAGATTCGTATATTTTCGCCTGTAAAATCATTTCTTTTAGAAGAAAGATAAGTTGGAGAAACTCTATATCAATCCCACTAGGCAGCATCTCGCTGAACAAACTTACAGATATTGAATGATCGGAGTTAGCCCTATTGTAATAAAAAAGGAATCTTAATGTTTCCGTCCAAAACAATTCTGTATACCTACTAAGATCATAATCTACTAAATAGGATACTTTTTCAGCAATAATAACATTCTGTGCAAGAATATCGCCCGAAGTTAATACCAATGGAGTTTTTAATAGTAGAGTGCTTTTGTCTAATTGCTTTAAAAAGATATCCAATCCTTCATTTAAACCGGATATTAACTTAACTCGCTCTCTTATCTCAGTGATTTCTGTTACATATGTTTCTTCTCCTACAGGAAGTATATTCAAATGAGAAATTTCATTCAGAACTTCACTTATAATATTTACTGTATAGTCAATTAAATTCTCTTGGCTCATTCGGTCCAAAGTTCTGCCTTTTATAAATTCCTCAACTATGTAATAACAACTATGTCCTTTATAGATATCGATAATTTTCGGTGCACGGATTCCTTGTCCGTCACTCATTGTATTTTGTAGAGTTAACAATAAATCTATGTTGAATATTCCATTCTTAGGAACTTTCTTCACAGAGCAAATAGGGGAATTGCCGTGATTCACCGAAAAGCGGGATGTCGAAGCGCTACCATTTCTAGCACCATTATTGTTCATAGTTTGAATATGAATGTTTTTCGCATCCTCTTCAAGAATGACTCCAGATTGTAATAGCGCCTTTATAAGTTCCATTTTTTCAACCTTCCTTTTTTAGAACAAAACCATATGATGGACAAAAATACTGTGCAACACCATTAATCGCCATTGTTTTGTAGAGTTGAAGTAACTCTTCTGAAAACTCTACTGAACCGCCAGTTGCACCATCATGCTCAACAACATTATGTTCATTAAATAACAAATAATTATTAATATCTTCCAATTGAACCATCATTCTAATCAATTTATAATCTGGAAAACATCCATAAATTTTCTCTATCTGCAGTCCAGCTTCTTCAAACATTTGCTTATATTCTTGTAAAGACCACGTTTTGGCTAACAGCTTTTCTCCATCAGCCATTTCCTTATACTTACGGTTACCATGGCTCTCTGGGAGATACATAAGATGTGATATTCCTGTATGGTCGTCATTGGAGCCCATTACATATTTTGCACCCATGCTATTCTCAATACCTATATAAATTCTGCCTTCTGGAGAAAGTATTTCTCTCGCCCTTATCAATGCTTTTATTTGATTATCTCTAATCGATTCATTTTTTTC
The DNA here is from genome assembly GCF_059686975.1 of Paenibacillus xinjiangensis. NCBI lineage: Bacteria > Bacillati > Bacillota > Bacilli > Caryophanales > Paenibacillaceae > Paenibacillus > Paenibacillus xinjiangensis. The sequence continues at coordinate 143,102 of NZ_JCAALS010000002.1, read as the reverse complement.
ACGACCGGAAGCGATCCATTCCAAAGAACCATTAAAAATAATGAGATCAAATATATTCTTTTTAAATGGAAATGTAAGGAAATTACCTTGCACTTTTGTTAGATTTACTTGCTCTTGTCTAGCTATTTCTGCAAGTATATCCAAACGATTACGAGTCAAATCTAAGGCAACACAAGATCCATATCGAGCCAGAGGTATCGCCACCTGTCCCCATCCAGAGCCTATATCAAGATATTTACCGCCTGGTTTAACATTAATTAAATCTAAGAATTGTGATCTACCTTGATCAGTAATAATCTTATAGAGCCAAGGTTTTTTATCTTGAAATTGCTGCTTAACAACCTCTTGCCAATCCTTTTTTTTTAATTCTTCTATAATAAAAGACTCCTCGTCACTCTTTAAGTCCTTATATGTTCCTGTGTATATCTTTTCAACAAACAGGTCATAACCAAGTATATCTACTTCTTCCATATTCGATACAATTTGTTCTTTCATTAGTCCTCATACTCCTTCTTTTCTAATTCAAATTCCAAATGAATAACACTATCTAAATTAGAAATTCCAAAGCTCCTATCATTCTGAAGAGGCAATACTTTCAATTCAATAACATCATATCTTCGGTCCAATGGCACAATATCACCATCTTCTAACTCAACAAATCCTAGAGAAATATAGTAATCACCAGGAATAAGTCTCACCCTTTGTTGAAACTCTACATGTACCTCTTCATTCATTTCCATTTTTTTAAAAGGAATATTTTGAAAATAAGTGTTTGTCCCATATACCTCTAGCCCTTTTACCGATTTTATTGTCATAGCAAAAATAGGTTGATGTATTTCCTTATTTGCTATTGCTTTGAATTTAATCGTTAAATCCTCTAATGTAGTTAGTGTATAGGAATCAATATCTAACGTTTCATTTACATAAATTTGTTCTATAGTACCTTCTTGGCTTCCATATCTATATTCTTTCGTAGTTGATTCATCTACACTATTTGCTCCTTTAAACCCGCTATCCACAATGTCTTGATCAGGCTCAATTTGCTCAATAGGTAAAGTTAAAGCGTTCGAGAATAATAACTTGGTATAGTGGTTGACTACTTCATTGGGATTTCCAATTTCAATCAATTCACCTCGATCGATTAAAACAACTCGATCACATATCTGTCGAATCGTTTGTAAATCATGCGAAACAACAAGTATTGTTTTACCTGAGTTTTTTAATGCTTTTATCTTTTCAAAGCATTTTAATTGAAACCTACCATCCCCTACCGCTAAAGCTTCATCTACGATTAGAATCTCTGGATTAACATTAACGGATACTGCAAAAGCAAGCCGCACGTACATTCCACTCGAATAGGTTTTGACAGGTTGATCTATGAAATCACCGATATCAGCAAATTTCAAAACTTCATCCATTTTGCTTTCAATTTCTTCTCGACTAATCCCAAGGATTGCTGCATTTAAATAAACATTTTCTCTGCCTGTGAACTCCGGATTAAAGCCACTACCTAATTCTAACAAGGCCGCTACCCTTCCATTTACACTTATATTGCCCGTTGAAGGAGTTAACGTGCCCGCAATCATTTGTAGTAATGTACTTTTACCTGAGCCATTTCTACCGATAATACCTACTGCTTCCCCTTTATTGATCTCAAAGCTAAGGGGTTGCAGGGCTGAAAAATCCTTATAAAATCTCTTTTTTTTAACAAATATCTGTTTTAAACGATCCAAGGGTCTGTTATATATTCGAAATGTTTTTGATACATCTACTACACTTATTGCAGTTTCCATGCATACACCTTTCTTACAAGACATCAGCAAAGCCTTGTTTTGTTTTTCTAAACCATATTAAACCTAAAACGAAAACTACTGCAGACAGTATGCATTCAACTAGGAAGGTACTTATGTCAGGTATTTCACCCCAAATAATAATACTTCTAATATCCTCTACAAAATATGTTATAGGATTTATATAGAAAAACCATTTGAAATGATCTGGAATAACATCTACCGAATAGAGAATTGGGCTTAATAACATTAATGCCTGTACGGCAATTCCAATGATCTGCCCAATATCCCTTAGATATACGCCCAAGGATGAAAGAAACCATGATAGACCTAATGTAAACATAATGATTGGCATAATAGCTATCGGCATAAGTAAAACAGTCCAACTGATTCCACCGCCGAATAGGGCTTGAAATATAATTACGAGAACATAATTGATACAAGCATTAACTAGAGCAGTTCCCAAAGTTATTACAGGAAATGTTTCCAAAGGAAATAAAACTTTTTTTACATAGTTAGGATTTCCCGTTATTAGATGTGGCGATCTGGATATTACTTCAGAAAATAAATTGTAGGTAGTTAAGCCGCAAAAAATAATAATAGCAAATTCTATAGTACTCGTACTGTTAGATTTCCATTTGGCCTGAAATATTTCACCAAAAACGAAAGTGTATACTAATAACATCAACAATGGCGTAAGTACTGTCCATGCAAAACCTAGTTGAGATCCTTTATATCGACTTATCGTTTCTCTTTTAATAAATTGTAAAATAATATTTTTATTCCGTTTTAAGTACCTAAATATTTTTAGAATCAATTTATTTCATCTCCAACTTCTTATAAAACTTGTAGTGGTAACTATTGAAACGAATTTGTTACATCCTATTTATATTAATTTGTACATTTCCTCCAAATATTCGTGATGAATGCATCCTTACCATTCTATCAAAGTTTACCCTCTATGAATACCTTTCCCGCCTCTAATCTCCCGAATATTGTAGAATATGTATTACGAGATTCTCGGATATTTCGAGTTTGTTTTCGTTATATTCCCACAACCCACAACCCCCATCGCCCCTAATATCCCCTCCCATATAGTAATCTATTTCCTCTTTTGTTAAAATACATGGTGGAGAGTAACACTATTGAGCGAGGAGTTTGTACATGAGCGCACGAAAAAATGCAACAAGCAGCACGAAGGTTACAGCGGTTAATTCTGCTGATTCCCCTTTACTACGCTGGATTCTAACCATTGGGCTAGCGTTATTTGTCCTTATTTTCGCCTATCAGAAGGCGCTGTTTAATGGGTTTGAGTATGGCTTCGAGTCCGCCATTTATCAGGCAGTTATTTATAGCTATGTGCTATTAGTTGTAACCTGTTTCTATCTTTTCCGCAGCAATTGGCAGCTTAATAGTCATCGAAGTATTTTGTCGATTGCCGTCTTGCTGCTTCCTGTCGTTTATTGGCTGTCATCCTTCCAAGCTGTTTCGAGCTATTATGCCAAATTTATGATGTATATCGCCTTTCTATTAGCAGCTCTATTCATCACTGGGTTATATGCAGCCGAGAAGCTGCAGACACGCAAAATAATCGAATATGCTCTCATGCTGAGCTCTTACATTGTCGTATTCTTCGGCCTGCTTAATCTATTTGGCCAGCAGTATTATCGTGATGCGCTATGGCTGGCGCATGATGGCTACCGATTAACATCTGTTTTCCAATACTCCAATACATATGCTGCTTTTCTGACAGCCGTATTGCTGATCACTGTCTATTACACAGCTACTTGCACCCGCTGGTATATGCGCGCTGCTAACGCAATGATGCTGGTACCGATTATTGTGTCATTCCTGCTGACCTATTCACGAGGTGCAATTGTCGTTATCCCTGTAATGGTGCTGATCATTATGCCATTCCTGAGCTTGTCCAGACAGATCGCTTATATCGCCTATCTGGCGGTCTCAGCCTTGTTCACTCTAGCCATCTTGGGCAAAATAACAGCTAATGCAGATAGCATAGCTGCTATCGTACAGCCCACAGCAGAGAAAGAAGTTCAGACGATTTCTCTATTCAGCAAGCTGCCATTACAGAGCTGGCTGCTGCTCGCAGGAGCTTCCATCATAACTGCTGGACTTATCCATCTCATTCACGTGAAGCTGTATCCTTGGCTGGAAGCAAAGACCTCGAAGCTAGCTGAGCGCAAGTGGTCATTCGCTGCCGTGCCGGCATCGATTATTGTTATCGGGGTACTCGCTGTCGTCCTTCTGCTTACGAGCAGCGGAATACGCGGTCTTCTTCCTGACAAAATCGCTGTCCGCTTCGAGAATATTAATCTACAGCAGCATAGCGTGCTTGAACGCCTTACGTTCTACGAGGATGGCTTGAAGGTAGCCGCTGACTATCCACTGCTCGGCGCTGGAGGCGGCGGCTGGCAGGCTGTATATGAGCAATACCAGAACAATCCCTATTGGAGCCGTCAAGCCCACAGCTATTTCGTACAGACGCTCGTAGAGATCGGCTGGATCGGCGTTCTCCTCTTGATCGCTCTACTTGCTTATATGTATCTGCTGTACATTAGAGCTTATATGAAGTTCCCAGAGAGACGGGGAAGCCACCTCATCTTCTTCATCTTCTCGTTAGCCATTCTCATGCATAGTGCCTTAGACTTTGACATGAGCTATGTCTACTTGAGCTCTCTTGTGTTTATTAGCTTAGGATGTATGCTGGCACCTTATGGCAAGCTGCTCACTATGGATAGACTATCCTCCTTCAAAAGGCTGGGTCATATCGTCTATCCGTCAGCTGTCGGCCTAATGACCATTATTCTGCTCATTATGTCTTCGCGGCAATTGAGCGCACATAATAACTTCCAGGAAGCTATCGGCATCGCTTCACAAGGTAAAGTACAGCTTAGCCAGCTGCTGCCATCCCTGAACAAGGCGATTAAGAAGTCACCGGATCATTCAGCTTTCAGTTTGACCAAATTTGAATGGCTGGAGCAATCCTACGCCCAGCTTAAGGACCAAGCGTTGTGGGATGACGCCCTTGAGACTTTGAAGCAAGCTAAGGAGCATGACCCTTATAACCGTGGAATTCTACTTGCTGAATATCGTTCATTCAAGCAAGACAGCCAAACAGCTGAGCTCCTCAAGGTGCTAGATGAAGGGATCAGCAAGTTCCAATGGGATATTCAATTCTATGAGAAGGCCATTGTAGAATACGTAGCTGCTGGCGAGAGCGATACGGCTAACCAAGAGCAATATTGGAGCCGGGCAGCCGAGCTGAAGGATGAGGTTCAGCGCCGAATCGACCAGCTTGCAACTCTTCCACCAGAGCAATCACAGGGCCGTGTCTTCGCATTCACTCCAGCAATGGAAGAAGCACTCTCAAAGATTAATGTTTCCTAATAATAACGATAGAAAGCGGTTCTCGCAGAAGAGCCGCTTTCTTTTTTTGGCATGTTTCTGTCTTTTTTAGAATAAATAGCATTAGAACGTTCTAAAATCTCATACCGGCCGGAAGGAGAACGACTATTGAAACGAGCGCGGAAGCCCCTATGGTCACTCGTGGTGATGCGCGGCGCTGACAAAGACGTCAAACAGTTTCACGTATCGAAGCGGTCGGTTGTAGCTGCCCCTGCTGCTGCAGTGCTCGCTGTGTCAGGCTGTATTGCCGGGCTTCAGATTAAATCCGCATACGAGCTTGATGAACTGGAGGATCAATTGTCTCAGCAGACTGCTCAGTTCACACAAACGGTATCCAGCAAGGAGGAAGCGATCGTCTCCTTACAGCAGGAAATAGTCCGCCTGTCACGCCAATCGCAAGATATGCAAACCAGGGTGAATGACCTTCAGGAACTAGAGAACAAGCTTAAACAATTTGTTGAGAAATATGGCAGTGTCGTCACCCCATCTAGTATGGACAGCACAAGTAGAACGAATAGCTCGTCGGCGTCAACTGCTGATGCAGTCTCCCGTCTCTCTCCTGCTTCCTACCAGACGAAGCAGCTTGCCGCCATGGCACGCAAATCCTCACTCGACCTCCAAGCGCTTAGCTCTATGGTTGATTCGATGGAAGAAACGATGGAGCAATCGCTCCAGCGTGCTATCGCACACAAGGCTGAGATGGATGCTATTCCCTCCGGCTGGCCGACGAAGTCCCACAAGATGACGTCAGGCTTCGGTTACCGCAAGGACCCCTTCACCGGTCGTTCAACCTTTCATGCCGGCGTCGACATCTCCGGAAAGCTTGGCGATCCGGTATTTAGTGCCGCAGATGGAGACGTATCGGAAACCGGCTACAGCAGCTCAGAGGGGAACTACATCATTATTGATCACCACAATGGACTTAAAAGCGTCTACATGCATCTCCAACATATTGAAGCACAAGAGGGTGACACTGTCGTGCGTGGCGAGAAGATTGGCTTACTCGGCTCGACCGGCAGAAGTACCGGACCCCACTTACATTTTGAGATTGCACAAAAAGAAGAAGCCGTTAATCCTCTCAAGTATTTGCGGCTCGTGAAGGAGGACTAATTGTTTATGTTCAAAGATAATAAGCGCATTACTATTACGGATACATTAATCGGACAGGGAACACATGCTGAGGGTAAAATGATTTGCGAAGCAGGGCTTCGAATTGAAGGAGAGTACAGCGGTGACATTGAATGCATGGGAGATGTCATCATTGGGGAGTCGGGCATTGCCCGCTCTAGCATTAGTGCTAAAGACGTTACAGTTGCCGGCAAAGTACATGGTGAAATCACAACGAGAGGCAGACTGACTATTACGGCCACTGGTCAAATAACAGGTAATGTGACCGCGCATACGCTTATCATTCATGATGGGGGCAGCATCAATGGCAGCTGCCGGATGGAACGTCCTCAGGAGACACGTACGAGACCGCTGTCCGAGACGGATAATCCTGCAGCAGCGAAGGATCTGCCGAAGGACAAGGACAGAGAAAAAGCGCGACAAGCAGGTTAACTTGATTCGATATGCACCTTACGCCTGAGCTATAACTGGCAGCATGAAGCCGTTCCCTGCAGGTCTTCTGTCTCCCAAGACAGATACCAGCAGAGAACGGCTTATTCACGTGCTTTCCTTCTACGCAGCCACATCTCTCTTATTGAATACGTACCAAGTGAGAGCTATGAATATGACATAATAGACGGCAAGGTTAAGGAGTGAGAAGCCCATTGTCATCCCTTCGCGCAGCGGCGCTTGCACCAAATACTGCACTAGATCCAGATGTACGAAGATCAAATAATCGATCCACTCATAATCTAGCATGGCAACAAGCTTCATTAGCGTATTCACGCCGAGTATGAGGAACAATGACAGGCCAATCGCAAGACCCCCGCTGCGGAACACGGTGGAGAGCATGAAGGCCAGGGTCGCTGTTATAACCAAGGGTATGAATTTCAATACATAATACTTCAGCATGAATGAAGCTGCTGAACCGCTTACTAGCGGAGAGAACTCCTCTGAAGCAGGGGCGTTTGAATAGCCGAATAGCAGAATATTGAGTACAAAGGTGAACACATACAGAACCACTGTCAGAAGCAGTCCAAATAAGAGAACCGATATATACTTGGATAATAGTATTTTGGAACGCGACCATGGCCGGATGAGCAGCAGCTTGATCGTACCTGTTGTGAACTCATCAGCTACACTTGCTGCTGCGATAACCGCTGTGAAGGTCGTCACCAGCAGGAAGGAAACAACAGCCTCAATGTTCATCATCATCCACATGGTTGGCATCTCATTGCTTACAAAGAAGGTGATGAGCGAGATGACCAGATTCAGCCCCAGCATAATTCCTAGCATGACCCATGCTCTGGCACGACCATAAATTTTCAAATTCTCGTTTCTAACGAGCTGCACAAAATTAAACAATACGCTCGCCTCCAGTCACTTCCAGGAATTGATCCTCCAAAGATTTATTATGTACGCTTATGCCATACACCTTAATACCGGCTGCTACTAGCTGAGCATTAAGCATTGCTACAAGCTCTCTATCCGCCTCAATAGCAATTCGAGAGCCGCCATCAAGCTTTGCCTCATGACCGGAGCTGATCATCATCTGAAGGGCGTCCTGCGCTCTGTCCACCTCGAACTGAACTCGGGAGCTGGCCTCAGAGCTGCGTTCCCTTTGTATCGTAATGACATCGATTAATTTCCCGCTCTGAATAATGGCTACACGGTCACACATAAGCTCCATCTCCGACAACAGATGACTAGAGACGAATACCGCAATGCCTTCCTGCTTCACAAGCTGCCGGAGATAATCTCGCAGCTCCCTTATACCCGCTGGATCAAGACCATTAGTCGGTTCATCCAGAATAAGCAGCTTAGGCTTATGCAGTATAGCTTGAGCTACACCAAGCCGCTGCCTCATCCCTAGGGAATAGGTCCGGACTTTATCATGTATGCGTGCCTCCAGTCCGACAAGTGCAACAACCTCATCAATCCGTTCCGCCGTAATCTCCGGAATCATTCGCGCATAATGAATTAGATTCTGATAGCCGCTCAAATATTTATACATTTCAGGATTTTCTACAATTGCCCCGACGTTGCGGATGGCCTTCTCATAATCCCCACTTATATTATGGCCTCCGATGGTAATCTCGCCAGAAGTTAGCGACATAAGTCCAACCATCATACGAATTGTAGTCGTTTTACCCGAACCATTAGGTCCAAGGAAACCAAATACCTCACCGGTTGGTAAATCCAGTGACAACTGGTCGATGATCGTCTTGCTCCCGATTCGTTTCGTCACGCTGTGCAATCGAACTATCGGCTGCTCCATTCCTGCTAACCCCCTATTTCTGGAATTTAATACTTCGTGTTCATTATATAAAAAAACCTCTATCTACACAATTTCTGTAGAATAGAGGTTTTCCGTACAGCTATATACAAGTGGTCTTATCAGCTCGGCAGTCGTCTGTGCGCTTATTGGCAGATAGCCATCCAGACCTTCTTCTTTCAGATGCGATATCGTGTCAGCTTGCGTCTTCTCTTGCTTAGCCATACATTCTATACAGCAGCCCATAGGATGAATAACCTTGAAAAACCCTGTCCGAAACAATACATCAGCCTGAAGAATAGGTACCATTTTGGCACATCCAACACAATAGAACTGCTCTCTTGTAACCACTATATCACTCCCACTTCATATATACTAATTGTATCAATAATTTATTATATGTTACGTTATGTATCTTTATGTTCATACTTTATGACAAATAGCGAAAGTTGTCAATACTTCCCTCATATTTTGTCGTTATTTTTTTGTAATCGTTTACATTTAATAAGAAAAATAAACCGCCCTCGCTAGGACGGTACAGCCGTAGTTAACTGATTTTTCAATAAATCATGTACTTTCATTCTTTCCTCTTCACTCACGATATAATACCAAATCTTATTAATCGTCTCGCCTTTTCCTGCTATTTCAACGGTATCTATCTTCTCAAGATCAGAACGATAGTCCTTCAGGAAGGTTTTCATTTCGTCGAACGTAATGTTCGTCTTGACACTACCGCCCAATTGACCGAGCAGCTTCTCAATCTGTGTAATGTTGGAGAACTTTAACGCGCTTTTCATCACATTCTTAATGATGTCACGCTGGCGCTCATTTCTTCCGAAGTCTCCTCTTGGATCTTCATATCGCATACGAGAGTAGAGTAAGGCCTTCTCGCCATCCAATTGCAGTGTCCCTTTGTCAAAAACATAGCCGCCATAATCGAAGGAGAACGGATTATTCACTTCAACGCCGCCTATTAGATTAATCATCTCGGCGAAGCCTTCCATATTAATTCGAATATAATAATCAATGGGGTAATCTAGGAATTGCTCAACGGTTGCCTTCGACATCTCGGCACCACCGAAAGCATAAGCATGATTAATCTTATCCACAGTGCCATGCCCTACAATCTCGGTTCTCGTGTCTCGGGGAATATTGAACATGAGTATCGATTTGTTAAGAGGATTGACTCCAAGCACAATTAACGTGTCGGAACGACCCGGATCATCCCCTCGCTGATCCACCCCCATTACCATTACGGTGAAAGGCTTGCCCTCATCAATTAATTCTTCCATGCTTGGAGTAACTTCAGGATCTTTACTCACATACTGTTGAGGCGGGATCGGCTCATAGATTTTATCCGCCGTATCCTTCACTGAGCTGTACAAATACCAGCCATAGCTTATGATCGCCACACCGATCACTGCGACACCTATACTTACTCCGATCAATGACCTTTTTAGACCACGCTTCACGAGAACGGTACCTCCTGATTCATAAGACTGCGGATATCATCCCATTCATCTGCTAGGACGATTCCCTCCCCAAGATTGGCTCCGCTCTGCACCTCTAGATACACAAGCTCAGAATTTGCACGCATACTATGCCATTTTCTAATACCAATCTCCACCACATCGCCGGGTTTAATCATGCTGAGCGTACCGTCCAGCAGCAGTTCCCCTTCACCCGATACGATCGTCCATACTTTTTTATGAGTCAAATGAAGCTCGCAGCTGATGTTATGTCCCGCTTTCACGGTCATTCGTCTAATCATTACCTGCTGCTCCTCATGCTGGCTATGCTCCAGCACCTGAGCGCTTCCCCAGCTTCGTTCCACATATGGAGACCGATTATCTAGCATGTCAGCTAATTCTCCGAATGGAATAGGTGTATCGCGATTCGTCACCAGAATACCATTAGGGCCAGCTGCCACGATGACATTCGACAGTCCTACCACAGCTATTGGGATATTCAGCTCATTAAAAAGATAGCTATTATTGCATGCTCCGATCATCCTGCCCTTCCCCACTTGGCTATCCCTTGTAACCTCAGTGAGCTTCATCCAGCCATCTACAAGCGACATGCCTGCATCTGCACGCAGCGAAGTCAGAACACCTTCATGAAGGGTTGTCCATTCCTTATTCATAGGAGACTCGCTCAATCGTTCGAACTGCATGTATAACTGCTCATAGGGGACGGGCAAGCTGCTTGACGTTAGCATTGTAAGGAGTGAATTCATTCGTATAGCGGTAATTCCGCCAATGCTCTCGAGTGCTGTGAAGCCCTTATCTCCAGAGCGAGGAAGCTCCGAGAGAGCTGCTATTAACTCATCGAACTTCGCATCATCGAGATATAGGTCAGCTCGAATAACGATGAGCGACTCCGTGAGAGGAGCTCCTGCAACGGAATACAGATAAGAAGCTGCAAGCGCTATAGAGGGGAGAACATTCGCATGCTGAGGTAATCGAATGAGCCGAGCTGCCGCGCCAAGCTGCCCCAGCAACCAATCCGCATGCATACTGCTCACTGTGACAAAAGCTTGTGAACCTAGATCACTCGCCTGTAATTGTCTCCAGAGGCGCTGCAGCAGCGATTCAGCAGCACCCTCTGGATTCTGCAGCAGAGGCAGCAACGATTTGGGACGATTAACGCTTGATAGCGGCCACAACTGCTCTTCCATTCCTTCAGCCAATACAACAATTTTCAAACCGAGCTGCCTCCAGTCACAACCTAATTCATACCGTAATATTTGTAATACATCTGATCTTTGTTTTTCTTTTTCTTATTGTTCAGAACGACACCAAGCACTCTAGCTTTTACATGCTCTAAGCTGGCATACAGCTTTTTGGCCTGTTGACGCTTCGTCATGCCAACGCTGATGACCACAATAACGCCATCGCATTTCGAAGCCAGAATAAGTCCATCTGTAACGATTAGAGAAGGCGGGGCATCGAATAAAATGATGTCATAATGCTCCTTCAGCTGTTCAATTAGTACATTCATTTTTTTGGAGCTTAGCATCTCGGAAGGGTTAGGTGGTGTCGGTCCCGAGCCTAAGAAGAACAAATGCTCCGTCGAGGTGCTGTGAATCGCTTCCTGCCATTCAACTTGATTAGCAAGCACATTGGTTAGTCCGGACTGGTTAGATTGGGCAAAAATCGTATGTAGAGCTGGCCGACGCAAATCTGCGTCAATAATGAGCACTTTCTTGCCTTCTTGTGCATAAGCGACTGCAAGATTCGCTATAGTCGTGGTTTTACCATCCCCCGATTGTGAGGAGGTTACCATGATTGTCTGGAGCGGTTCATCTATACACGAGAACTGAATGTTGGTACGAAGAGAACGATAGGCTTCTGCTATCGGAGAGTCTGGATTTAAATAGGTAATAAGCTTGCGATTATCATTAGGTCTAGACATAGGTCTCGACATAGGTCATCCCACCCCGACTGTATACTTGTTATTAGTAATAAAATAAATAGTGCTTATCTCAGCTCTGAGCCCCTCGTCTTGCTCTCCCTAACCCTTCTCACATCCTGATTCAGCTTTCTATAGAGCTGATGAATTTTGAATTGGCCGGGGCTTTGCCTTAATATCTCTTGGTTCAGAATACGAATAAGAATGGTTTTGAGTCTGTTAGGTGGGTGGAACGCTACTCCATACTCGTATAGATTGTCACGCTTTTCTCTCCAAACGATATGCCCCCGTAAATTAAGTGAAATGCCCGTTATACGCACATAAAAATCCACCATGTAGCCCTTGTTTACAGGAAGCCTTAATCCAGATAAGAAGCCTAATCCTGATTGGTTCATATTAAGGAGGACAACTGGTGCTGTGGACCCTGTTAAGAGAAGACCCTGTTCATCAAGCAATCCCAGGTCGGCCTTAATTCCTTCATTAAGCTTTAACCGGATATTTGTGCGTAAAGTACTAAATTGAGCGTCCATCATTCACTCCTAGCTCTAAAATTCCGATAAACCTAGGTATAAAGGAATTTGATTTTGTACAACATATAAATGATACAAAACGTATCCTACATACCCCTAACTCTACGATACAATATGTAACATGTCAACCATAATTAATGGATAAACAATTAAATTGCGACATTTCGTTTCATTAAATGCTTTTCTAACGTTTCCGTATTAATATAGGTGTAGCGGAAATCGGTTATTTTAGGAGGAATTAGGATGAATATCGGAAACCGAATTGCTCAATTGAGGGATGAAAAACGGTGGACACAGGAGCAAACCGCAGCAAAGCTTGGCATTTCCAGGGCTGCATTATCTCATTACGAAAAAAATCGCAGAGAACCTGATACCGAAACTTTGGCGAAGTTTGCTGACCTGTACCAAGTAACGATTGATTATTTGGTTGGCAGGACGTTGAATCCTCAGGTGGCTTTAAGCGAAGATATAAAAAACTTTGTTGATCATCTGGAATTATCCGATGAGGAGATTTTGCAGAAATATAACTTAAGCGTAGATGGGCGCAAGCTGACAGCTGACGAGACCAAGCGCTTCATTGCATTCGTTCGTGCTGAGCGTATGATGAATTAGTTCTCTTCGTTCTCGGGTATAACTAGATCAGCAGGCCATTTCTCGGATGGAATGCCCATTTGTACCAATATCTCTCTAATATCTAATTCCATACGACTATCTCCTTTGGCTACAGCATACTCTCCATGCATCATATCCGACTCCTACTCTATGTATATTTCGAACAACAATGTTATTATACCTAATACAAAAGCTAGATTATGTCGTATGATGACAGCGTATTTTTTCTTTTTTGGTAACTATTTGTCGAATAATCTATTATGGCTAGGCGATAACAAAGGAAAAACCGTGACTCTGTTAACAGAGTCACGGTTTTTCCTTTGTTTATAAGCTATATTAGCCGCCAGTACGAGCGAGCTCTTTCATGCTGGCTTCAAAAGCCGCAAGCAATGCTTTATCCGATGTCAGACCGGAATCCTCAGCTTTGCGGATATGCTCCAGCATTTTTTTGTAGTCCTTCGGAATAACTTTGATGAACTTAGCAAGCGATGCATCCCAGTCCTGAAGAACCTGATTACCGATGCCGCTACCTGTATATTCAGTATGGCGTTCGATCATACCGCGCAGCTCAGCAATATCCGCTTCCTCCTCAAGTCTCTCAAGCAGCACCATCTCGAGGTTGCAATGCTTGTAGAACTCACCGGATTGATCATAGATATAAGCAATACCGCCAGACATCCCTGCCGCAAAGTTACGTCCTGTTTCCCCTAGAATAACAACGCGTCCACCGGTCATGTATTCACAGCCATGGTCGCCCACGCCTTCTACAACGACCTTCACGCCACTGTTACGTACCGCGAACCGTTCGCCAGCAATACCACGGATGTAAGCCTCTCCGTCTGTACCGCCATATAGCGCTGTATTACCAATAATAACATTCTCCTCTGCAACGAATGTCGCCTTCGGAGATGGAGCAACGATTATTTTACCGCCTGACAGTCCCTTACCGACATAGTCATTCGAATCGCCTTCGAGCGAGAGTGTAATACCCTTCGGTACGAATGCGCCGAAGCTCTGACCAGCAGAACCTGTGAAGTGGAATGAGATCGTATCCTCTGGCAAGCCTTTTGCACCGTAACGACGTGTCACTTCACTGCCAAGGATCGTTCCGACAACACGGTTCGTATTGCATACCGGGAATGAACCGCGTACACGCTCGCCGCTTTCGATCGCTGCTTGAGCTGCAGGCACGAGATGCTGTACGTCCAGCGACAGCTCAAGACCATGATTTTGCTCTTGTACGTTATGACGCGCAGCATCCTGCGGTACATCCGGTTGGTACAGCAATGGAGCAAGGTCAAGACCTTTGGCTTTATAATGATCAACCAGCTGCTTGGATTCAAGAATATCCACACGGCCAACCATTTCTTTAATGGTACGGAATCCGAGCTCAGCCATAATCTCGCGCAGCTCCTCCGCTACGAAGCGCAGGTAGTTAACGACATGGCTTGGATCACCCATGAACTTCGCACGAAGCTCTGGATTTTGTGTTGCTACGCCGACAGGACAAGTATCCAGTTGACATACACGCATCATCACACAGCCGAGAACGACTAACGGTGCGGTTGAGAAGCCATACTCTTCTGCTCCAAGCAGAATAGCTACTGCAACGTCGCGTCCATTCATCATCTTACCGTCGGTTTCGATGACTACACGGTCACGCAGGTTATTCATCATAAGCGTCTGATGAGTCTCTGCAAGTCCAAGCTCCCACGGCAGACCCGCGTGACGGATCGAGTTCATAGGAGATGCACCTGTTCCTCCATCGTAGCCGCTGACCATAATAACGTCTGCGCGAGCTTTCGCAACACCGGCTGCAATCGTGCCGACACCTACCTCAGATACGAGCTTAACATTAATACGTGCACGTGGATTCGCATTCTTCAGATCATGAACAAGCTCTGCCAAATCCTCGATCGAATAAATATCATGATGTGGAGGAGGCGAGATCAGGCCTACACCTGGAGTTGAGCCACGAACCTCAGCAACCCAAGGATATACTTTACGTCCTGGAAGCTGTCCGCCCTCACCAGGCTTCGCGCCTTGTGCCATCTTGATCTGAATCTCATCGGCGTTAACCAAGTAGTTGCTCGTTACGCCGAAACGTCCCGATGCGACTTGCTTGATTTTACTGCGACGGGAATCACCATTCGCATCAGGAATGAAGCGAGCTGGATCTTCTCCACCCTCACCTGTATTGGATTTGCCGCCGAGACGGTTCATCGCGATAGCCAGGCTTTCGTGAGCTTCCTTACTGATCGAACCGAAGGACATTGCACCCGTCTTGAAGCGCGTCAGAATCGATTCAACCGACTCTACTTCTTCAAGAGGAATAGCCTGCAAGCCATCTTTGAACTTAAGCAAGGAACGAAGCATCATATGCTTCTTGTCTTCGCCTTGTACAAGATTAGAGAACTTCTTGTACAGCTTGTAATCATTGGCACGGGAAGCCATCTGCAGCGTATGAATCGTCTGCGGGCTGAACAAATGCTCTTCGCCGTCTTTGCGCCATTGATATTCGCCGCCGGATTCAAGATCCTTCACACGGCCTTCTTGCTCAGAGTAAGCAAGATTATGGTATTTGAGCGTTTCTTCAGCAATGACATCAAGGCCAATGCCTCCGATACGTGATGGAGTCCATGTGAAATACTCATTAATAAGTTCTTCTTTAAGACCAAGCGCTTCGAATATTTGTGCACCACGATACGATTGGATCGTCGAGATACCCATTTTGGACAATACTTTCGTAACGCCCTTCGTCGCTGCCTTGATAAAGTTCTTAACAGCCTTCTCATGTGAAATATTGCTCAGAAGACCTTGGCGAATCATATCGTCAAGCGTCTCGAAAGCCAAGTACGGGTTAACTGCGCTGACACCATAGCCTAGCAGCAGTGCAAAGTGATGCACTTCACGCGGATCTCCGGATTCCAGAAGCAGGGCTACCTTCGTACGAGTACCTTGACGAATCAAGTGATGATGTAGCGCTGATACGGCAAGCAGAGCAGGAATAGCCGCATTCTCTTTGTCCACACCACGGTCGGACAAGATCAGAATGTTATGGCCTTTGTCAATAACGCGGTCGGCTGCTTCGCACATCAGCTTAAGTGCAGAACGCAATCCTTCTTCGCCCTCTGCTGCTGGGAAGAAGATTGGCAGCGTAATGGACTTGAAGCCTGGACGACGTACATGACGCAGCTTAGCGAATTGCTCATTCGACAAGATTGGTGTTGCCAGCTTAATATGGCGTGCACTCTCAGGCTCTGGCTTCAGCAAGTTGCGCTCAGGCCCAATCGTTGTGCCTACAGCTGTAATAATTTCTTCACGAATTGCGTCAATTGGCGGATTCGTTACTTGAGCGAACAGCTGCTTGAAGTAGTTATACAAGCGCTGTGGGCGCTCTGACAATACAGCAAGAGGAGCATCGTAGCCCATAGACGCAATCGGCTCCATGCCGCTGCTAGCCATTGGCTCGAGCACTTTACGCAAATCCTCGAAGGTATAGCCGAAGGATTGCTGACGCTGCTGCACTGTTTCATGATCGAGCTCAGGAAGCTCAGGCGCATCTGGCAGATCCTCTAGATCAACAAGATGCTCATCCAGCCACTCCCGGTAAGGATTCTGGGAAGCAATCTCCGACTTCACTTCTTCATCAGAGATGATGCGGCCTTCCTTCGTATCTACCACGAGCATACGTCCTGGACGCAGACGGTCTTTATATAAAATATTTTCTGGCGGAATTTCTACCGTACCCGCTTCAGAACCGAGAATGATATGATCGTCCTTCGTTACATAATAGCGAGCTGGACGAAGACCGTTACGGTCGAGATACGCACAGATCTGCGTACCATCTGTAATGGCCATAGCAGCTGGTCCATCCCAAGGCTCCATCAATGTGCTGTGATACTCATAGAACGCCTTTTTGTCGTCATCCATTGCTTCATGGTTGGACCATGGCTCAGGAACCATCATCATTGCCGCATGAGGCAATGAACGACCAGACAGGTACAGGAACTCCAGCGTATTGTCGAACATTGCTGTATCCGAGCCATCTGGGTTGATAACCGGTTTTACTTTATCCATATCGCTGCCGAACAATTCGGTCTCGAACAGCGTCTGACGAGCATGCATCCAGTTCACGTTACCGCGAAGCGTGTTGATCTCACCATTGTGAATCAGATAATGGAACGGATGCGCGCGCTCCCAGCTAGGGAATGTATTTGTACTGAAACGGGAATGGACGAGAGCCATCGCTGTAACGAGAGATTCATCGTTAAGCTCCGTGTAGAAAGAGCCTACTTGCTCTGTTGTGAGCATCCCTTTGTATACGATTTTTTTGCTTGATAAGCTGGTGAAGTAGAACATCTCTCCGAACTTCTTGTCGGAATAGCGAATAGCAAGTTCAGCACGCTTGCGAATAACGTATAGTTTACGTTCAAACGCCAATTCGTCCTTCAAGCTCTCGTTCTTGCCGATAAATACTTGGCGTACGAAAGGCTTAACCGAAAGGGCTGATTTGCCAAGCTTCTTGTCATTCGTAGGTACAGTCCGCCAGCCAACAAGTGATTGGCCTTCCTCACGAATGATATTTTCTAGATCGCGCTCGAATGAGCTGCGCGCCTCTTCATCCTGAGGCATAAACACCATACCTACCGCATATTCTCCTTCTTGCGGCAGTTCAATCTCCTGCTGCTTCAGCTCACGAGCAAAGTAGCTGTGAGGAATCTGAAGCAGAATACCCGCACCGTCTCCCGTATTTGGCTCGCTGCCTTGACCGCCGCGATGCTCCATGTTCTCCAAAAGCGTCAGTGCTTGGCGAATGACAGTATGCGATTTTATTCCTTTGATGTTTGCCACAAACCCCATGCCGCAGGCATCTTTCTCAAATCGCGGATCGTAGAGACCTTGCTTCGGCGGTAATCCAAAAATTTTCTCTTTCATTGTATGCAACCTTTCTATCAGAAGATTTTTGGGCAAGCGCAATGGAACCAAGCCATTTGCGAAAACGCAGTGGACGCTTCACTTGGGCTCGGTACGGTATATAGAACGGCAGCCAGCGAGGCACACCCGACCAGCCCTTACCATTCCTGTTCGCTTAAACGATCCATTGCTGTTCTTGCATACTCAGGAAAACAAACTATTCATCCAATATAGAAGGAAATCGTTCGTATTCCGTTGAAATAAAATACACAACAAACAGCTTTCGTTTAAGGTTAACCAACTTCTCAGCCGTATTCCGCCAATGCGGTTATTATATTAATATAACATTATGCAAAACGGAAGCCAATCTAATATTTTTATAATTGTGATAAATGTTGCTTAATTTCGTCATTGTTCGGATCTATTAGGAAGCTTACTTGTATATTAACAAAAGGAGGAGTCATAGGTGTATAGCAAGTTTAGGAAAGTTGGAGCCCGCACTTTATTGGCATTATTTACTGTTAGTTTGTTCGTTTTACCCCTACATAGTCTGGGGGGCCATTCTGCAACTGCTGCAGGCCTAGCAGAGGATGACGGAATATATCGAATTGTAGGCATTGGTGATTCTCTAACCGCTGGCTATGAGCATGGATTCACCGAGCAATCTGTCCCTTATGGGTATGTAGAGCATGTGTACGAGCAAGCATTATTCCATGGCCTTCGCTCTGAATATGTGAACTTCGGCATTCTCGGGCTGAAGACGGAAGGCTTCGGCCGACTTGTGGAGGCAGTTGCATCGGGAGCTGCAGTTACAGCGGATGATATTCAATCTGAACTGCCTGATCCTAGGGCAGAGAAGGTCATTAGTCAGACTTCTCTTATGGCAGATTCCATCCGCTTGGCTGATCTTATTGTGATTACAATAGGCGGCAATGATCTGTATGCCATTGTCGACCAGTTGGAGCTGGGGCTTCCCCATGAAGATGTAGCCGCTATATTCGAGGAGCAGCTGGACAATTACGAGCAGCAGCTCGAGTCTACGTTAAGATTGCTATTGGAGCTGAATCCCGATGCTCAGATTGTAGCTTCCGATCAGTATCTGCCTATTCCTGCTCCGATGAAGATAGGCTCCGTAACCATTCCATTATATCCCGAAGAGGATCGGCAATTTCTGATCACTTGCGTCAACCAGCTTGGGGAGCGCCTGAAAGCGATAGAAGCTCGATTAACTGCGGACGGCTATGCGATGAAGCCCGCTTTCGTCAGTGCTGCATTTGCGAGCAATGAGTTAACCTTAACATCGATAGCTGATGGAGATATCCACCCCACTCGCAAAGGCTATGCAGCTATGGGCACAACCTTTTCCACAGTAATCTGGGGAGACTATCGCACTGTGCGGCCTCGTGCTGCTGCTACGCCAATCTCCGTCATCGTGAATGGTACAGAGCTTCCCGCTTCTTCATGGCAGCCTGTGCTGCGCAGCAGCCGTACCTTCGTTCCTATGCGCGACATTACCAATGCGATAGGCGCCAGGCTCCAGTGGAACAATGCAGCTCAGAGTGCTTCTGTCGAGTATAACGGCCATCTAGTCGTCTTTACGATCGGCTCCTCCTCGGTAAGAATAGACGGAACGTTGGTTAAGCTCAATAGCCCTCCTGCGTTTTTGCGCACGATCGGGAAAGAAACCAAAACTTATCTTCCCCTTGCCGCCCTATCCGATGCACTAGGCCTTCAGGTTGTTTATCGAGACCCAATTAAAACCGCATTTATTAATAAATAATGAAATAATAAAGCAAACTAACGTAAAAGCACCTCATCCAGCAGCAATAGATGGTTTCTATTGCCCCATGGATGGGGTGCTTTTCCATCATACCTGCTTGGTTATTTGAGATTGTCATATTCCTTCTCAAGCTGTCTAAGCTGCTGTAGACCAAGCTCTGCCCATCGCTTCAATCGATCCAGCGTCTCTATCTCGGACTGCGCAGCAGCCATCAGCGAATCCTTATAAGCGGGTACAATGCCTGTATAGTGTGTAAGGGCGCGTACTGGAATGTTCGTTTTCTCTGTATAGCTCAACGCTCTGCGCTCATGAAACATAGGTACGTCGGGATTATAAGGATTATGTAGATCACCCTGCTCCGGATGCTTCAGCACAGCAACAATCTTAACGAGTGCCCTTGAGCCATTGATCTCGACTATTTCACCTACATATTTGCCTGTCCTTACTTCAGCATTAACGATATCGCCTACTGATACGGCATCAGCCTTGTTCACTGTATCATTATCCACTATGCATCACCTGCTCCTTCTTCAGCTATAACTGCTCATTCATCTGGATTACCGAGCTATTGCTTATTCCTGCCAACAGCTTAACAATAAATTATTTATCTGTACCCGCGCAAGCAGGTAGTAAAAACAAGGCTTCTCTAATAAAATGTGAACAGATCATGTCAGGATTACTTGTGTTAACCTCTACAGAGTCGTAATATGGAAATAGAAAAGTAGGTGACATTATGCGTAAGAAAAGAGTGCTCCTGCTCTCCGAAGGCTTCGGATCAGGGCACACGCAGGCAGCATATGCCCTAGCGGCAGGCTTGCGTCAGCTGGATCCGGGCATTCAGACCCGTGTCATTGAGCTGGGCAATTTTCTCAACCCTGTGTTAGGCCCCTGGATCATTTCGGCCTATCGCAAAACGGTCAGCACGCAGCCTAAGATGGTTGGCTTGATGTACCGCAGCAATTATAAAAAATCGTTCAATCGATTCACCCAGCTTGCCTTACACCGTATGTTCTATACACATACCTCGCAAGTCATAACCCAGCTTAAGCCGGATCTCATCATATGCACTCACCCTGGACCGAACTCTGTTGTCAGTCGACTCAAGCGGCTGGGGCAGGATGTTAAGCAATGTACAGTCATTACAGATTACGACGCACACGGCTCATGGGTTAACCAGGAAACAAATAAATACCTGGTATCCACCGATATAGTGAAACAGAAGCTGACAGACCATGGTGTTCCCTCTGATAATGTTGAGGTTACAGGCATTCCGATTCACCCTAATTTCTGGACAATCCATGATAGACAGGAAGTGCAGGAGCAATTCGGTCTGAAGCAGATGCCGACCGTATTAATTATGGGAGGCGGCTGGGGCATTATGTATGAGGGCAGCCTGCTTGAATACATGACCAAATGGCGCGAAAGTGTGCAATTTATTTTTTGTATGGGTAATAACGAGAAGGTGCGGGACAAAATGCTCCACAATCCGTTATTCCAGCACGAGAATATTAAGATTATTGGATTCACCAAAGAGGTTAGCAAGCTAATGGACGTAGCAGACGTACTCGTCACGAAGCCGGGGGGCATGACTTGTACGGAGGGAATGAGCAAGGGCATACCGATGCTGTTCTACGAGCCCATTCCTGGCCAAGAGGAAGAAAACTGCGAACACTTCATCCAGAACGGCTTCGGCGAGATGTTGGAATCTATTGAAACCGTAGATAAATGGATGACAGCGATTCATGATTCAGAAGCATCGGAGAAGTTCCGAGCCGATCTACTAACTAAGCGCAAACAACAATATGACCCGCTGAATTGTCCTAACGCCGTCCTGCGTCTCTTGCAGTGACGGTGTTTTTGTCCCCGAGTAACGAATGTCTGTTCAAGCTAAAGTGAATTCTAGTTGAGACTTAGCACTGGTTATCCATTCAAGATAAAAAGGAGCGGATCACAATGAAGGAACGCAGCATCGAAGGAAAGACTATTATTCTAAGGCTCGAGATCGACACACAGCAAGGACAATTCGGCAAGGCAGCTACTGCCATTGAATCAGCCGGGGGCGATATTGTAGCCATTGATGTCATTCATACCGACAAAAGCCGCAGCATTCGAGACTTGACTGTTAAAATTACCGAAGCTGGCGCCGCGGAGCGGCTCTCCGCAGCTCTTCAATCTATTCCTGGAATTAAGCTTAAGCATATCTCCGACCGTACCTTCCTCCTTCATCTCGGTGGCAAGATCACCATTCAGCCCAAGACCCCTATTCAGAACCGCGATGATTTATCAAGGGTCTACACCCCAGATGTCGCAAGAGTCTGCAGAGCTATACATGATGATCCCGCCAAAGCCTATACCTTAACGATCAAGCGAAATACCGTTGCTGTTGTCTCTGATGGGAGTGCTGTGCTCGGCCTAGGCAATATAGGCCCCTATGCAGCAATGCCTGTTATGGAAGGCAAGGCGATGCTGTTCAAGCAGTTCGCCGAGGTAGATGCCTTCCCTATTTGCCTTGATACGCAGGATACTGAGGAGATTATTGCTGCTGTGAAGCATATGGCTCCGGGATTCGGCGGCATCAATCTGGAAGATATTTCAGCTCCGCGCTGCTTCGAGATTGAGCAGAGGCTTCGTGAAGAGCTTGATATTCCTGTATTTCACGATGATCAGCATGGCACAGCCGTCGTCTTGTACGCTGGACTTCTCAATGCTCTTAAGCTTACGGAGCGCAACCTTTCAGAAGCGCGAATCGTTGTATGTGGTATTGGCGCCGCAGGTACAGCATGCACCAAAATGCTCCTTGCAGGTGGAGCTATGCACATCGTCGGCGTTGACCGCGAAGGGATTCTCACTGCTGACAACAGCTACAGCAATCCGATGTGGCAATGGTATGCCGAGCATACGAATCCAGAACGTCAATCCGGTGGTCTAACAGAAGCACTACAAGATGCCGATGTATTTATAGGTGTATCCGCAGGGGGCATTCTTACTAGAGAGCATATACAATCCATGTCTGTGGAACCAATTGTATTCGCAATGGCGAATCCGGAGCCGGAAATTCGTCCTGAGCTGGCTGAGGATCTCGTTGCTGTATTCGCTACAGGCAGATCGGATTATCCGAATCAGATTAATAATGTCCTTTGCTTTCCAGGTATTTTCCGCGGGGCGCTAGACAGCCGTGCAGTTACGATTAATGAGGAAATGAAGCTGGCAGCAGCTGAAGCTATCGCTTCTGTTATTTCAGAAGAAGAGCTAAGCCGTATTTATATTATTCCAAGTGTGTTCAATACGAAGGTAGTAGAGGAAGTAAGACGCAGAGTCATACAGGCTGCAATTAAGAGCGGAGTTGCACGCAAGCAGCCGCGCGAGTAGACAATATATGACGATAACCCACTTGTAATGGGATATTCATACATATTGTGCATATGGAAACATTATACTATAATGACTAAGTTACTAGAATAGACAGTCGGAGGGTGAGTAGTTGTGGTTGCCGCTTCATTACAGAAGAAGGAAAACATTCCTGAACTGCAGCTTGTAAGAGCAATAGCGATCATCGGAGTATTAACGGTTCATTCCACCTCTTTTGCTACCGTTAATATGGTAGATTCCAATTTTTATTTTCTTTATAACTTTTTTAACATTTTTATGAAATTTGGTACGCCTACTTTTATTTTTTTAAGTAGTTTTGTTCTTTTTTATAATTATTACTCAAGACCGCTAGACTCTAAGCTAATAGGAAGCTTCTACAAAAAAAGATTGCTGTATATTATCATCCCTTACCTAGTCTTCTCTGTCTTCTACTTCACCGTGCTGCATTTCACTTATTATAGAAGTCGGACGCTAGAAGCTACATTAGATAGTTTTTTCACCAAAGTGTTAACAGGCAGCGCCTATACGCATTTATATTTTGTATTTATTAGTATTCAATTTTATCTGCTGTTCCCTTTATTTCTCTGGCTGCTAAAAAAATTCCCTCGTCTCGTATTATGGGCGGTTCCAGCCGGTCTCGTTATTCAATGGGCTTTTGTAATCATTAACAAGCATGTTCTCGAAGACCCAGTGCCTAACAAAGGCAGCTGGTCCATCTCTTATTTCTCATACTACCTGCTCGGTGCTGCTCTTGGAATCTATTATCCCAAATTAAAAGCATGGATCATCATCAACAAGGATAATGCCAATAAAGCCCGCATCACCACTTGGTTGATCATATGGGCATTGTGGCTTACAGCAGGCTTATCTCATGTATATATTTGGTATAACACACGTCTTAAGATAGATTCCTATAATACAACCTTGTATGAGTTTCTATGGAATGCCCATACCTACCTGTCTGCTCTTGTACTGCTGCAGCTATCCTTCATTCTTTATCGCAAGCTGCCGCTGAGGCTCCCGAACCTGATGTCCAGACTAGGCGCCCTATCATTCGGAATTTATTTGATTCATCCCTTTTTCCTTCTCGTCTATCGTCAATATCCGCCTACCACGGGCACCTCATGGGTATACCATGCTTGGTATGTCGGCGGCTTCGCGCTTGCACTAGTTGGTTCTTGGATCGTTGTAACTATATTTGCCCGCTTCATACCATTCTCTTGGATTGTATTCGGCAACCTTCCGAAGTCGAAGAGAAGTCCATCTCAGCAGCCATTGCCAGAGAAGCAGCTTAATGTCTAATCCATTTTATAATTGTGAGGGATTCCATTGAAAATGAAAGTAATGGCCGCTGTGCTTGTCTTTGCACTTGCTCTTGTATGGCCAGCGTCAACTAGTCAACTAACCGCAGCTGATTATTATTACAAGAACAAAGTTATCGTCCTTATGTACCATCACATTGATGCCAAAGAGAGTGGAGCTACAATCTCGCCTTCGCGTTTCGGAACCCATATGAAGCTGTTGAAGGAAAAGGGCTATAACGTCATCAGCGTTGAGCAGTTTGCTGATTTCATGCGTAAGAAAGGCAGCGTTCCTGAGAACGCAGTCGTTATTACCTTCGATGACGGCTACGAGAGCTATAATCAATATGCCGTTCCGATTATGAAGAAATACGATATGGTAGGCACCCATTTCATTATCGGCACGAGCAGCGACAAGAATAACGCCGGCACCAAGCATTTGTCTTGGGACACCATGCGAGCCTTGAAGAAGGAAGGCCATAGCTTCTATAGTCACACGTATGATTCGCATCACTACAAAGAGCTGAACAAGAGCGGCAGCAAGAAAGGGCCAATGCTCAGCAATCGCATTTATCTCAAGGATAAGAACCGGCTAGAGACTCAGAAGGAATATGTTGCACGTATTACAGAGGATACCAACAAGATAGAAACGCGCCTGAAAGAGGAATTAGATAATTCATCTCAAATGATCGCTTTCCCCTTCGGTTCTTTCAATTCGACTGTCAAAAAGATTCAGAAAGAAGCTGGCGTATCGTTATTCTTCACCACTCGTCCCGGCATTAATAAGCCTGGCTCAGATGAAGTGTTCAGACTTAATGCAGGATCACCCAAAGTAACAGCTAATAAATTCGTTGAGATGCTGCAGAAGTTTCACTAGCCAAAAAATCCTTAGCCCTCTCTAGCACAGCAGTGCATAAGGGCTAAGGATTTTTTTATTAGAAGCTTGTATTACAGTTTACAGTGCACTGCCTCCGTATAAGAAGCGATGCTCCCAGTGTGTGCCTTCAATGCTGCTTATTTTCACACCGCCACTTTCCTTAGAGTAGGTATGTAGTACTTTCCCATCACCTAAGTAAATGCCGTCATGCGTTATGCTTGCTGTTGATTTATTCACACCGGAATAGGCAGAAGCGCTTGTCCCTTTGTAAGACATGAAGAACATAAGATCGCCGCGTTTCAGCTGCTTCCAATTCGTCACTGCATTGCCTTTGTTCTTCACGTATTGACCTTGGCCTCGTGAATCAGCAGGCAGCTTCACACCTACACCATCTATAAATGCTTGTCGGACGAAATCCGAGCAATCGAAGGTCGTCGTCGTATTACGGCTTGAGCCGTACTCATAAGGCGTGCCCAAATAGCTCATGCCAGCCGCAATTACTTTTTCCACTGAGCTGCTCGATGGGGCTGTTGTACTGCCGCCAGAGCCCGAGCTGCCACCACTATTACTGCTTCCGCCGCCACTTGGAACAGAGCCGCTTACCGTAATGTATTTGGATTGGGTGCTAACGTAGCCGACCTGCCCATTAGAGTCCTTCACTTGGTACCAAGCACTGTTAGTCTGTGCTATTACAGATACCTCCTCGCCTTTCTTCATATAACGAATACGTGATGCTGTTGTAGAAGGACCCGTCCGGAAAGATACTGATGCTTTAATAACGGCATTCGTATCCGCTGAGGATGAAGTCATATTGATATAAGACGATGATGACGATACATAGCCTGTTCTTCCTGTAGAATCAGTTACTTTGTACCAGTATGCATTCGTTTTCTCGACTATTGTAATTTGTTCGCCTTTTTTCAGCATACGAATAACAGATGCGCTTGTAGATGGAGCTTCACGGAAGTTTACTCCGGCCTCAACGACTGCCGAACTTGCTGCCATAGCAGCAGGGATAGGTAACGAAGCCGAGCCTAACAATAGCGTTGCCGCAATTGTCGCCGTTACTATCCTTTTTTTCATGGTGTTTTCCACTGTACCCCTCCTCGTTAAAGTTAGCTAGCAATCGCTATGCTTTATCCATTGTAGATTCGACAGATAAGGACAAGCATCCACCAATGTTCCTATTTACCCATTCTCCAATTTGGGAACAAAGAATCATGTGAACTATGGTGAAAGCTGCAAAATAAGCGTTCCCCGAAGGAAACGCCTTAAGCATTCATATAGGCTGCAAACATTGCTATCACAGCATTTCAGACTACTATTCCTTCGGAAAAATGAGGGTAGTCTCACTTATGAGCCTTAGGAACTATATCCTTGAAGCCCCATTTTACTTGGTAATACTTACACAGTGTATCTTTACCATTTAATTGGTTATGGTATCCATTTCTAATGGCTCAACATGAACATGTACACTCATTATATTATGTCTTTTATGCAGTATACGCTCAATTTCATCGCTAATACGATGACTCTCAATCAGTGACAGCATCGGATCAACCTGTACGATTACATCCACTAATACATTGCTGCCGTGCACACGAGCTTTAATATCCTTAATGGATTGGACGCCCATTGTCCGCTCAATGGTTAGGCGCAGCGTAGACAGCTCATTAGCATCGAAGCCATCCGTCAGTGCATGAGTTGAGCTATAGAAGATCTCCCAGGCCGTCTTACAAATGATACAGCCCACTGCTATCGCAGCAACTGGATCGAGCCAGGGAAGTCCGAATTGAGCACCTATAATCCCTATTGCAGCGCCAATACTGACAAGCGCATCCGATAGATTATCCTTAGCAGCAGCTCGGAGCGCTTGGTTGTTGATGCGCTTAGCTAGTCTATTATTATACAGATAGACGCCCGCCATACAGGCAGCAGCGAACAATGCAACCCCTGCTGACAATAGAGAAGGAGCCTCCCGATTGGCTTTGAATAAGGATTGAACAGCAGTAATAAGTACTTGAATGCCGACAGTCGCCATAATGAATGAAGCGATCAGAGCTGCAATCGTCTCCGCTCGGAAATGTCCATACAGGTGATCTTTATCTGGAGGCTTCTGCGATATCTTCAGTCCGATCAAGACAGCGGCAGAAGCGATAATATCCGTCAAGTTATTGAAGCCATCTGCTACGAGCGCTCCTGAAGCAAACCAATAGCCTGCGACAAGCTTAAGAGCTGACAGCACCAGATATGCGCAGATGCTAACCCAAGCGCCCCTCTCGCCCTGCTTGATCTTTTCATATTGATCCAGTCTCAACACCCCCATTTCCTTTATCATCCAATATCGGTATCATAACCGACCTAACCGTTGTGGGTCTAGAGAAACAGTGTTTACCGATTGCTTGCTTTTATGCATAAGTGCAACACATTATCACAGAAAAATACCTATCCGAGAGGGATAGGTCAGCATCATTTATTTCAGATAGAACACCTCAGGCATCGGCTTAATCGGATCCGCTTCTTTGAAATCGAAGGACCCCTGAACCATCGTAGAAGTAATCGCATTCCATCTGCTGCAAGCATCGCTCCCTGAATTTCGCGATACTCGCACTAACAGAGGTATGACTCCTTCTTTTATTAACTAGGCTATTGGATGCTGCTCCCGTTCTCATATCGGCCATTGCCGCCCCACCTTCTCATACAAAATCTATCTTTATTTAGATACTATGACAGCAATGCGGCTATCACATGCTTGCCATTGCAGCTTGCAGAATAGCTTCCTGAGTAGCCTCCTTGCCACTGAGGAATGATGTAATCCTCCCCTCACGCATAACGGCTACACGGTCACATATCCCGATAATTTCCGGCATTTCTGAAGAGATCATAATA
Organism: Paenibacillus xinjiangensis; assembly: GCF_059686975.1. Classification (NCBI taxonomy): domain Bacteria; kingdom Bacillati; phylum Bacillota; class Bacilli; order Caryophanales; family Paenibacillaceae; genus Paenibacillus; species Paenibacillus xinjiangensis. Next base: position 114,818 of record NZ_JCAALS010000002.1, on the reverse strand, counting down.
ACGCCATAGCCTTGAATGGCGAGTTTCTGAATAATTTCATAAATCGCTGATTTAGCTCCAACATCTACACCCTTCGTCGGATCATCGAGGATAATGTCATCCAGATCAGCTGTCAGCAGCTTTGCGAATACTACCTTCTGTTGATTACCCCCTGATAGAGAACTGACAAGATCATAAATGGTGTTTGCCTTCACATTCATTTTGTCTGACAGCATTGTCGCTTCAGTGGCTTCTTTTGCCGCGTTCAATGCTCCATTGCTGGTAAAGCGTTCGAGCGCTGAGAGTGTAATATTTCTAGCGATGTCCCAGTCCAGCACTAATCCTTGCTTTTGCCTATCCTCCGGCAAATATCCGATACCGAGCCTCATCGCTTCCAAAGGCTCCTTAATAATAGCCTGCTCTCCCTTTATGAACAGCTTTCCTCGGTCATACGACTCAATTCATCCATAATAATAACCTTGGCATCCATAGAGAGTGCCTTTGCAATCTCAACAATTTGCTGCTCTGCAACGCTCAGCGACCCCATCAGCGTACGAGGATCAAATCCAGCTCCCAGCTCATTCACCGTGACTAAGATTTTCGGTACGAAGTCTTTCTTTTCCCAGCTTCACCTTCAACTTCGGATAACGATCATCCAATTCTTTGCCGACCATGGCTTTAATTAACGAGGTCATATCTACTTCGTCAATCGCACAGGTTTCAATCACTTCTCCATCTCTAAGCACGGTAACCATATCTGCTTGCTGAATCTCTTCAATACGATGTGAGATATAGATGATCGATACCCCTAGCTTTTTTGACATCACGAATAACCTTGAATAGCAGCTCAATTTCCTGATCAGACAGCGCTGCTGTAGGCTCATCCATAATAATGATACCTGCCTGCTGAGAGAGTGCTTTTATAATTTCAATAAACTTCTGCTGTGCAATTGTTAGCGTTTTCACAATTGTGTTGGCCTGTATATCAAGCCCCAGCTCGGTCAAGTATTTGTCCGTTTCACTATACACCTGATCCCAATTAATCAGTCTCGGCCATTTCATGCGTTTCAGTGGTTCACGGCGAATGAATACATTCTCTGCAATGTTTAGATCCTGGAACAACTTAATTTCCTGATATATCATAGCAATGCCCAACTCCTGTGCCTGCTTTGAGTTAGCAATATTCAGGAGCTGACCATTAATGGAAATAGTACCTGAATCAGGAACGAACAGTCCTGCCAAAATCTTCATCAGCGTCGACTTCCCCGCACCATTCTCCCCTATAATGGCATGCACCTGTCCTTTATCTACTGAGAAGTTGATGCCATTAAGCACTGTATGATCATTAAACCGCTTTGAGATACTGCGCATCTCCAAATAATGACTCAAGTTTTCTTCCCTCTCCTCTGCCGGATCATTCCAGCTCAAACGTCGTATACAGCTTAACCGCATTCTCGAACATAAATTTCTTGTAGTCAGGAGGAACCTGTTTATTTGTAATGACCTTCTTAGCCATAGTCAAATCACCTAGCTTAGCAAATCCGGTCGAATTAAACTTCGTATAATCAGCCACCACTATCATTTCATTAGAGATTTTGCGCACGCTGTGCATGACCATCACTTCCTCATAGCTGTCCACCGTATAGCCCGATTCGAAGTGTGCTCCCTTTATGCCAACGAATGCTTTACTAATATAGATCCCCATCAGCGTTTGCAATGTAAAGCCGCCAACCAGCGTTGTTGTAGACGGAATAAGATCTCCACCCGTCATAATAACCTTCACGCCAACATTTTCTTTCAATGCCATTCCAACCAGAATGTCATTTGTTACGACAGTAACTTTCTTGTTTTTCAAGCTGCGCGCAATTTCTAGACACGTGGATCCCGGCCCCAAAAAAACTGCATCCCCCGGTTCAATCATTTGGGCTGCAATTTTACCAATTAGCCGCTTCTCATCCAGCAGCTCATCCTTTGACTCTACTATTGATTGAATCGTTGACGCCGAGTCCTCATTCAAGACAGCACCGCCATATATCTTCACAAGAAATCCGGCCTGCTCCAGCTTAGCAAGGTCCCGACGAATGGTAACCTCCGTAAGCGAGAACCGTTCACTCAGCTCATACACATCGACCCGTTTATCTCGAATTAAAATCTCTTTAATTTTGTTCAGTCTCTCAATTGCGAACATAGGCTGATTACTCCACTTCTGTAACTCATTCTTATTGTACGATTATAACATAATTATGTTCGATTGTGATTGTTCACCATAAGAACACTCTTTCTCATAATAATTCCTCAACCTTTCTCACAGTCTTTGAGCCACTATCCCTTTAGCTCAGGTCAGTCCACACTTTGAAGCACTCTACCTATAGCTCAGGGATATTTAGCATGAAGAAAAAACAAATAAAAGATTGAACTAAGAACAAATGTTCTATATAATAGAAGGAGAACAAATGTTCCTGTCCATAGGAGGATTCTTATGTATTTATCGATGCTACTATTGCAATTTGAGCAGCGTTTTCCAACCGATCACTCCTGTTTTTCTTACCTATTTAAGCTGAAGTGGCCCAATGGGTATCGTTGTCCACGTTGCCAGAGCCCCTCTGCTTATACTATTACCACACGTCATCTCCCTCTTTATGAATGTAGATTCTGTCATCATCAAACAACTCTCACATCTAACACGGTTATGGAGAAAAGCCGCACTTCACTGCGCAAATGGCTGCTGACTCTATTTCTTGTTGCTCAAGCAAATAGCAGTATCAATGCCGTGTGGCTGTCAGAACAGCTCTCCGTGTCCTACAAAACCGCTTGGAAAATGCTTCACAAAATCCGTAAAGCCATACATGAATTCGATGCTCAGTATTTATTAGAGGGCATAGGGAGAGGAGCCATAGAATGTTATGGCAAACCCCACAACCCTACGATACTAAGGCATCCACAGGAGCACCCTGTGCTAGTGAGTGCTTCCCATCAGACTAACCAGATGACTTATTACAAATTCAAAGCCATTTCTTCCGAGTATTTGAATGAAAAGTCTCTAACGCCTTACGGTGAACACTGCCTTAAGTCAGCACATATCGCTTCATCGATCCGACATCTTTTTATCATTGACAAACGCTATCGTCTAGCTGACTCTCGTTACATCCGCAGTTTATTCAAGAAGGCTTGCACTCAAATTAACAAGACCTTTCATGGAGTTGGGCAAAAATATCTACAATATTATCTCGATGAACATTGTTACCGTCTGAATCATTCCCATATCCATGATATAGTCGCACATCTCACATCCATATGTTTATCCATCCCTGCGAAAGCTTCTACGGATACTAAGACAGAGGATCATCTATTCCCTGCTGCATAAAAGTTCTGAGGGACAGCTCGTTTGCCCTCTCTTTGTGCATGGTTACCTCTTGGGTCCTGTAAGGTGACTGTTTCGTTATACGTTCTCATGTCGGCTCCACTTGATACTTCTTCATTCTTCTTTCTTTCGCTTCTTGATTCTGTACTATGACTTTTCATTACACGTCTCATGTAAGTTGCACTTGGATACTTCTTCACCCTTCGTTCCCTTATTGGTGCTGTACTATGACTTTTTCGTCATACATTCTCATGTTGTTTGCATAGATGCTTTCTCGTCATACTTTCTTTTATTGGACCTGTACAATGATTTTTCGTCATACGTTCTTCTTTTTGGTTCTGTACATACTTTTTCATTTTTATGTCTCTTCTTGTTTTGTAGATATCGCTTCGTCCTTCTTTCTCTTTTTGCTCTACATGGGAACCTACCTGTTCTTTTCTTACACTTTTGTTACAACAATTCTGTTACACTTTCATTCTCATATGAAAATACAACGCTGTGTGTTCTTATAGTCTAGTGACACTTATACACCCTTTGCATCGATGTCACACTCTTGCTCGGTATACTTCTTACGGCTAAATATTTCACAATTGATTTATCTTTATTCCCTGAACTTTTTTGACGTTTTTATGATTATTTCGCTCGAGGCTTTTATACTGAGCAAAGGGGAGAGTGGTTCAAAGCATTGGAGGTGGTACATACGTAAATATATATATCATACCTATCTACATGTATGAAGAAGGAATGTATACATGATGGCTGCTTGAATGAATGGGGGCATCTAGTGGAGGTCATTAGCCGACTGGGGATCCTCAGTAGACAAAAAGCAAAAAGCGCTTGGAGCAAAGTTGACCTTTGTCCAAGCGCTTGGAGATTTGGATTGATTATACGGCGTACATACGCTCACGAAGCGCTTTGATTTCGTCGCTCTCGAGGTATTCATCGTAAGTCATCATACGGTCGATCAGACCGTTTGGTGTAATTTCCATGATGCGGTTAGCGATCGTTTGGACGAACTGATGGTCATGGGATGTGAACAGGACCGTGCAATCAGTGTCTGTTAGACCGTTATTGAGCGCTGTAATGGACTCAAGATCCAAGTGGTTCGTTGGCTCATCCAGAATGAATGTGTTAGCGCCACTTAGCATGATTTTGGAAAGCATACAGCGAACTTTTTCTCCACCTGACAATACGCTAGCTTTTTTGATTGCATCGTCTCCAGAGAATAGCATACGTCCTAGGAAGCCGCGGATGAAGGTCTCATCTGGGTCTTTGGAATATTGTCTAAGCCACTCTACAAGGTTCAAGTCAACGCCCTCAAAGTAAGGAGAATTATCTTTAGGGAAGTAGCCTTGCGTTGTCGTTACACCCCATTGGAATGTACCGGAATCTGGCTCAAGCTCACCCATTAATAATTGGAACAAAACCGTCTTCGGAAGACCGTTTGGACCTACAAAGGCAATTTTGTCACCCTTGTTGACTGCAATAGTCAGATTATCAATAACTTTTTCTCCGTCAATCGTCTTCGATATACCCTCTACGAGCAGTAGTGATTTACCTGCTTCACGCTCACCCTTGAAGTGAATGAACGGATATTTACGATTCGATGGACGAATATCATCGAGCGTGATTTTGTCAAGAAGCTTCTTACGCGAAGTCGCTTGCTTAGACTTCGATTTGTTGGCGCTGAAACGTTGAACGAACGCCTGAAGCTCTTTAATTTTGTCTTCTTTCTTCTTGTTCTCGCCGCGCATCAGCTGTAATGCCAATTGGCTGGACTCGTACCAGAAGTCATAGTTACCTACATACATTTGGATTTTACCGAAATCGATATCCGCGATATGCGTACAAACCGTATTCAGGAAGTGCCTGTCATGGCTGACAACGACAACTGTGCCTTCATATTTGGACAAGAAATCTTCCAGCCAGCGGATGGACTCAATGTCCAAGTGGTTGGTAGGCTCATCGAGCAAGAGAATGTTCGGTTCGCCGAACAAAGCCTGTGCAAGCAATACACGTACTTTTTCGTTGCCGTCTAGCTCAGACATCTGTTTGTCGTGCATGCTTGGCACGATGCCAAGACCATTAAGCATCTCTGCAGCATCAGACTCTGCTTCCCAGCCGTTCATATCGGCAAATTCTGCCTCAAGCTCGCCTGCGCGCATACCGTCTTCATCAGTAAAGTCTGCTTTTGCATATAGAGTATCTTTCTCTTTCATAACATCATACAGCTTTTTATGACCCATCATAACAGTCTCAAGCACGGAGAACTCATCATATTCAAAATGGTTCTGCTTCAGAACGGCAAGCCGCTCACCCGGCGTAATATGAACCTCACCGCTTGATTGCTCTACTTCACCTGACAATATTTTAAGAAACGTCGATTTACCGGCACCGTTTGCTCCTATTAAGCCATAGCAGTTGCCCGGCGTAAATTTGATGTTTACATCTTCAAAAAGCGCCCGCTTCCCAAAGCGAAGCGTTATGCCACTCGTACTAATCATAGTATTTAATCCCGTCCTTCTTTTCAGACTCATTATCTCGAACTATTATAGCACAGTCTAGAACGGAAACGAACGCACAATTGCCTTTCCAGCTAAAAAGATATCGTCTTTATGGAAAAAGCAAGCTTTTTATTTGCTAATGTGGATGTCCCTATTGGTTGAGACACGATGCTCCATTGCTGAAGATCGCCATATAACCCATGAGCTTAGTCCATATAATAAAGCACTCATGTAAAACAAAGCATTGATCGTCAGCCAATCAATTAGGTAACCGCCGGCGATGACAGCAAAGCCTGAGGCAGTGGTGGTCCAAAAATGATAAGTCCCTATGCTCTTGCCCCGTTCTCCAGGCTCCGTATATTCGGCTAACAGCAATCGTTCGCTCATTTTTTGCATGGCACTGCATATCCCCATCACTAACTGAAGAACCAGTACCCAGCCATAGGACAGCACCCAAGGAAAAGCAAGCATCGCTCCCATCATACCGAGGGAGCTAGCAATAAGAATACGTTGGCTGAACCGATCTAGACGAGGACCAAGCCATTGTGATACTGCTGCAGAGCTTATCGTAAAAACAGCAAATGCCAAGCCATATTTTGAAAAGCTATTTCCAAGATTTTTGAGAAACAATAAATAATAGGGGTAGATCACACCAGCTGCCAGTGTAACGATGCTCTGTGAGCGAATGAGCCATCTCATATTCATGGATTATTCATCTCCCCCTTATATTGATCATAGAAATAATTCACAAAAATTCCGTTCGGATCATATTGCTGCTTCTTCGCAAAGAACAGCTCATGCTTCGGGTAAACGCTCTGAAACTGTTCAATGCTTGGATAAGCAGCATAGGGTAAATAATAGGTACCGCCGTAGGTGATCAGCTCGTCAATGATGCCTTGAACAGCCTGTCTCATCTGTTCTTGTCCAGCTTGCGACAACGGCGCATTAAAGAGACAGACTAAAGCGAACATCTCCTCTCTAGCATAGGATAAAACTGCTTCTTCGTCTTGATTCACATACCGAACCGTTATATTCAGCAGATTCAGCTCACTATCCTCCACTATCTTTTTCAATGATTGTATGAAGCTCTCGAAGTGATCAATAGGTATGAAATATTCCTGAAGCAAGTCATTGCTCCCCGGACGTGTGTAGTCCATGAATTCCCATGGGGCACGCATTGCATTATTCCTGCTAATAAGTTCCCCCGATTGCTCGGTGAATGCTCGAGTCTGCAAATCCCACATTAGTTTTTTGCCCCATTGTGTACTCCGATTAAGGTGAAACAAAAGTTTGCCGGGAACGACCCAAGGTTCTCTACTAGTAAGCTTGTTGTACTCATCAAGAGAACCAGACTGATCAGCGGTATAATTTCTAGCAAACATCTCGCTTAAGAAGCTGTCAGGTGCTACCGATAATCTCCCAATATGCATATGTATATTAGGATTAGCTTGTACCTCTTCCTTGAAGTACTCCACATAATCTTCAGCTGCCATCGCATCAGTCGTTACGGAATATAGCTCATCAACGGTAAGATTCAACGTAACATCCAATATAATGCCGAATAAGCCGTAGCCGCCAAGTACTAGAGGGAACAGCTCTGCATTCTCAATACGACTAACCTCCAGTATTCGAGCATCAGCTGTCATAAGCCGGAAAGATTCAACACTTTTAATTAAAGAACCGTTGCGGATGTCCCTGCCATGGGCATTAACACTGATAGAGCCTCCAACAGTAAATGTATTCTGTGACTGCATCGTACGAATAGATAATCCTGCTGAATTAATAACGTCCTGAATATTTTCCCAGGTTGCACCCGCTTGAACGGTTATTTGCTTATATTCCGGCTGGAAAGACAATATCTTATTATAGCTTGTCATATCAATAACTATGCCGTCCTTGTAATACGTATGGCCTCCTTGACTATGGCGCTGGCCTGCAAGAGAGATGGTCAAATTATGTTCGACAGCTTCAAGCAGAAGCCTAGCAAGCTGCTCCTCTTCTTTTCCTAGTACAACGCGCTCGACCTTAACTGGATGCAGTCGACTGTAATCGGTCATTAAGAATGGGTCCTGATCTTGTGCGGCTGTACTCATAAAGTTAATTGCACATAGGGCAGCGAGCAGCAGCAGTGCTATTCCTTTTTTCATCCATTACCCCCTACAGCTAATTAAAAAGCTCCCACTAATGAGGTACGTAAACGTTACCCTAGTGGAAGCTCATGTTGTACTTGCTGGTATTCAGCTATAAGTGTCTACTAATCCCAGTGAAGCTTCACTTCATTGCCCGTACGGGAGGATTCGTAGATCGCATCTAGAATACGGCTATTTGTATAACCTGTAATCGCAGATGTAATTGGCTCTTTACCCTCAGTGATGCATGCAATGAAATGCTTGCTTAGCAATACCCGATCCTCTTCACCTTCAAGCGGGCTAATGTCTGATTCCACGACTTCATTGTTCTCGTGGGTCACGAACTTGCCAGTAGTACCTACCAGAGCAGCTCCGCCTTCTGTACCCATCAGATGAATGAAGGGCTCCTCGCTAATAGCCGCTGAATGAGCGGCCCAGCTCACTTCAAGCGATAGCGTAGCGCCATTATCAAGCTTAATCAAAGCTGTAGCAAGATCCTCCACATCATAATAACCGTCCCAATTCGGAGTTCCCCAAGTGCCAATGCCCTGACGATTAGGACCGAATTCAGCATACGTTGAGCCATAGACAGAGATCGGCTTAGGATTGCCCATCAAATACAAAGAAAGGTCTAGCATATGGACGCCGATATCGATAAGCGGACCGCCGCCCGCTTGATCTTTGCGAGTAAACCATGAGCCCCAGCCAGGTATTCCTTTTTTGCGGAACCAGCCTGTTTTCACATTATAAATCTGACCTAAATCGCCGTTCTCAATTCGTTCCTTAATTGCACGATTAATGCCGCTCCAACGCATTTGCTGTGCCATCATCAGCACTTTACCAGAGACTAGCTTCGCTTCTACAATTGCACGCGCAGCCTCCGCATCAATCGCCATTGGCTTCTCTAGCAGCACATGCTTGCCTTGCTTCAGAGCTTCTATTGCAAGAGGCGCATGATACTGGTTCGGTACAGCTATGACAACTGCATCTAGAGCTGGGTCCTCCAGCAGTGCCTGTGGACTTGCATGGACGACGCTAATCCCGTATTCCTCCGCCTTTTGCTCAGCAAGCGGCAAGTAGACATCGGTTACAGCAGCAATCTCTACCGAGTCGAGCTTTTTGAATGTCTGCATATGAACCGTGCCGATTGCACCTGCTCCAATAATTCCAAGACGAATGAGTTGACTCATTATGACTTCCTCCTAGTATAAATGATGCCATTATACTCTCTAGTATAGCTTCCAATTGCTGAAACGTCATTGACCTTATTTGGCGTACTTTTATTCGTGATTGGCATTTGCTCCGGCTAAGCGCCAGGTCTCTCCATGCGGCAGCACAACAATCCGTTCAGTTGCTATCCCTCTCTGAATTCTGGCATTCTCGAGTCGGTCCAGTGCTTCGCGAGGTGTATCGTCAGCTAGCTTGAATGCTCCATAATGCATGGGAACGAACCATTCTGAGCGGGTATCTTCAAAAGCCTGCAAAGACTGCTCCGGCGTAACATGCTGCGGTCCCATGAACCATTCGGGCTCATAAGCTCCAATAGGCATAAGCGCTACATCAATACGGTAACGATCACCGATATCTTTGAATCCTTTAAAATAGCCGCTGTCACCTGCAAAATATACAGTTGGCGCCTCAGAGACGATTGGCCTGTTATCCATGATTCCATAAGGAGCGGAATCCATAGCAAGATCAGTCGTATGCATGGAGGAGGCATGGTCACTCTGCTTGGCAGCTGCTGCTGTTGCAGTTGCATATGGCTCCATGATCCAGCCGCCCCAATGCGAGCTGTTCGTATCCCAAGGATTGCGACGAGTCCAATGCTGAGAAGGCACAAAGGTGAACTTCACACCATGAATATGAATGGATTCCCACCAATGCAGCTCCTTAACATTCGTAAAACCCTTCATTCGCAGCTTGGAGCTAAGTCCAGCAGGGACGAGCAGCTGCTTGCGTCCACCGAGGCGGCGCAGGGATTGAATATTCAAATGATCATAATGAGAATGTGAAATGAGAACGACATCTATCGGAGGCACATCCTCAATTGGTATGCCTGGAGGTGCCAATCTTTTTTGAAAAGCCATTTTACCTGACCATACCGGATCAGTGATTATATTAAGTCCAGCTAGCTGGATCAAAAAAGTAGAATGTCCGACCCATGTAATGGATGGAAGCTTACGGTTGTTATGCAAGAAATGAAGATCAGGCTGGACGTTAGGAACCGCGTAGGAATAGTCTTTGAGCTTCAACTTTGTCAGGCGCTCTTGCCGCCATCTTTTGAACTGCTTCAAGGAATTATGCTGTGTAATTGGATCAATGTTCGCAAATTTTTTTGGGCCCACCAAGGCATCCCTCACTTTCATAGCGTGTTGTATTTAAGATACCAACTTGGCAGAGCATAAGCAAATCTGGTCTCTGCATTCATTCGCATCGAGCAGATATTTCATGTACACTATTCTTATGAAGGACTGCTTGAACGAACGGAGGGTATTTGACAATGAAACTAATCTCAATTGAACCAACACCAAGCCCCAATTCTATGAAACTTAACGTTGATGAGCCGCTTCCACGCGGCTTGCGGCAGACGTATACGAAAAAAGAAGCTAGCTCTGCACCGGAACCACTCCGCAGCCTGTTAGCGATTGAAGGCGTGCGCAGCATATTCCGCACAGCTGATTTCATCGCCCTTGACCGCGTATCGAACGCGGACTGGGCACGAATTCTCGCCGATGCCAGAGCATTATTGCAAGGCGATATTGAAGGCAGCGCAGATGCCGCCGCCGCGCTTACCGCCGAGAGCTATGGTGAGGCGCATGTGCTTGTACAAATGTATCGGGGCATTCCGATGCAAGTCCGTGTCAAAACGGGCGAGCGTGAAGCCCGTTCAGCCATGCCTCAGCGCTTCACTGACGCCATTACAGAAGCAGCAGGCGCATCCATGATTCGCGAGCGTAAGCTCGAAGAATTCGGCATTCGCTACGGTGAGCTGGAAGAGATCGCCGCCGATATCGTGCAGGAGCTTGAAGCTGCTTATACGCCCGAGCGACTGCGGGAGCTCATTGATGCTGCTCAAGCTCAGGGCCCAGGAGAAGCTTCCGCTGCTCCTGCTAGACCTGCACCATTGTCCGCTACTGAAATAGCAGAGCGGCTCGAATCGCCAGAATGGCAAATTCGATATGCCGCACTAGAACGGATGTCGCCGGAGGCAGAGCTGCTTCCATTGATAGCACAAGCACTTACCGACGATAACATGTCGATAAGAAGGCTCGCCGTCGTCTATCTCGGCGATCTGCGCAGTCCTGAAGCGATGCCTTATTTATTCCAGGCGCTTCGTGACAAGTCCGTATCGGTACGTCGTACCGCTGGAGACACGTTATCCGACTGGGGTGATCCTGCGGCGACCGGCCCCATGATCGAATCGCTTCATGACTCCAATAAGCTAGTTCGTTGGCGCGCTGCCCGCTTCCTCTACGAAGTCGGAGACGAGAGTGCCGTTGAGGCCCTCCGCGAAGCTGCCAAAGATGCAGAGTTCGAAATTCAGCTTCAAGCGCAAATCGCGCTCGAGCGAATCGAACGAGGCGAGGAAGCTGCCGGCTCTGTCTGGCAGCAGATGACCGCTGCTCGCAGCAAGGAGCAATAACTATTACCCTGCCTTTTGCATAGCAACACACCAAAAAGAACCTTCGACCTCGCTAATTATGCGAGATTGAAGGTTCTTCTGCTAGCTGTAGCTTAGCTGAATTTTAACGAGCATCGATCCATCACTGGAATAAGGCTCATAGCTGGCTGAGTAGCCTACGGGAATATTAGCCCTCTCGAAGGCTTCCTTCAGATCAGCAGCTAACGCCTTTCCGTTCAAATAACGAAACTCCACGCTAGCAGCCTGTTTCTGTACATGTGTACGAATATGATCCGCCAGCGCATCTACATCGACAATCGTATGACTCGCTTCAAGCCAGTGAAGGCCGAGATCTATTTTCAGCTGCCCATATAACTCGGCATTAGCATTACCACTATCCTCAAGCTGATTTAGCTTGTCGATATAGAGCTGCTTCGCCTCTGGATAAGCCTTGACCCACTGATGGTCCACTCGCATTTCCTGATCTGTCTTCAAGTAATAGCTATACCTGATCGGCTGCTTCGATTGCTGCTTCGACTGATCTCTAATCGGATCATCCCAAGTCATGTCCAAGTGATACCATATGCCGTCCAACTTCACCATATTCCAAGCATGATCTCCGGTATTCACCGTACCCTCCGCGATCATCGCTGTCACGCCGGCTTCCTCGAGCATCTTCAGCGCAAGCAGAGAATAGCCCTGGCATACAGCCCTACCTGTCGTTAACGCCTCATAAGCCGTGTAGTTGCTAAGGGATTGGTCATATTCCAGATGACTGACGATCCAATCATGGATCGCCTTAACCTTCTGATGATCATTCATCGACTCCGTTATAATAACAGATAGGGTATCCTTAACCTTACGGTCTACTTCGTCCGTCTGCTCCTGCGTCTCTCTATATCTAGCTTCCAGCTTTATCGTCGATCGGTTGCCCCAGCTGCGTATCGTATACAAATAGGAATCAAGAATATAAGCAGTGTAATCGTCATGCGACAGAGCCTTCTTAATTACTCCCTGCAGATCATCGGACAGCTCCTGCTTGTCTCCCGTATATTGAACGGTGAATCGCTCGGATCTACTCTGAAAATGCTGCGCAAGCTCACTCTCCAGCTCGCTAACAGATGAGCTCTTATCGGATTCTGCACGAACTGGGAATACATCAAACTTCACATCCAGACTGAAGGCTGCTAGTACAAGAGCCGCTAGCGCTAGCAGTTTCCATACTTTGTTACGCATAAGGCCCTCCTTTGGCGAGGATTATCTTTTTATACTTTATGAATATTCTTAGTATAGCAAAGAAGAACCGTTTTAAACTTAAATCCCTAATCAGAAGTTATAGTTAATAATGAACAATAAAAAGACCGCGATATACGCGGCCTCTAAACCTATTAACAGTTATAGCTTATTTCCAAATTTCCTCAGCAATTTCTTTAATGAAAGCAAGCTTACGCCATTGCTGCTCCTCAGTCAGGTAATTGCCTTCTTCCGTAGAAGCGAAGCCGCATTGCGGGCTCAAGCAGATTCGGTTCAGATCAACGTATTGTTTGGCTTCCTCGATACGCTTCAGAATATCTTCCTTGCTCTCAAGCACGCCTAATTTGGAAGAGAACAAGCCAAGCACGACCTGCTGATCGTCCTTCAGGAAGCGAAGCGGCTTGAAATCGCCTGCGCGTTCGGTATCAAACTCCAGATAGTAACCGGAATAGTTCTCGATACTCAGGAGTGTTTGTGCGATAGGCTCGTAACCTCCACCTACTCCCGCATAAGTCGAAACATAGTTACCGCGGCATACATGTGTCGTTACAACGAGATCAGCTGGCAGACCGGATACAACTTCTTCGTTCAACTTCGCGAATTCATTGGCATATTCAGTAACGTTAACGCCAATCTGCTCCATGAAGATCATGAACTGCTCGTCGCAGAGTGCTCCCCAAGTACAATCGTCGATTTGGATGCTGCGGCAGCCCGCTTCATAGAAAGCCAGAATAGAGGCCTTGTATGCTTGGGCAATATCAGAAACAAGCTCTTCCCGATTCGGATAGATCGCCTTCGTGCTCGCCTGATTCTCAGCCCTGTCCAACTCGAACAGGAACTGCGCGGCAGCTGGAATCGATTGGCGAGCAACTACGTCCTCACCTGCAATTCCATTCAAAAATGCAAAATGCGAAACAAACGGATGGCTGCTGAACCTTACCTTTCCAGTCAAGCTTGCCGTTTCAGGTCTGGACTTCGCACCATTAAATTGGTAGCCTTGATCAATGATTGTCCGTTCTACGCCATCAAATCCCCAGAAATAGTCCAGATGCCACCAGGAGCGGCGGAATTCTCCGTCAGTTACAGCTTGCAGACCAACCTCTTTTTGCTTCTGTACAAGCTTCACGATTTCGGCGTCTTCTACGACCCTTAGCTGCTCGGCGCTAATTTCACCGTTGTGGAATTGCAATCTAGCATCTTTCAGCGCGCGGGGACGCAGGAAGCTGCCAACGATATCATATCGAAACGGAGTAACGGATCGCTGTTTAAGTTCGGTTTGAGTGCTCATAGTTAATCTCCTTCGTTTATCTATAATAATGATATAAGTAAGATAGCATATCCGATTCACTATAACTTCATATCAATAAACTATAGCTGGTTATAACTACAAACTATAACTAACGGCCGCCCCTTGTACGATAAGCATCCGGCTTTTGTCATTGCGGATGATCGTATGTTGTTCCTTCTGGATGGTTGCCACAATACTCTTCATTTGCGAGTCTGTACCTTTGCCGAGCACCACTTGCTGCAGCTATTCATCGGGGTCATCTTTGTACCAATGATTGCTATGTATGTTATATGAATCTCTTTTCCTTGTAATCTAACTGTAATATTCCACTAAGCTTTCTTTCATCTTTCTTTCATCTTCGTTTCATCTTGTGAACCTATAATAAATACATGACCCCCCTTTATTATATATTCTCTCTTGCGCCTGCGGCTTCGTGCCGCAGGCCTCTTTGTTTGTATGACCCTATCAAAAGTCTTATAGCGTTCTCTCCAGAAACGGAAGGACATTCCGCCAAAAAGCCTCATCCTGCTCAGAGCAGCTATGTCCTTTCGAATAAACGAACAAGGTGTTTATCTTAGTCTCAGGAAGATCCGCCTGCAGTATGCGCAAATCGTCGGCCGGTATGAATTCATCCCCATTCGAATGCACCATAAATATCGGTGTCCGCCCATCCTCTGGTTCTCCTGCATGCCGGCGCAAGACGTCCGGAATACTCGCGAGGCGGAACTCCGCACGTGAAATACCAGCCCGCAGCAGCCATATCGCAGGAATCAGGTAACCCAGCGGGAAGTAAGGCAATCCCTTTTGCTTCAGCTGCGCTCTCATCATTGTATCGAACTTTACAGGCATGGAATCGGTCACTATCGCCTTTACTCTCAGTCTTTGATCTAGTGCAAGTATGGCGCCGAAGCCGCCCAAGGAATGACCAAGAACCGCTATTCTCTCTGAATCTACCTTCGGCAAGCTCCGAGCAGCGGCCACCGCTGCCACTACATCATCACGAAACATCAGAGCGGATGGAGCGTGAATCACCTCGCTATCGCCATGGCTTCTCGCATCATACATAAATACAGCATAGCCCGCTTCATATAGCGGCTTCACATACCTCAGTACTCTAGAGCGGTTAGAACCCCATCCATGAGCAATAACAATTGTCGGCAGCGCCCTGCTCTTAGGCTGATTCTGCTCCTTGTCAGACAACGTCACTAACCAGCCAGCAATCTTGGAGCCGTTACTCGTGAATACAATGCTTTCGAATTCCGCCTCTGAATCCGGTTGCCTCGTATTCGGCAGTCTGCGCGGACGTTGGCTTTTCGCCCCAATCTGCCATATAGAGGCAGCTAATCCGCCTACAACTACCACAGCAGCGCCCAGCCATATCCATGCCGACATTAGTTAAGTCACTCCTTCCTAACTATTACTATACAGAACGAACCGCTTCAACGAACTGTCTAGCTCTCTCCGTAACCAGATCATATTTCTCTTCACGTATCCACTCTAGATTAACCAGCTTGCCGCCCATTCCAACTGCGTTAGCACCGGCCTGGAAATAGTCCGCAATGTTATGTAAGTCCACCCCACCGGTCGCAAGCATAGGGATCTGATCGAGCGGCCCGCGAAGCTCACTCAAGTATTTGGTTCCTAGTGTTCCCATAGGGAATATTTTGACCGCTTCAGCTCCTGCTTTCCAAGCGCGAACAATTTCCGTAGGTGTCATCACGCCAGGCCAGACCGACACCCCACGCTCTTGCCCATAAGCTATAACTTCCTCGTCCAGATTCGGTGAGATTAGAAACTGTGCACCAGCTTGTACTGCTGTCTTAGCCATATTCACATCAAGCACCGTTCCAGCTCCGATTGCTGCTAAGCCGTCGAACCGGCTCCGCCAACGGTCAATCATAATGGCTGCACCCGGCGTATTCATCGTAATTTCCATTAGACGGATACCGCCGTCGATCAGTGCTTGACCAGCTGCGTCCGCATAACGGTCTTCAATCCCTCTCAAGATAGCTACAATCTTATGCTCTAGCAATTCATTCAGCATTCCGCTCATATCCGTTCTCCCCTATTCATTAGCTTTCATTCCCAATAGTCGCGCAGAATCCGCAAAAATAAATTCGGAAAAGCAAGTGTATCCATATCCTCCGGACCAATCCAACGATAGGTATCTGCTATTGCTTGATTAGAGATTGCGACAGCTGATGATGCCCCCCTGCCTGCACCAGCTGGGACCAGCACAGCCTGATCCGGCTCACCAGTCTCATAGGCAGCGGCTGCTTCCGCAGCCATGTCCGCCGTATATTCTGTAGATTCCGCACCCAGATCAGCTGCATAAATACGCATTTTCCAATGAATATGACTGAAAATATGGTCAGCATCCATGAACCAGCGACGCGGCCGAATAAGAAGACCTGTATCCTCTTCTACAGCTCTCGTCAGAAGCTCCCCAAGCACCGCTTGCTCCTTCGTGCTATGCTCATCCGCTGACAGCAGCGGCTCATGCTCTTTGGACAGCAGTACATGCGGCAGCTCCCACATCTGCGCAAGCAGACCAGTTGCCGGCCGCTGACGCACGAGCACCTTGCCGGCATTCACACCTGAGCCAACCACTATAACAGCAGTCCGCAGCTCAGGGCGAGGCGGCTTCGCCTTCGTTTTAATCGGCAGCTCCGTTTCTCTCCCCTCAAGCCTTGCTGAGCAGTGCTCCATGACCGGACAAGGGAGACAGCTGGGCGACTTAGGCGAGCATACGAGCGCACCAAGCTCCATCAGCGCTTGATTGAAATCACCCGCCGCTCCTTCTGGAATCAGCGAAGCTGCCAGCTTTTCAATCCCGACACGTGTAGCTGGCTTCGCGATATCCTCCTCCAGCAGGAAATACCGCGACAGCACCCGCATCACATTACCGTCTACCGCTGGCTCCGGACGGTTGAAGGCGATGCTCATTATCGCTCCGCTTGTGTAAGGGCCAACTCCTTTTAAGCTGGCTACTGCCGCCTTGTCATCAGGAACCTCTCCGCCGTACTCAGCAAGCACCTGACGTGCTCCAGCCTGCAGATTTCTAGCTCGAGAATAATACCCAAGCCCTTCCCAGCATTTCAACACCTCCGGCTCAGGCGCTTCTGCGAGCGCACGAACAGTCGGGAATTTATCCATAAACCTCTCATAATAAGGAATTACCGTATCTACTCTTGTCTGCTGGAGCATAATTTCGGATACCCATACCCGATAAGGGTCACGGTTCTTACGCCATGGCAAATCTCTCTTAATCAACCGATACCAGCTGAGCAGCTCACGACTGAAATGGGCTTTGGCCACATCCTCGGTAGTCGATTCTGTCAGTACTTGATTATTCACAGCCGCAACGCTCCTTCCTGCTGTCCTTTAGAACACTCTCTCCACTTAATAAGCCAACTTCTACCTGGAACATCCGTCGGTACTGCATGGGGGTAATCCCCGTATGCCGCTTGAATAAGCGCGACAAATAATGACTGAGCATACCGACCTGTTTCGCTACATCCGAAATAGGCAGATACGTGGCTTTCAGCAGTTTCATTGCGGTAACAAGCCTCCGCTCAGTCACATATTGAATAGGCGAGCAGCCCATCGTGCTTTTGAATGCAGTAATGAAATAATTAGGATGCAGGTATGTAACTCTCGCTAAATCCTCAATCTGAATATTATGCTGCAGGTTCTGTTCAATATATTGAAGCACCTCATGCCATTTCTCATTCTCGGCGGTCACCTGCGACGATTCATACTGCCTCGATCCCTCTTCGAGAATGATCGAAATAATCTGCAGAAGCGCTGCCTTTATTTTTAGCATACTAGCTATGGAATCAGATGTAAAAGTATCCATCATGCTCACAAAATGTTGAATAACAGCTGCTTCATCCTGGCAAACGACTATAATCGGAAAATGGAGCAAACGTATCAAGGTGCCACTATTCGACTTCAGGCGAAAATGGCACCAATAGATGCCCGCTTTCTCCTCACCGCTTGTTCGAATAGTCTGTTTGCCCTCCTGATTCAGAAAAAAAAGCTTCCCTGGCTTTAATTCATAACTATGTCCATCAAGCTCTAGAAGTGCTTCTCCTTTGACCACATAGCCCAGCCGATAGAAATCAAGCTTATCTCGACATTCTTGCCAATGAGGACCTACCTCGGCGTAGCCCGACATCGTAACCTCTGCTTGCAGTTGACTTATTTGATGCTGTAAAATACGTTCATTCGTAAGTTCCATTGCTTCTCCTGTTATTGTAATATCCATCTAGCCTATGACTCTTGTTATGCTTCATGAAGACCACTACTATTATATCGACTAAACTTGCAAAAACATATGGAAGTTATATGTTTCTATCCGTATACTGTAACAAAGATATAGATAGCACAGCTAGAAAGCAGAGGACATTCGATGATCAACTTAACGAATCGCCATTTCGTTGTAAAAGCTTTTCTAATCGCTATAGCTGCCTCGATTGTACTGACGGGCTGCGGCACCAGCAGCGGCTCTACAGCCGGTGTCAGAGATACGAGTCATATGGATGCAACCGGCGATACAGCGACCGTCTATAAGGCGAACTGCGTCAGCTGCCACGGCTCAGATCTGCAGGGCAGAATGGGACCGAATACAAATCTGCAGCAGGTTGGAGCACGAATGACCGAGCAGGACATCATCGTTCAGCTTCAGGAGGGTGAAGGCTCGATGCCTCCCTTCAAGAACCGGCTGACTGAGGAAGAAATCGCAGGTCTGGCGGCTTGGCTTGCCGGGAAGACGGAATAACAGAACATTAAGAAGGGCTGTCCATTGTCATCTACTAAGATGATGAATAGGGCAGCCCTTCTTGTATGCTATACTTGCTCCACAATGGCTACTGCGGAAGCAATCGCACGATCATGTGTAATCGTAATATGTATGCGCAGCCGTTCCGGCTCCCGTTCAAGTCGCTTCCATGCTCCGTAGGACAGCTCGCATCCCGGCTTGCCGGCCGCATCCCGCAATATATCGATGTCACTAAAGCCCAATGTCGCACCGATTCCACAGCCAAATGCTTTTACTACAGCTTCCTTGGCCGCGAACCTCCCTGCCACGAACTGCACAAGCCGCGCTCCTTCATAGGCCGCGCACAGCTCGCGTTCTCTTCCTGTTAAAATCCGTTCGATGAACCGTCTCCCGCTCCTGCCATTCACAACAGCAGTAACCCGTTCCATATCCGTTATATCATGTCCGATCCCGACAATCATTCTCGCACCTGCCTTCTTATGATGCAATCAATCATAGAAATAGCAGTACAGGTGACCACCTGCACTGCTATTCGATCACTCTATATACCCGGAATCGGAGAACGCTTATGCTCGGTCTTCAAGTATTGCTTCTCCAGCTTTTCCTTCGCCTCGGCGCCAATTTCCTTGCCCTCGAGGTATGCGCTGTTCTCATCATACAGAATACCTAGCTCGCCTTCATCCGTCTGACCATCCCACAGACCAGCTGTAGGCGCTTTGTCCAGAATGCTCTGTGGTACCTTCAAGCTGGCTGCAAGCTGACGAACCTGACGTTTGTTGAGCGAGCTGAGCGGTGTAATATCAACAGCTCCATCGCCCCACTTCGTATAGAAGCCAGTAACAGCCTCGGAAGCATGGTCCGTGCCAACAACAAGCAAATTCATATCGAATGCAAGAGCGTATTGCACGACCATCCGTGTTCTTGCCTTCACATTGCCTTTGCCACCGCGGCTAAGATGACGGGGAATACCCAGTCCCTTGAAGGCATGCTCGACTTCAATAGCGATCTCATCGACCGCTTCACCAATGTTCGTCTCTGCCTTATGCTTCAAGTCGAAGGCTTCAGCAACCGCATAGCTGTCCGCAATATCTGCCTGCTCGCTGTAAGGCTGGAATACGCCAAGCGTCATATATTCGCGCCCAGTCTCAGCAGTCAACTCATCCGTCGCTTTCTTACATAGGCCAGCAGCAACTGCGCTGTCGATACCTCCGCTGATTGCGATTAGAAGACCTGTTGTTCCGGACTTCTGCACATACTCCTTCAGGAAATCAACACGTCTGCGTATTTCAGTATCCGGATCAATCTCAGGCTTCACGCCAAACCGTTCAATAATTTCCTGCTGTAGGCTCATAGAGTCCTCCTATTAACGGCAGAACCGATCGAATGCGTCAGCCAGATCAGCCGCGATATCCGAAGCGGAACGATTCTCGATTTGATGGCGCTCAATGAAATGAACAAGCTCTCCATCTTTCATAAGTGCGATAGAAGGGGAAGATGGCGGGTATGGTGCGAAATATTCGCGAGCCTTAGCCGTAGCTTCTTTGTCTTGTCCAGCGAATACCGTGAACAGGTGATCCGGCGTTACATCATGCTGCAGCGCTTCTGCAACACCTGGACGACATTGGCCTGCTGCGCATCCGCAGACAGAGTTAATGACAACAAGCGCTGTACCTTTAGCATCAGGAAGAGATTCTGCTACCTCCTCAGGCGTACGAAGCTCTTGGATGCCCAGGCGAGTAAGATCATCGCGCATTGGCTGTACCATATCTAACATATATCTTTCAAATGACATTGACATTTAACAACACTCCTTTAATAACTACAGTTTATAACTATTATACCGCCCGATATCAAAATAAAGCAACCGGAGCCTGCTTACTCCGGTTGCTTTATTGCTGAAGAATCAGGAGCCTGCTGCTCCCCTGCTCGGTACGCCGTATTTTTATCCTCATGTGTAAAAATACCCGCTTGCGGCATGATGCCGCGCTCGAATAATTCTCTATTCTCCGTTGTCAGAAAGCCGACATCCTTGAATGGATGAACCCACCCTAACGCCGGATCATCTTTTTGTCCCATTCCTAGAGGAGCCGCCCTAGATGGAAGGCCGGTTAGGACCGTCCAGCTTTTTATCAAAGCCTGGCTGTGCTGGATCTTTACTGGACTTATTGTTCCCCGCTTGCTTGGACTGCTTGGCCGAATCGCCTTTGTTTCCGTTATGCTGTACCATCATTAATTACCTCCTAGGCTGGAATGCAATCTAATCTTCCAACGATAGTATGCTCTGCTGTCAGCCGCATTATGTCGCTAAGCAGCAACGACATTGAAGGTAACAATGAAGGTTGTGCCGTCGCCTTCCTCCGATTCAACCTCGATACGGCCATTATGTCGCTCAGCAATGCTTAGGCATAGCGGCAAGCCAAGGCCCGTGCCTGCTGACTTCGTCGTGAAGAATGGCTCGAACAGACGCTTCATCTGCTCTTGGGAAATACCAACGCCATTATCCTTAATACGAAGCACAATGAGCTTGCTCTCTTCATTATACGTGGTATGTATAGTCAGCTTTCCTTTGTCTCCCATTGCTTCCATTGCATTGCGTGAGAGGTTGAGCAGAAGCTGCTTAATTTCTTTGTCATTTAACATAATAGGGGGAATGTAATCACAGAGCTCAACGACAATCATCTGGCCGCGCATATTCGCATCCGCATGCAGCAAAGGCACCATCTCTAGTATGATGTCATGCAGGCAGCTTGAATGCATAGTTAACGCTCGATTCTGAGCAAGAGACAAGAAGTCATTGATAATCATATTAGTGCGATCCAGTTCCTCCATTACAATCTGGAAGTATTGCTGATGCTCCTTCGGACTTCGCTCACGAATCAACTGAATAAACCCGCGTATAACCGCCATTGGATTACGAATCTCATGCGTAATACTCGCAGCCATTTGACCAACTAAGCTGAGTCTTTCCATCCGCCCAAGCTCATCTCTAAGCTGCGTAAGCTCAGTGACATCTTGAGCAATTATCGCTGCTCCGCTTATATAGCCGTTCTGGAGATTGCGGATATCGAATGCGGATTTGATAAGTGTTCTGCCATCATCCACAGCAGGATCAAGCCGCAGCTTGTTCCCTTGCAGTGCTGACTGCAGCAATCGAATATCCGCTGACTGCCGCTGCTCATTGAAGAAGGCAGTGAAATTTCGTCCAACTATAGCTGCTCGATCATCAATGTTGGACTGCTTGCTGTACAATTGGAAGCCCATATCGTTAATGTGGGTTATATGGCCATGCTGATTCACAATGATGACTCCGAACTGTGTCTCATCAATGAACTGCTGCAGCTTCTCCACTTCGTAGCGATAGCTCGTCGATACACGCTGCACCTCATAGTGAAGATGCCTATTCTCCAGCAGGCTCTCTATGACAAAGATAGAGATCCAGACGGCTGCAATAGACCCTCCAAGTGCAATCACGAAGCTCATGGCCATCAGAACAGACCACTGCGCATCCAACGTGAGAAAATATTCCCATAAGCTAATGCCGTAATAAATAAGCATCTCGCCCATTAGTATCATTACAAGCTGCTTCTTCTTCGCCTGAGCGGGCGCACCCTCAAATACCTTCAGCGCATACCAGATGGTTGGCGATACGATGATGATGAAAAAAGCTAATACAGCTAAATCAAAGGTCGAGTCGAGCAAAACAAATTCGAAGCCTAAATAGATCATGCTCATCAGAGCAAAAGCGGTCACTCCCCCATACAAAGACCCTACAATAAAGGGGATGAACCAGAATCCCAGCACGTAGCCATGAATATCCAGCGTTACAATAAAGCACATCAGCATCGAGCCAGAGCTGACCAGCCCCAGGAATAACGGGATTGTGTTCCACCTTCTATTAAAGTTATGCCATAATTGAAAAGCAAATACGGGCAGCATTGATATTATAAATTGCAATAGCAGCTCTTTGAACAAGGATGATCAGTCTCCCTCTAATCCCGCTCCGAATGGTTAGTTCACTCCAATGACATTTACGCTCGCCTATCCCCTTATTATCTCTATTCTAATAGTCCGATTAAAGCACAAAGGCTGCCTTTTTACAATTGGGCCGTTAGCCACTCTATGATCCTATGAATAACCCGCTCTGCCTCAAGGTCGTTATGCAGCTCGTGTAAACACCCTTCCCACGTTACGAACTCGCATCTTTCGCCTAGACGCAATGCCAGCTCAGCGCTTGCTTGATAAGACGTTACTCGATCTGCTGAGCCATGCATGAGTAAGAACGGCATATCCTGCAGCTGCTCAGCATGTTCAATCGCCCACTCTCCCGCATTATTAATCTCAATGAAGGTCTGAATGGTAATCCTCGTGTGATTAAGCGGATCTCCTTCGATTGGAGCCGCTCCCACATACCCGGTACGGAATAAGTCCTCAGACCTCAGGCCTGTTGACTGTGCTAAGCGCGGCATGATTCTCACAAGCTGATGACCCAGCCACAGCTGAGCAGCAGGCGGGCTGAAAGCCAGCTTCAGCCAAGGGCTTGTCACGATTAACCCTTGAATATCAGGGTTCAATCTTAACGCGGTATTGAGTGCAACATTGCCTCCCATACTATGTCCATACAAGAACACAGGAGCACCAGGGTGCCGCCTACGCGCCTCTTTCAGTACAAGATCAACGTGGCTGACCGCATCTACGATTGATCGCATATGCCCTCTTGGGCCTGATGAACGACCATGTCCCTCCTGATCTAGAGCAATAACACCGAAGCCTGCTTCTGTCAGCTTAGACGCTACGTTCCTGTAACGCTCGCCTTGCTCGCCCATTCCATGAACGATGGTGACCACACCCAGCAGTTGTCCCGTATTAGGCAGCCATTCTCTTACATATAGGGCAGCACAGCCTGTTCCCTGCAAGCTCCACTCTGAACGATTCATCACTGCTCCGCCTCCCGAACGTTCAACTTCCCTTGCTTTGCCATTATTATAACTCAATTTACAAGCAAAAAAATGATACAATAGACGAAATAACGCAGCATCGTCAGAATAGAAAGGCTGAGTGAACCATGTTTGACGTAATTATAATCGGCGGGGGACCGTCCGGGCTAATGGCTGCGGTGGCAGCTAGCAGTAGCGGCGCATCTACCCTGCTTATCGATAAAGGTAATAAACTGGGCCGCAAGCTTGGCATATCCGGCGGCGGCCGCTGTAATGTGACCAATGCCAAAGAAATGGATGAGCTTATTCGCAACATCCCTGGCAATGGCAAGTTTCTGTTTAGTGCGCTGAATCAGTTCGGTAATCGCGATATTATGGCCTTTTTCGAGGAGATGGGCATTGCATTGAAGGAAGAGGACAGGGGGCGCATGTTCCCGGTATCCGACAAAGCGAAGAGTGTTGTCGATGCCCTCATTCGGAGAGTCAGGGAGCAAGGTGTTGAGATTAGAATCAATGAGCCTGTTAAGGAAGTGTTATATGAGTCGGGAGCAGTAAAAGGCATTGAGCTTATGTCAGGGGAGACGATTCTCTCCAAAGCCGTTATTATTGCGACTGGCGGCAAATCCGTGCCGCAAACTGGATCAACAGGTGATGGCTACCCCTGGGCAATGGACGCAGGTCACACGATAACTGAGCTCTACCCGACGGAAGTACCGCTTACTTCGTCGGAGCCGTGGATTCGAAGCAAGCAGCTGCAGGGCCTATCACTGCGCAATGTGACACTATCCGTCTGGAATGCCAAAGGAAAAAGGGTTATTGAGCATGAGGGCGATATGATATTTACGCATTTCGGACTATCCGGCCCGATTGCCCTTCGCTGCAGTCAATTCGTTGTCAAGGCGTTGAAGCAAGCAGCAGGTAATGATGCGGCTAATAAGCAGCACACCGTGTTAGTTACGATTGATCTGCTGCCCGATCGAAGCGAAGCTGAGATCTACGAGGAAACGATGGAGATGACCCGGAAGGAATCCAAGAAGGCGATCAAGAACGTGCTGAAGAGCTATGTGCAGGAACGGCTCCTCGAGCTGCTGCTGCAGCAATGCGGCATTAGCGGCGACACGACCTATGATAATATTCCGAAAGGCCCGTGGCTGGAGCTCGCGAAACGGATAAAGAGCTTCCCTGTAGCCGTCAACGGAACTCTGTCTATTGAAGAAGCTTTCGTAACTGGCGGCGGGGTTCACTTGAAGGAGATTGATCCGAAGACGATGCACTCGAAGCTCGCGGAGGGTTTATACTTCTGCGGTGAGGTACTTGATATTCATGGCTATACCGGAGGCTATAATATTACGGCAGCTTTCTCCACAGGCTATAATGCAGGCAAAAGTGCAGCCGAAGCTGCCCAGTGGTCATAATCGAGTAGTATAAAGCGAGAAGCGGATCATCGTGAAGTTAACGATGGTCCGCTTCTCGCTTGTACCCATTATATGTTCACATCACCAGAAAAATGGTCATATGTGCCTGGATCAGGCAAAAACTCCGTCCCCATATCGCCATCCTCATTCCAGTTGCGCAGCCCCTCTTGGGCTTCCTCCTCCTGTGCGCTCCAGTCCTCATTAACGAGGTGTGCAGGGATCGTTATGGCATTGAGCGAATAGGCGCTGCCTGTCACAGCGTATTCATTAATCGCCGACTGCTCAACAAGCTGTCCTCCACTCGCTTGAGCAATCTCTAGCGCTGAGGTCAGGTCATTCCCCTCCACATGAATATGTACCCGATTACCTTCATGCAGCATCGGCTCATAGCCCAGCTCTTGAAGCGTTGAGCAGGCTGCCGCCGCGCTTTCTCCATCTCCGAAATCGAACATAATCGCTGAGCTCATCATTGAATTCCTCCTATTGGTGGCTAACATCGTCACAGGCCTTAGCGCCCATCCTATCAGTGTTCCCTAAATGTTTGAAGCAATGTTCATTAGAATGCCCTAATTTAAGCCATTTTTATGATTCAAAGGTATTGTTTTTTTTGCATTTTTTTATATAATTTTATTTAACCATACTAATGTCATGTTTCTTAACGTATAATGTTACTTAAATATTCTTATACTCTTCAACCGAGGATGGTGTCATCAAGATGTACAACATTTTTTATTTACTCGCCGATCCGATGTTTATCGTTGAATCTGAGCATAACCGCTGGTACATACGTGATATCAATCAAGCCTTCACATCCTTAACCGGCTATAAGAAGACGGAGCTGGTAGAGGTAGATCCTGATGGGCTGCTTAAGGATGGGCTGACCTTCACGCAATTGATGGTTCAGCTGGATGAGGACAACGGAGCGGCTGTAGACTGGGAGCTTGTTGCCAAGTCTACATTAGCAGCGCCGATTCGGTTCACATGCCGCAAGCTCGTGCAGGAGAACAAATCCTATTACATTGTCATCTGCAAAGACTTGTCTGAGGATAGATGGACGGATGAATTCGCTGTCGAGAACAAGATGGTTCTGAGCATTAACGCCACCGAGCAATTCAAAATATCCGCTACTAAAAGGTACTATTGTCCGATCAAATACAATCCTTCCGCCCTAATCAACCAGAGTATATTCGACTATGTCGCTGAAGACTCCCACAAGCAGCTGCGTCGTGTCATGGAATATGCCCGCAACAATGGAACTACGGAACAATTGGAATTAAGCATGGTTATTTATGACAATGTGTATGCTACCTCTGCTGTTGTTAAACCGTTCTATTACGGCAATAAGAGCTTCAAAAGCTACTTGATCATCGTCACTGACCTAAACCTCCATGACCAAGGAGAAGACTCCTCTTATAAGCTTCGGATGCTGATGCTGAACAAAAACATATCCGCTACATCTCTAGCCCAATCTACCCTAATCTCCTTAACGACCATATCCAAAATCCGCAACGGCAAAATAAAAAAACCCCAACGCCTCACGGCAGAATTAATTGCCGGAGAGCTGGGGGTAAAGCCCGAAATGATATGGAGCAGCTTCAAACGATAAGGACTGCTTCACCATTGCAATGCAACGGTTAAATCTTGAATTTCATCACTATTTCATTCATATCCTGTGCAATATCGGTCAAGCCGCCTGCTGCTGAAGCTATTTCTTCCGCAGAGGCGGTTTGTTTCTCTGCACTTGCTGCAACCTCTTGTGCAATGCCGTAAGTACGGCTTGCGATGCCAGTCAGCTGTTCGATGGAGGCGGTAACCTCCTCCGAGCTTGCTGCAAGCTGCTCCGCTGCCGCCGCGACCTCTTCGATCTTGCCGGAGACATCCACGGATGCAAGGGAAATTTGCTTGAAGGACTGTCCGGCCGCATTCACACTCTCTAGACCCTTCAGCGTCTCGGCACGGCTCGCTGCCATAGTCTCTACCGTCGTTGCTGTGTCTTCCTTAATCTTAGCAATAACTGCTGCGATGCTCGATACAGACTCTGCTGTCTGCGTAGATAGCTGACGGACCTCTTCAGCAACGACTGCGAACCCTCTGCCGGCAGTTCCTGCTCGTGCCGCTTCGATAGCAGCATTGAGCGCAAGCAGGTTCGTCTGCTTCGATATGCTGCCGATCAGATCCGTAATGGAGCCAATATCCTTCATATGACTCTCCAGCTGCGCTACATGCTCCGTAGCCGAGTGCACGGATTTATCAATCGTCCCCATCGTTAGAATAGCCTGCTCGATGGTCTCTCCACCCTTCTGCGCCTGCTCCGCTGCTCGAGCAGACAATTCGGCTGCATGGGAGCTGCTCTCCGCGATGCGCTGCGTCCCTTGCGCCATTTCCTCTGTCGATCGGCCAATTTCCTCGAAGCTGTGAAGCTGCTCCTGTGAGCCTGCTGCCGCTTCTTTGAACATAACGGACGCTTGCTCCGCCGAGCTGGCATTCTGCTCTGAGGCAGCAAGCATTTCCTCAGAGGAAGCAGATATGCTCGTTGAGGCATCCTTCACGCCCTGCAGGGTACTGCGGAGCGATTCGACCATTGCACCTAGCCCGAGCACCATAGCGCCAATCTCATCTCTGCTCTTCACCTTCGGCAATGTTACATGCAAGGAGCCTTCAGCAACTTGTGCAATGACCTCTGAGGATCTCTTGATTGGCAATGAGATGGTCTGGCGTGTATAGATCAGAATGCCTATTATAATTATTATTGTAGCTGCTAGTCCTATTCCAGAGTAGGTAATCCCCTCTTTGTAGATCGTGCTGCTGGAATCCTCTGCTGCCTTAGCGCCCTCTTCATTCAAACGGATAATGGTATTGATATAAGACTGCATAACGCCGAATGATTGCTCTGAATCAAACAAGGCTTCATCTAATTCTTCTTCCGCAGCATTCATGCCCGCTAATCTAATCACATTGCGATATAGAGCCATATATGCTTTGAATTCTCCCTGAAGATTGCGAGACAGCTCCATATCGTTGCCGGTCTTGGCAGTTGCGTATTGCTCATACTTCTTCTCAAGTATGACAATGGTATATTCGCCATCTTCCTCTAGCAGCTTCTGTTTGAGCGGCTCGCTCTCGCTCGATATTTTATACTGAATAGTCAACAAATGCTCATTCAAATAATTAATTTCATTGATCGTCTTCATATTTGTCAGCCATACCTGTGAGATCTCTCGTGCGTTATCCGTAAGCTTGCCCATTCGATCCAGACTAATGAGACCGTTCACCACCAGAATCGCCATGATTGCCAAGAAGGAAACAATTAATTTCTGACTTACGGATAAGTTCCATATGAATTTCCTTTTCATAATTTCATTCCTCCCCAGCACTCTATTTATGTATGATGTAAGTATAGCTTACAATAAAACAACGACCAAAGTCGCAGTTTACACAAAAATCATATCCATAGACACATATGCCTAATGACATTCTGTATGACTCCCGTTTGCTAAGAAAAGTGTAAAACATTAAAGAATTTCTATCTATTTCCCAAAATAGGCAACAAAAAAAAACCGCTCCTCCGTCAAACGGAGGAAGCGGCATAGCCATTGCTAGTATTATTCATAAATCCGAATCACTTCTTCAGCCCCTGTATGGGACTAAAGCTTCATTCAGCGCTTTCGTCTGTGCATATACTTGCTGATATACATGGAACAGACCTTTATACGTCTCTACAGCTTCCGGCTGTGGAGCGTAGGAGGCTGCATGCTTCACGAATATATCCGCGCATGCTTCCAAGCTGTTGAACCAGCCGCAGCCATAAGCTGCCAGCATAGCCGCACCAAGCCCAGGACCTTGCTCATTCTCGAGAGCTACAACTGTAGCATCGAAGATATCCGCCTGCATTTGCAGCCACACCGGATTCTGCGCTCCGCCTCCGATCGAGATGATCGTATCGACTTTTTTGCCAACACTGCGGAATAAATCGACCGATTCATTCAAGGAGAACGTAATTCCTTCCATCACTGCACGGGCAAAGTGAATGCGCTCATGCGAACCGTCCACACCGATAAAGCTGGCGCGAATAGCTGGATCCGCATGCGGTGTCCGTTCGCCAACCAAATACGGTGTGAACAACAGCCCCCCTGCACCCGGCTTCACATCGCCGACGCCTTGCAGCAGCTCGTCATACGACTCGCCAGCAGCAAATGTATTCTTGAACCACGTCAGACTATATCCAGCTGCAAGTGTCACTCCCATGGCATAGAAAGCATTCTCTTGACCATGATTGAAGAAATGCACCTTACCGCCAAAGTCCTTATCCTTGTCATTCTCATAGGAGAGAATAACGCCAGATGTTCCAATGCTCGACAGCGTCAAGCCCTCTGACAGGATACCTGCCCCGATTGCTCCACATGCATTATCAGCACCGCCGGCGAATACCTTCACCTCGGAGCTGAGCCCCGTACGTGCAGCTGCCTCGGGCAGCAGTGTTCCTACTAACCCATGCGATTCAACGAGCGGCGGACAAAAGCTCGCCGGGAGCTCGAATGCGGCTAGCACATCTGCGCTCCACTCCTTGGCAGCAACGTCCAGCAGCAGTGTTCCTGCTGCATCGGAATAATCCATGTGCAGCTCGCCTGTCAGGCGATAGCGGACATAGTCCTTCGGCAGCACGAACAGCTTCGCCTTAGCGAAAGCCTCCGGCTCATGCTGACGAACCCATAAAATCTTGGGCAGTGTGAAGCCTTCGAGTGCCGGGTTGCGAGTGATGCCCAGCAGCTTGTCGCCAAGCGTAGACTCGATCTCACGGCATTGCTTGGTCGTACGCGTATCATTCCACAGAATAGCATTACGGATCGGATTGCCTTCTTCGTCCAGCAGCACAAGACCGTGCATTTGACCTGAGAAGCTGATTCCTTCAATGGCTTCGGGAGCGACGCCCGCTGCCGATGCCACCTGCTGAAGAGCTTCAAGCGTAGCTGTTACCCAGTCATCCGCCTTCTGCTCACTCCAGCCTGAATGCTCATGGAACAACGGGTAGCTGCGCGATGCTTCGGCTGCTACGGTTCCATTCTTGTCAATGAGGAGCGCCTTAACGGCGCTCGTTCCTAAATCTATACCTACGACATAGCTCACTAGGGCTGCCTCCTCCTCAGTCTATACGCTGAAAATAACTTCGCTGAGCAGAAGTCTCATGCGCTCTTGACGGCCCGACTCATTCTTGATTGGGTTGTTCTGCAATGCGTATTGCTCCAGAGAAGCTAGAGTCGCTTTGCCGGATACGATATCAGCACCGATACCTTCCTTGAAGCTGCGGTAACGGTTGTCTACGATGTTGTCGAGAATTTTCTCGTCAATCAGCTTAGCTGCTGCTTTCAATCCCCAAGCAAAGCTGTCCATACCTGCGATATGAGCAAGGAAAAGATCATCCGCTTCGAAGGAAGCACGACGAACTTTGGCATCGAAGTTAATGCCGCCGCGGCCGATACCGCCAGCTTTCAGAACTTCGAACATCGTTAGTGTAGTCGAGTACAGATCAGTAGGGAATTCATCTGTATCCCAGCCAAGAAGCAGATCGCCTTGGTTCGCATCAAGTGAGCCGAGCATGCCGTTAATAGCAGCTGTGCGAATCTCATGCTCGAACGTATGACCAGCAAGAGTCGCATGGTTCGCTTCAAGGTTCAGCTTGAAGTGATCAGTTAAGCCGTATTTTTGCAAGAATGAGATCGTAGTTGCTGCATCATAATCGTATTGGTGCTTCGTTGGCTCTTTTGGCTTAGGCTCAATGAGGAATTGTGCGTCGAAGCCGATTTCTTTGGCATAGGCAACAGCCATGTGATACAGACGAGCAAGGTTATCAAGCTCGAAGCCCATATCCGTGTTCAGCAAGGTTTCATAGCCTTCACGGCCGCCCCAGAACACATAGTTCTCAGCGCCAAGCTCTTTACCAACCTCAAGGCCTTTTTTAAGCTGTGCTCCAGCATACGCATATACATCTGCATTACAAGATGTGCCTGCACCATGTACGAAGCGTGGGTTGGAGAACATGTTAGCTGTGTTCCACAGCAGCTTTTTGCCTGAAGACTTCATGTGATCCTTCATCATAGCGACGATAACGTCGAGGTTCTTATTCGTTTCTTGCAGTGTGTCGCCTTCTGGCGCGATATCTACATCATGGAAGGCGAAGAATGGAACATTCAGCTTTTCCAAAAATTCAAAGTTAGCTTCAACGCGCGCTTTCGAGCGATCTAGGCCTGTATATTGATCCCAACCGCGGACCATTGTCGAGGAACCGAATGGATCTGTTCCGTTAGCGTTAAAAGTATGCCAGTAAGCAACTGCGAAGCGAAGATGCTCCTCCATTGTCTTGCCGAGAACAACTTGTTTCGGATCGTATTGCTTGAATGCGAATGGATTGTCGGAGCCTTTGCCCTCGAATTGAATGCTGCCGATGTTTTTGAAATAGCTCATGAAATAAATATCCTCCTTTAAGTTGTTCGAATAATGGATGAAGCAAGGATCGCCCTTGCCATAGCTACTAGCGTTTCACCTTGCAGATAAGTGTCTCTACACTGTCTTAAGCTTATAATGAAAACGCTCACCATAAGCATAACACGACCAAACTTAGTTTGTCTATTAAACAAACTAAGATTTCTTTGATAATTATGTAGATTAATGTTCCGGGATAGCCAGCCTTGGTGCTTTGCACTAAAAAAGCTGATTTTTGACTAATCAATCAGTCAAAAATCAGCTCTTATCTACTTCCTAATCTACCTTTACTTACAAATAACTATGCTAATTTTTCTATAGTTAAGGAAGCACTCACAGTCGGAGTTCCTCCGCCAATAGCGTTTTGCAATACTAGAGCGCCCATGTTATCGATTCGGTTCAGCGTCAATACGCCGCCTGCTGTCAGTTCAACGACAACTTGACCTGGGTAAGGGTTATTGCCGGCATTCGATCCGTAGTTACTACAAGGAACAAGGGCTGCTGCAACTGGACCTGCTCCATCCGTATCGAAGAACAAACCAAATGCGGAGTTACCAGCAGTAGGGAATACCTCCCAGTTAATTTTGTAAATGCCAGCCTCATTGATCGTGATACTCGACGGTGCAGTAAACGTAAGAGCAGTCCCATTAACAAGTGAATCATTAAAGGTTACAGTTCCCCCTTGCCCGCCTGGGACTAGAGCCGCTGCTACCGCTTGTGCTTCGGTGCTGCATAGAAAGGCAAAGTCAGCAATACCGCCAGCAGGCCCTTGTGGTCCTGTAAGACCTGTCTGTCCTGTTAGGCCTGTTGGTCCTGTGAGGCCTGTCGCTCCTGTTACACCTTGAGGTCCTTGAGGTCCTTGAGGACCTGGAACCGGAGTTACATTGACAACGGGGGCTGGACAGGTTACTTGAACAACTTTTTTCTTCACAATAATATTTTTTTTGCGTTTTGGTTTGATTACTACAATCGTTTTTTTGTGGCAGCCTTTTTTCTTTTTGTTTACTGGACAACTCATTAATAAGCACCTCCTGGAATTTGAGTTATCTTACGCAAAGTTCTACTGAGTGGAAAGGTAAAACACCTATATTTTACTAGACTATAATCTATCTTTATAAAAATCGGCTATTGCCGCGGTACAAAAGCATAGATTTCAACAAATCTACCTAATCAAATCTACTTTTCTAGCATATTATGATAGCGGACAACTTACTCTATACCCCATATCTTTGGGGTATTTTTTTTATTCAATCGTCATTTATATGATTTCATTCACTTGGATTACTATTAAGACAAAGAATGGCTCTGGCAGCCGTATTCTATTAGCTCACCCGCATAATCTATCGTCACGTACAGTGGAAGTATATGGAAAGCTTCAAGTCAGTTAGTTTATCGATTAAACAAACTTAGTTTTTATGATAAACTAATGCCATATGAACTCATCCTTATTCCCCTATTGTTCATGGTACAATAGGCAGATCGGATAGATGGACGGAGGCTAGGACTAGTGAAGGTAAAGACGACAGGCGACTTGACGCTTATAAAAAAGATCAACACCTCTATCGTTCTGGAGGCGATTCTTAAGAACGCTCCTCTCTCTCGGGCACAAATCTCGGAGCAAACCGGTCTGAACAAAGCGACCGTATCGAGTCTGGTCCAGGATTTGATCGACAGCCATCTCGTCTTCGAGAATGGCCCTGGCGAGTCAAGCGGCGGACGCAAGCCGGTCATGCTGCTGTTCAATGGACAAGCCGGTCATGCGATTGGCATCGATCTAGGCGTTAACTATATTCGCGGAGTATTATCCGATCTGACAGGCAGCGTACTGGCAGAGCTGCAGATCAGCCTGAAGAAGCATGAGCCCGCATTTATTGTGGAGCAGCTCATTTCCTGTATAGAGAAGCTTATCGGCGAAGCTCCAGACAGCCCTTATGGTATCGTCGGAATTGGTATGGGAGTACCGGGCATTGTGGATGATAAGGGTATTATTTTGTTCGCACCGAACCTTGAATGGAAGCAAATTGAGCTGCAGCGTATATTGGAAGAGCGCTTCGAGCTGCCTGTCACTATCGACAATGAAGCGAACGCAGGTGCTCAGGGTGAGCAGAAATACGGGGCCGGACGAGGAATCGCCCATCAAATCTATGTCAGCGTAGGCATTGGCATAGGGACCGGCATTATTTTGAACAAAGAGCTGTACAAAGGAGCCTCCGGATTTTCCGGTGAGCTTGGTCATCTGTCTATCGAATATGACGGCAAGCCTTGTCGCTGCGGCAACAATGGCTGTTGGGAGCTGTATGCTTCGGAGAATGCTCTGCTGGAGAGAGCCGAGCTCCTCGGCTTCGATCATTTGGAGGCGCTGCTGGAAGCTGCGGAAGCAGGCGACACTCGTGTTCAGGAACTCTTCTACTCCATTGGCGAATATATGGGAGCTGGCATATCCAATATTGTGAACGTGTTTAATCCCAATGTTGTTATTATTGGCAACCGGATGAGCCGGGCGAAGCTGTGGCTTGAGGAAGCTGTACAAGCCTCCATTGCCCGCCGCACGCTCCCTTATCATCGTGAACGATTGCAGATCTTATTCGCTGAGCTTCAGGATCAGTCCGCAGTACGCGGAGCAGCGTATTACGCAATCAGCAAGTTCTTCACTAGAATCAAGAGCTGAGTCAGACAATGAAACAATGGAATAATGGACTTTAATGAACTAATATGCCAATAGCCTTCCTGCCTCTCCTCCCGCTAATGGGTTGGAAGAGAGGCTTCAGAAGGCTCTTTTTTGTTCCTACATAACAACAGCGTTATGCTTCGTTACCACACTCGATGCACACCGACTACATGTCGTGTCTCACCATCTATTTGTACGGTAACTATCGCTCTTTTGACGATGCCGTTATTGTAATACGCGGTGAACGTGAAGACTGCTGGTCCTTCCTTCATAGCTGCAAAGGATTCATCCCACAGCTCCCCTGTCCATCTGACAGCTGAGCCAGCAGCAAGCTTCAGATTAACACTGAATGCTCCCATCGTTACCTCTACTCGTTCAGCGATAGTGCTTGTGCCCGTGTCTGTCGTAATGGCTTCCACCATGAATTTCTCTCCTGCCCAGAAGATGCTGTAGCCTCTAGGTGAATTCTCATCTCCTCCGGCCTTGAGGTTATAGTCGATACGATGCTGATTCCATTGCTCGGTATGCTTCACATACCCCGCTAAGCTGAGCGGCAGCACTTGGACAGTCTTCGTAACCGTTACCGGAGCTGCCATTCGATCACTAACCTTCACCGTTATGCTCCACTGTCCAGACTGCTCCATCCGAAGCTTGGGACCTACTGCCGGATACGGTGCCTGAACGGTATAAGCATAAGCTTTCTTATTGCCTTGAGGATCGGTAATGTCTACAGCTACATCCAGAACATCACGGTCAGGATCATCCGCTTCTGCCATGAATGTAACCGTATCTCCTTCGTACACCGGCTTCGGCTGCCAGTCCAATTCAGCAGTAGGAGGCCTGTTCGTCACAAAATAAATATAAGCGTAATGCCCCTGATTGCCAGCGACATCATCATCAATTACCGTCAGCCGGTACTGCTGTCCTGCCTTTAATCCCTCTACACG
This sequence comes from Paenibacillus xinjiangensis, assembly GCF_059686975.1. Taxonomy (NCBI): domain Bacteria; kingdom Bacillati; phylum Bacillota; class Bacilli; order Caryophanales; family Paenibacillaceae; genus Paenibacillus; species Paenibacillus xinjiangensis. The sequence continues at coordinate 79,457 of NZ_JCAALS010000002.1, read as the reverse complement.
ATAAGACTTCTTCGAATTGGCAATAGGAACACTATACTCGGTTGTTCCATCCTTATTAAGATCAATATTCGTAACCGATCCATTCGCATTGACCTGCTGCATATAAAAGCTTCTCGTCGCATGCCCCGAAGACGGGGCAGCATCACTGAAGGCGTTGAAGGTAACTTCAACGGCTGTTGGTTCAATCGTGAGCTGCTCATTCACGTCATCAGGACGTACTGTGTCAACGAAGAAATAGCCGTTGTCGGAGTAACCACCCCACATGTAGCCATCATGTGCCTTAGCTCTCCAGTTGTGAAGCCCTTCCTGCAGAGGAGCTGTTGGCGTGTAAGCAGCTGTACTTGTTCCCGTATTCGTATCGATGACTTGAGCACCAGAAGCGTTATAGTACACGTCATAGTCGATGTATTTGATCGGATGGTGCTCTGGATCGACAACAGCTACCCGGAACTCTGGACGATTATTGTTGATGTAGATGGGCTGTGATGCCCTCGCGCCATTCAGGCTCAGCAAGGCTGTCGTCGGAGGCAGATCAATGACAAAGTAGACCTTGTTACTGAGATCTGACCATTTCTCTTTTGAGTAAACCTGCCCCTGCACCTGAACAGTCCGGCCTGGCACGATGCTGCCTTCAGGCACCTCATAGCTCCGATCATTACCGATTCCCTGGGTGTAAAAAGCGGCTGCTCCACTGTCCACATAAGTGAAGAATAGCCGATATTCCTCCTGCGGATCATTCTGATCATCCTGATAGCTCCAATGAATCGTAGGATCTGTCAGGTAAACACTAGGATTCGCAGCTGTACCACTCGGAACGGTTATGGTCATTTTCGGTTTGGTTTGATTCACTGGCGGCAGCGTATCCTTGTATATCCTCGTCTCTCCCCAATAGCTCCACACACCATGAATATCCTTCACTTGCTCTTGGATAATGAGCTCGACGCCAGGTCGATTGTATAGCGTTCTTTCTCCTGCAGCCCAATTCGATTGATCAGCCCAACGAGTACGGAAGACGCGATCAGCTAGACGATCAGGTACGTCAGGGTCATATGATTTATCGTTTGTCAGGTAGTCCAGTGCTTCTCCTTCCGGATAAACAATACCTGTGAAGGTGACTTCTGGAAGAGCCAATGGTCTACGATGCACATAAAGATATTTTTTAACAGGCTCCGAGAATAATTGATAAGATGGCAGACCCGGATTGTCTTGCGCTCGATGCGTGATCGTAAATAGTCCCGGCTTATCTAGTGTTTCAAGTGTTTGGGTGAACGTTTTACCGTTGTATTGACTTAATCCAAGCGGATTCGCAAAGAAATTCGGATCATGGTTGTAACTCCATTCTTCAGCATTCTTTGGATCGTTTTCTACATCATTACATATTTTTTCATACGTAATGGGAGCATCAATCAATACCGTATCGACGGTTTGCTCTGTATACGAATCACCAAAATTATTTTTTCTTACATTACTAAATGATGTGTTTGGTTGGCCCAATGACATAATACCTGCATATCCTTTGAGGTAAGTGCCATCGGTTACTTCAAGCAGCTTCGTGTAGTTCACATAGACCCGCTGTACGCCGTTTACCGACTCTACTTTCATCGAATAGGTCGAGAATGCAGAACGTGTAAGCGGAGTCGACTGAAGCAGTGTCTTAGCGCCGTTGACGACACGGTATAGCGAAAGTGTGGTTGCATTCCACTCTACGGCATACATATTCTTACCATCTTTAATCTGGAATGCAGCTCCAATGGTCTTCGTGTTGTCTAGATTGTTAACACTAACATCAAACTCAAGGTTGTAGTTCTTTAAGCTGGTGCTTGCATCGTACAACAAGCCTGCCCAGTTATCATCTAACACCTCAACAGTATCTGCATCAACAGCTTTAGGATAGGCACTATTGCCACCGGAAATGGTCGCTGCTGACACGTAGGGCAGCACGTAACCTTTTTTATCGAAAAAGTACATTGACCCGTCAGGAAGAATAGATGTCATAATTGTCTGATTAGCGTATTCAAGCCATCCGCCAGACGATGTACCGAACACACTTGTATTCTTATAGTCTAGAGACTTGGTATATGTTGTACTTGTTCCAGCAGCCCAAGTGAAACTTGAAATTGAAGCAAATAGTTTGCCTTCGTCTGCATAGAAAGAAGGAATCGATAGGTTTCCATTTGGCAGTACGAACATTTTATAATCCGTTGCACGTTCACCCTTCGTATTTTCACCTTGATACGACGTACCGTTTCCGTGAAACATCTGGTCACCGTAGTTGACTTTTGTTGTTGTATAGATTGTCGCGTCTGGACGTACGATAGGTGTTCCTATTCCGTACTTATCATCAAGATCAAACAGCATTGAGCCTGCTGTCCAGTTTCTATCAATTCCAGACGATTGAATAGTCCCGACTCCCGTCGCGTTAACAGGGATTGTATTTAATTTTGAGCCAAAGTTTTTGTTACTAGATGATTGAGATGATGTTGCTAAATAAATATAAGCTCCATTATCGGATATAGTAGGATAGGATACATCGGTCGCATTAGTTACTTTAAACTGACTAACAACCCCGTTATTTCTTGCATAAAGTAGCCAAGCTTCATTTCCCTGCGAATTGGATTCTGCCGTATAAGAAACGATTAACTCCCCGCTAGACGTAATCGTCCCTTTCACGCCATCAATAAAGGTTGGGTAATACTGCATCGTCTGACCTTTAATGTTCCATAGTGTTGCATTCATCATTAGATCATATTTTACAGCAGATAAGGAATATTCCGTGTGGCTGTTGTATGATTGGCGCGTTACCAAATATAAGTATCTGCTATCCGCTGACACCTCTGAAAACAGAATTGAAGAATCATCAGTCGTAACGGTGTGCTCGCTTTGTAGTACACCCGATTTATTATAGACCCTAATCTTTATTGCACCGGATGCAGTGTTTACATAGTAGAAGTTCTCCTTCTTATCTATCGTTAGATAATTGAAACCTTCCTTATTGATGTTGAATGTTTTGAGCACGGCTCCGGTTATGGCATTCTTCTCATAAATGGTATCAATAGAACCAGTTGCTAACGTATAGATTCGGTGCCCCGCAAAGACGGCTTTAATGACCGTTCCACTATCTTTCCATGGTGCTTGTGCAACCAAGTCAGATGCTAGATTATACATAGATCGGCCATTCGATCCTAGACCCATATTCGGATATCCGATGAAAAAGTCAGGGAGAACAGCATTCTTGGTCGAAATTGTAGAAGCCGTTGTTTTCCATCCAATTTCACTTACGACTTGGCCGGTATATGGTATATTTGACGTCCAGTTTTTGAATATCGAATCTGGCGTATATTTGATGATTGGAGCTGAGCTTTCCTCACCCTGTTCGGGCTGCTGCGTGTTGACCCATACTTTAAAATCAACGTTTGGCTGGCGGTTTAAGACATTTGTCTCTGCAAGGTTAGATATGCCCTTTAAACCGTAATCCTCTGTTACCGTAGCCCTGTATTGTCTGCTACCTACTTTATTATAAGTAACAGTAAGAGTGGTCTTGTATGCACCCTCATATACCTTTGTCCAAGCTTCTTCTTCAAAGTTATTATCATCGTCCGCGTCATAGCGCTCCTCAACTAATAATGTAGTCAGCTTATCGCCATCGGGACTCTCTGCAGAAACAAAGAGAGTGTTCTCGACATTCCTATAGGTTTCTTCAGATGTATAAATTTCCACGGTTGGCGGCTGATCCGGAACGACTTCGACGGTGAGTGAATCCCAATCACTGACGCGTCCTGTTGTGTCGTAGACTTTACCTTCCAATTCATAGAAGCCTAAAACATTTGGCCCTTTAGTTGGCCATCCACTCGTATAGCTTCCAGCATCCGATTTCTTGTATCGTGTTTCAGATCGTGAGAAGTCGATCTTTTCACCTCTAGACTTAAGCGGAGTATAGGAGTTTAGCAAATGGTGCAGGCTTGTGAAATCTCGTCCTTGAATGACCTTCATTGGCCCTGTTACTACAGCAACCGGATTCGGATCAATGACCGTGAGGTAGGCTGTATCCGTGTCCTTCTTGCCCTTATCATTTGTTACCGTAATCGTCGCCGTATAAGTACCAGGCTTATCATATTGCACATTAGGATATTGGAATTTCGATTGATCGGTTAAGTATTCCGTCAGATTGTTAGAGAAATCCCATGTCCAGCTGTCATATCCATCTGAGTCATTACGCAAGGATGAAGTTTCACCTGCAATGATGGTATCAGGTACAAATGCAATGTTGGCATCAACAGGATAATCGGGCTCGGGCGTTGGTGTTGGAGCTGGTGTAGACGATGGTGTCGGACTTGGCGTTTCTGCTCCGGGTTTCGTCACCGTAGTCGTACATTCAATGACTTCCTCGGATGTTGTCCCATCGGTAAAGGTTACTATAGCTCTCATAACAAAGGTTTCCGTATAACTGTTGACGCTGGCGAGCTTGTCTTTCGATATTAGGAACTTGAACTTATAGGTTATCGAGTCTGAAGCTTGTGTGATCGTTTGCGTTTGCAATTGGCTGCCGTCTGCAGCTCGACCATAAACCTTCCACTCTTTCACTTTAAGCGTTCCTTTTTGTTTCACGGATGCGGTCAAGGTGGAGCTCACATCAACATCCTTATCCGCGAATTGAACAGAAGAAGGATCAACCTTACACGAACAGTCCACATAAGGTTGATCCTTTAAAGGAAGCTTTTCATAAGTAACGCGAATTTCACCTTCATAGTAATAGGTTTCAGCTGCCCAACTGGTTTGGGTTCTCATGGTATATTGTACTGCCTTTGCATTGCCTGAACAGCCTGTACAATTTACATCAAGATAATTTGTATTATTAAGTGGAACACCTACTTTTAGAAAACCATACCCGTCAGTACCTTTGCCAAACTTCAATACTTGATGTGTAGATCCGGTTGATGGAATAGCAGACGTGACTTCAATACTTGAAGGAATTAATGCTGATTTATAAATATCAACTTTTAATGGATGAGTATAATAAATTGGTCCTGCAAACCCGTCACTTTCTTCAATAGCATATTCATATGCATTTGAACCATCTACTGCATTTCCTGTGTTTCTGACCTTGGAGTCAATTGTTTTTTCTGTATTATCTTTAGCAGGTAGCAAGCCGGGGCAAATACTGAGACCTCCTGACCAACATGCCGTGGTAGATTTTGGTGGAGTAACATAATAGGTGCCCCCTCCATTGCTTCCACCGACTATCCATTCTGAACCATTGGAACGACGATTTACGGTGTAATACATATCTGATAAGTGCCCAGCTGATGTAACCTTAATTTTTGTGCCAGGTACATTGTCTAAGTTGAGCGTATTTCCTTCAGTTCCACTCAATGTGGTGCTGCGTTTTGCATTAAGGTTTAATGATCCTTTACTATCAGCAGTCATCATCCATAACACATAGGATTTTGCGACATAGCCTTCTGGTGGAGAAATGCCTACGTCTATCCCAAATAGAGAGGAATTAGGATTAAATTTAGCAGCAAAGGTTATTTTTTGTGTTTTGACAGTTGTTTCAGCTGCAATCGCCGTCGATGGTAGTAATGGAAATGAGCTGAGCATCATCAGGAAGAGCAGTAGATGGGTAATAGGTAATTTTATTTTATTTAACATAGATATCTTTCACATCCGTCAAGTAGAATTGTGATGCTTTGTCAAACTGACCGCCAAACCTTTCTAAATGAATAGGGAATCCACCATGCTTCTTAATTTGTGAATGAACAAAGTCTTTAGATACATACTCGAATAGGAAGTTATAACCGGAGTTGTTTTTTGTTTTGAAATTAAGTGCCGTTCTATTATCATATAGTCCTTTACGGTCAATCATTTTACCGTCTCTATACTTAAATTTTTCGTTGAAATAAAGCCCTCCAGAGTTTGCAGCTGTATACATGTAGAAACTGGATTGCATATCAAATTGAGTAGAATCAACAACTTTATTCTTACCAAGTAGTTTAAATGCAAAGATATAGCCGAAATCTGACTTTACAGGTTTGTTTTCAAACTTGTACTCTGCACCTTCTAAATACTCTTTATAGAATCCGGTCGTATCTGCTGGATCAATTACAATGAGCTGATCAAAGGTCACGTTGTACTTCTTGTTGATATCGATAGAATAAGGCAACTTCACAAGGTCATTCTGGCCAAACATCGTAATCATGTTGTGACGGTGCCAAGTGATCTCAGCTGCGCTCGATGCGCCCTTATCGACAGTTAGCTTTTCACCTTTTTGCAGCTTCAGCAATCGTGTAACGAGTACGGCTGCTTGCGCACGAGTGGTTGTTCCTTTTGCATCGATCGTATCGGCATTTGTGCCTGTTCGTGACAATAAGCCGGCATTCACTGCACGGAACATCAGCTCATTCGCTGTCGAATATTTCCCGAGATAGTCCTTATTCACACCACGTACAGCAAGCTTGGACATTTCCTCACGTGTTACCGGATCATTAAGCTTGCTCGGGAAGTCACCGGACATGTAGATTTTCGCGTCAGTAAGAGCCTTCTGATAAGGCGCATACCAGGTCGCTCCTGCTCCTGCTGTTGCCGTCTCTAATCCGAAGGTTAATGCTAGTGCTTTCAATAACTCCGCTCTAGTTATCGCATTATTAGGCTTGAAGGTGCCATTCGAATAGCCATTCAAGATTCCAGCTTTAACAGCGGTCTCAATCGATGATGCTGCCCAGTGCCCCTTAATATCGGAGAAAGCAACATTCGATGCTGCCTCTACCCTATGTACCATCCCCAGTTTATTGCCTAACACCACTCCCATCCCCAGCGCAACAATAAGCGATACAGCAATCAACGTTTTTCTCATCATCCAACAGCTCCCTAGAGTAAAATGTATAATCTATTACATTGTGTATTGAGATAGCCTATCTATCCGAACCAAGCCTAAAAAAACAAAAAAGCACACAAAAAACCCAAAAGGCTTTAAGCGTGCTTCGCTTCCTAAATTATTTACATATTACCTTATTTTATCATTTTTTGTCAATTACTATCGAATGGGCAATTCTCTCAATGCCATACTCGATGTCCGTATCCTTTACATTGGTCACGTTCAGCCTCAGCATATGTGCCGCCCGTGGATAGTCTGCCAAATAGTTCCGATCCATCGTCTCCACAACAATAGATTCCTTCGCAAGTCTAGCAATTACTGCTGGCAACGAGACAGCTGGATCCAGCACCACATGGGTATGCACAATCGGCCACCGAGGACTAGAATAAGCAAAAGCTCCCCCGCTCCGCTCCGCCTCACGAGTCAACGCCGCGTCTAGAAGCTGCGCCCGCTTCACATAGCGTCTACGGATGTTCTGCCTATGGCGTTCGAACATTCCGCTCCGCAAATATATCTCAAGCGCCGCTTGAGACAGCATGGAGCTGTCGATATCGTTCTGCTTCTTATATTGGCCGAAGTGGCCCGCAAGAGCATGCGGAATAACGGCAATGCCAATCCGCAGCCCGGGAAAAATAATTTTCGAATAGCTTTTCAAATAAATGACATGATCGGAATCATCGTATGCATGGAGAGGGTCAGCTTTGCTGTCCTGCTCGAAATCTGCCAAATAATCGTCCTCAACCAGATAGACATCATACTGTGCAGCTAGTCGAACCAGTCGTTCCTTCTGCTGCCTCGTATACGAGCAGCCAAGCGGATTGTGAAACCTCGGCACTGTATAGAAGAACTTAATATCCTCCGTACGGAACAGCAGCTCCAGACGGTCAAAGTCTATCCCCTCCGCTGTCCTATCTATCCCGATAACCGGAACCTGATGCGTCTCGAGATACTCATTAAGCAAGTGATAGCCCGGCTGCTCAACGAGCACCTTTGTTTTTCCACTTGGAAAAGGCATCTCCGCGAGCAGCGACAGCGCCTGCTGTACACCCGAGACGACGAACAGGTTCCGCTCATTCGCGAACACCTGATAGTCGGTCAATTGCTTGCGCACAGCCAGCAGCAGGGAATTCATTCCCTTGGCTGTCCCATAGACGAACAAATCCTTCTGATACCTATCGATTGCTTTATTGATGCAATGCTGAAAATCCAAATAAGGGAAAATCTCAGGGTCCGGAGCTGAGGCGGCGAAATCCATTACCTGCGGCAAGCCTTCGCTCTCTGCTGCCGCTCTTTGGACAACGTAATATCCGCTCCGCGGCATGGCATAGATCAGATGCTTCTGCTCCAGCTCGGCAAGAGCACGAATAATGGTGCTTTTGCTGCACTCAAATTGCTCGGACAGACTGCGAATAGAGGGCAGCTTCTGCCCATCCTTATAGGGATGCTTCTCAATTAACGACTCCAGTTCATTCAGCAAACGCAAATAAATATACATAGGTGCCCCCTGCCTTACTCCATCTTTCTCAACGCATCTGTACCGATACAGATGCCATTATCATTCATTGTAGCATACAGGCCTGGAACGTTACTATTGAGTTAACCAGACGAGGCACATGTCATCCAATTGCTCAACCTACCGACATGCTGCTCCGATATTTATCTACCTAGGAGGCTTATTCACCACTATGAACACTTTCTCTTCACAAGACAGCACCAAGCCAGCCTATATCGCTATCATGATGTATTCGATTATTGTGGGCTTGTCCTTTCTATTCGTCAAGCTAGCGTTAACGGTAAGCAATCCTCTGGACAGCTTGGCGCATCGATTCACCTTTTCAATTCTTGCGGCAAGTATCCCCCTACTATTCGGCTGGATTAAGCTGCAGATTAAGGTACGTGACATTCTTCAACTGCTTCCGCTAGCCATCATGTATCCCGCTATGTTCTTTGCCTTTCAGGCTTATGGACTGCAATACACCTCATCAGCTGAAGCAGGCATCATTCATGCCACAGTCCCGATCTTCACGATGATTGCAGCTGCTTTTTTCTTGAAGGAGCGCTCCACTTTGCTTCAGAAGCTGGCCACTGTATTATCAGTAGCTGGCGTCATCTTTATTTTCGCAATGAAAGGCCTATCGTTCGATATTACTAACATCCGTGGTACGCTGCTTATTCTGTTATCCGCAATCGCATTGTCTGGGTACAGCATAATGGCAAGGCGGTTGACTCAGCGAATGAGAGTTATGGATATGACTTATGTAATGACCTTAATTGGGTTTGTCTTCTTCAACACGGTCTCGATTGGCAAGCACTTGTCTAACGGAACGATCACGGACTACTTCTCACCTTTTGCAAGTCCCGTATTTCTAGTATCGATGTTTTATCTGGGCGTACTGTCCTCACTAGTGACGAGTCTTCTCAGTAATTATGCCCTGTCGAGGCTTGAAGCGTCCAAGGTGAGCGTGTTCAATCATTTGGCAACACTGGTGTCCATCGGTGGAGGATTCTTTTTCCTGCAGGAACGGCTTGAGTACTACCATATCATTGGCGCAATTATCATCATTATCGGTGTGGTAGGCAGCAATGTGAGCGCTCTTCGAGCAACTGCCAAGACCAAGGCTCCATCCGCTGCGCCATCGACAATCGAGGAATAAGGTATTCCACCCACCTTCCAAAAAAAGAATAGGGGTATCCCAGAGGCAGAAGCTAGCCCTCTATGGATACCCCTATTTCTATTTAGTTATTAGCTCTCAGCAGCAGTAACCGCCGCCACTCCAGCAGCTGGTTCAGGCGGCTTCAGCTTGAATAACGGAATGAGAAGCACGACCCCAAGCAGCATGATGATACCCGCAACCGCATAAATGCCCACGAGCGGGAACATCGATTTCAGATAACCGGCGATGCCCATCATAACGACCATCGTCCCCATGAACATCGGACTAAGCGCACCATTCACGCGGCCAATGAAGGCCGGCTCGGTCCACTGCAGCATCATTGTGCTGATGCCGATCTGAATGCAAGGCAAGGCGAAGCCGGATAAAAACTGCAGGACAAGCGTTAGCGGAACGTTCGTCGAGAAGCCTATGCCGACCAGACAGACCGCATCAACGGCCATACCTATAGCCAACAGCATTTGCGGCGGTACCTTTTTGGCGAAGACCATCACTACACCGCCACCTACAAGCATCGCAACGCCATTCACCATCAGCAAATATTGCAGAAACTCCTTCGGCTGTCCAAGCCTCTCCAATACGATGAAGAGAGCAAGTGTCTGAACGATTCCGACAGCCGTACCCGCAAGCGCGAATGTACCTGCAAGCGGCTTAAGTACTTTGCTATTCCATACATAGCGGACACCATCGGTCAGCTCTGTCCAGAAGTGGCCTTTCGGAGAAGCCTCTTCTGCTCCGGCTGCCTTCGCATCATCGCGCGGGATACGATAGAGAACGAGTGCGGACAGCAGAAAAGCAACGCCCATGACTCCGATCGATATTTCGATGCCGAACGACTGATAAGCGAAGACGCCTAGAGATGGCCCCAGCACCATGAAGATCCCGATTAATGATTGGAACATCGCCATCGCCGATTGCAGCTGCTCCTCAGGAATATACTTCTTGAATAGCTTCATTGAAGAGGGCTGCGAGAACTGCGACAGAATCGATGAGGCAAAGGTAGCCAGATAGATCAGCTGCCAAGAGCCATATAGCAAGGCCAGCAGCACGATGAATACAGATACAGCGGATAACAGGTCGCACCATATCATAGTCAGGCGCGGTTTCCAGCGATCCGCGAACGTACCGCCGATGAAGGCAAATACGAATATTGGAGCGAATTCAACGAACGAGATTAACGATACAGACACGGGATCATTATTCGTCTGATCCGTTACGAACATGAGTATGGCGAAATTCCGTACCCAAATCCCAATCTGCAAAAGCACGTTAGAGACCAATATGGTCTGGTAGAACTTGTTGCGGAACAGGCTGCCCTGCTTAGCGGGCGCCACTGCTGAAGACATTCCCAATCACTCCTTGATCTCATTATAACAAGCTGTGCCTTGCGCGATGCGCCGCTGAATCCATTGCTGCTCAAGCTCGGAAGCCATTTTTCTATACTGCCGTATTTTTTGTGCAGGCCCTCCTGCCGGAGCATCCGGCTGCAGCACATCCTTATAATCATACCTCACTTTTTCTTCCATTTTAACCTTTTCTAACAACTCGAATGTAAATTTTTCTTTACCTAGAGCATTCCAGTCGGCTTGCAGCTCTTGGTTCTTGTGATTACCGAAATCCAGCTCGAAGCGTTCCCTGTTCCACGCCCCCTCCATGTTGGAGCTTGAACCGATAAATTCACGATTTGACATCACATTCGTTATTACATATACACCTATAACCCGCTCCTGCTCTGCATATTGTGCAGCCAGCTGCTTTCTTTGTTCTTTATTCATCATAGAAGCACCTCACGCTCTCACCCAGTATTTACTGCCATCATCGGTTCTGTCGAGATAGCCGTATTCAATCAAATAACGTCGCAGTGTCACATAATCCTCATTCCAGAAAGGCCTCAGTACCTCATTCGCTTCCTTCTCTGTATACGTTCTGTTTGCTTCGAAATAAGCTGCAATATGCCGCAATATAGCGATCTTCCGCTTCTCCTTGCGCGGGAAGGATTCTAGAGGCCCATCCGGACCATGTGGAAAATACTGCTTCATCAGCGCTTCGTATTCCTCCACAGTGATGGCATAGCGCTCATCCACCCGAGTTGCCGTCCGATGAATCGGAATGAACTTCGCTGCTTCAGCGGAAACTCCGCTCTCCATCAGCTCCATTACAGCTAACAGCAGCTTCGCCTGCTTCGCTTTTTCCTTCAGCACGAATCGGTGATTTCTTACGGTAGAGGCGCTCCCGCTTCCAGAACGCTTCACGATATCTGCATCGGACATTCCCGCCGCAAAGTCACGAATAAGCTCCTTTTGCAGGTCGGTTAGCCCCGTTGCCTTCTTGTCTAAGCCAAGCAAATAGCTGAGCATTGATCCATGAACAGACTTCACATGGTAGGCCGCATATTTCTGAGCAGTGTACCATTTATCCTCATCTGGCAGACGGAACACTTGTCCCTCCTCGAATGTATCTCCGCAGACAAGACAGGTGTAATGCTCCGTCTCCTCTTCATAGCAATATCCTTTTTTCATATCCTCCAGCCCTGAGGACCAGAACAGCTCACTTAACTCCAAAACCAAACACCTCACATATACGTTTGCTAATTTTATAAACATTATATATTTTTGTTTGTTTATTTTCAATAAGTTATTTTCATTTTAAAAATTTTTCTTTAAAACCCACTTGACCAATTGGAATTATCATGATAATTTATTTTTACATCAAAATATATGTATAACTAGGCACGCCTACTGGACCACCAATGGCTTCTGCCCGTTCTTGCTCACCCGCTAAGCATGACTCATGCTTAGCGGGTGAGCAGCAGCGGATAGGAGCCTTTTTGTATGCCACAGCATGCTTTGACCATAAGGAGGATTCGCAGTAAATGAACAACAGCAGCCATCATTCCTTAAACGTAGAGCTAGATGAAGCCTTTCGCAGAATGATCCGGAAATTCGTAGTCGAGCGGGATAAGATGGTCATTAAAGGGGAAATTTCTCCGCCGCAGCTAGTCGTTCTCGGCAAGCTCCATAAGGATGGCCCGCAAAAGGCCGGTGTATTATCCGAGGAGCTAGACTTCTCCCCTGGTGCAACTACAGCACTCTGCGACAAGCTAGTCGACAGCGGCTATGTTTACCGCATACGACCGGAGAGTGATCGCCGTATTGTACTGCTGCACATTACTGAGAAAGGAACGGAATTCTGTAATCAGCTCCACAGCAGCAACTCTGACAGCCGCGGTCTTCTGTTCAATGATTTCACGGAAGAAGAAAAGCTCACTATGCTTGATTTCTGTGGCCGTATTCTTGATAAGCTGCAGAATTACTCAGATGTTATGAATGAGTTTTTCAATACCATATTTGATGAGGTGCTTCCGATTGAACGAAAATAAATCTGCACCATTATCCTGCTGCTCCACAAAACCAGTAATACGGGTGAAGCCCGGTCATACGCCAATCCGTCAACGGAGCAGCATTGCTGCGGAACCCGCCTCCTCGGCAGCTATAGAGGGTATGATATTTCTCACTGGCGGTACCTTCCTAATGGGCTCTGATAGCAGAGAAGGCTTCTCTACCGATAGAGAAGGACCTGCTCGAGAGGTTGCTGTGAAGCCCTTCTATATTGATGCAACGACAGTTACGAATGAACAGTTCACTAAGTTCGCAGACGCGACCGGCTATCTAACCGATGCAGAGCAATTCGGTTGGTCCTTCGTCTTCTACTCCTTCGTCTCGCCAGAAACAGCAGCGAAGGTAGACTCTTCCGTGCGCGGCTCCTCTTGGTGGTGGAAGGTGGATGGCGCAGACTGGCGCCACCCAGAAGGCCCTGATTCCGACATTCTGAGCCGGCTGGAGCATCCAGCGGTTCATCTATCTTGGAATGATGCGAATGCCTATTGTAAGTGGGCTGGCAGACGCCTTCTAACAGAAGCCGAATGGGAATATGCGGCACGCGGCGGTCTTGTTCAGAAGCGATATCCTTGGGGAGATGAGCTTACCCCAGATGGCCAGCATCGCTGTAATATCTGGCAGGGTCATTTCCCTCGCTTGAACACGGAGGAAGACGGTTATGCCGGGACTGCCCCTGCTGGCTCTTATGAGCCTAACGGCTACGGCCTATACAATATGTCGGGCAATGTATGGGAATGGTGCGCGGACTGGTTCGATGCTAGAGAGCAGACAAGATCGCTTCGTGGCGGCTCTTATCTATGTCATGAATCCTACTGCAATCGCTACAGGGTTGCTGCTCGCACCTCCAATACGCCAGACAGTTCTACTGGACATATGGGCTTCCGCACCGCTAGGGATGCATAACCTAGCTTAAGCTCAGGCTTCAACGCATTCTGAATTTATAAACTATTATTGGAGTGGATACCTATGAACCCTATTAAATTATCGCAATTTTCCAAAAATATAAAACCGTTAGCAGCAGCCATTCTCTTAACCGTAATAACCCTTGTAGCAGCTGGCTGCGGCAGCAACTCAGAAGCCGCTTCCGGCAGCGGCAATTCAACGGACACTAAGCCCATTAAAGTTCGGTTGGCGCTTGATACAGCAGCCGGAGGCTCACTGCAGTTCCGACAGGCTGAAGCCCAAGGCATTTTCGAGAAATATGGCATCGATGCTGAAATCTCCAACTTCGCCTATGGCATTGATACCATTAATGCCATGCTCGTAGAACGTTCAGACACCGGAACGGCTGCCGATTATGCGCTGCTCAACTCTCTAAGCAAAGGTGATTTCAAGGTCGTTAGCACTCTCACCCGCGAGACCGAGAATCAGGCTGCCGCCACTGTCCTTATTGCCAAGGGAGATGACATCAATGAACCGAAGGACTTGGTCGGCAAGCGTCTAGGCGTCGCCAAAGGAACGGTATATGAGTACATTTGGTACAAATATTTGGAGAATGTCGGGATTGACCCGCAAGACATCAAGTTCGTTCCGTACAGCACGCCAGACGAAGCGATTATAGGTGTACAGAAGGGCCAGATCGATGCCGTATGGGCGGGAAGTATTTTTATCGAGAAGTTTCTTAAGCTAGAGGGCACTAAGCAGATCAGCGATCTCTCTTCTGCTGAAGCTAATATCTCCTCCTACTTCATTCTGCAGACGAAGTTCATTGAAGAGCATCCCGAAGCAGTCGAGAACATTCTGAAGGCAGTAGCAGAAGCGATAACCTATTTAGAAGCTCATAAAGAAGAGACAGCTGAGCTCGCCTTCAAGGAGCTGAAGCTGCCCAAAGAGGGCGTATTGAAGGATCTCGAGCAGCTAACCTATACCATCGGATTCACACAAGAGGATTTCAATCATCTCGAGGAGATGAAGCAGTTCATTAAGGACAAAGGCATTCTTCAACAGGATTTCGATCTGAAAAGCAAAATTGAGCTGAAGCCGCTTCAGCAGGCATTCCCAGATTCCGTAACCTATAAGCCGTGAGAGGATGATGAACATGCAGTCATTAAGACAGACAGACTCCATTCAGATTGAGAATTTACGCAAGACATTTCATGCGCCAGTCGTTAATAAGGAACCGCATTATATCATTAAGGACATTAACCTAACCATTAAAGGCGGAGAATTTTTTATTCTGCTTGGCCCAAGCGGCTGCGGCAAGTCGACGCTTCTCAATATGATCGCCGGCTTTATCAGCAAGACAGAAGGAACCATTGCACTTGGCGAGAAGGAAATCAAGCAGCCAGGCAGTGAACGAGCGATGGTATTCCAGCAAGCGGATGCCTCCCTCTTCCCTTGGCTCACGGTTCGAGAGAATGTCGAGTTCGGCCTGCGAATGAAGAAAGTTCCCAAGGTGGAGCGTAAGCAAATTTCTGATCAGTACATTGGACTGGTTGGGCTAAGCGGACATGAGAACAAGTTCCCCAAGGAGCTGTCCGGAGGAATGAAGCAGCGCGTGCAGCTCGCACGCGTGCTGGCGAATGACCCGGCTATACTGCTGATGGATGAACCCTTCGGCGCTCTTGATGCGATGACCCGGAGGACGATGCAGAAGGAGCTCATCCGTATCTGGAAGCAGACGAATAAGACCGTCATATTCGTCACCCATGATATTCAAGAAGCCATTCTGCTTGGTCAGCGCATAGGCATTATGTCCGTCGGTCCATCCTCACGGATAACCGATCTGCATGATATCCCGCTTAGCTATCCGAGGGATTTATCCGATCCTAAGGTACTGGGACTGCTAGAGACCATTCAATCCCATTTCGACGAATAGATACAGGTATACGAGGAGCTGCATGATGATGACCTTTATTAAGCGACTACTGCAAATAGGCATTCTGCCTTGGCTTGGACTGCTCCTTATATGGCAGCTGGCTTCCATGGCCTCTAATCCCGACTTCCTGCCTGGTCCATATCGGACTCTACAGGCTGCCATTGAGCTCTCACAGGATGGTTCCCTATTCACTTATATTGTGTACAGCTTCTATCGGGTTCTTGTCGGCTGGGTACTCGGCAGCTTAATTGCGATTCCAATCGGACTGCTCATGGGCCGCGTGCGCGGTATTCGCGCTGCTACCGAGCCGATACTTAACTTCGTACGGTTTATCCCACCGTTAGCCTTCATCACTTTATTCATGCTCTGGTTCGGCATTGGCGAGCAATCCAAGATCTTCCTCATCATGTATGGCACGATATTTACCGTAATTCTTAACACGCTAACAGGCGTACTTGCCATTGAAGAGGATAAAATTCGTTCCGCCCGCAGTATGGGCGCATCCGAGCTGCAAATTATGCTCCATGTTATCGTCCCTGCCACCATCCCTTATATATTCACTGGCGTAAGGCTAGCAATGAGTACATCTTATATGGCCATCATCGGTGCTGAGATGGTTGCAGCGAACGAGGGTGTTGGCTTCCTTATCTGGAACTCGAGACTTTATTTCAAGACCGATTGGATTTTCGTCGGCTTGATCGCACTGGGCTTGATGGGCTTCCTAACGGATCGCCTGCTTGGGCTCGCTGGCAAGAAGCTTCTCTTCCGCTATGGCATTGTGAATACCGGAGGCACACGGGTACGTCAATTCTAAACCAACCATCTCACAAGAGGAGGATTCACCATGTCTCATTGGTCCAAAGAAAAATTTCAAGGTGTCATCGGCGCCTCGACAGAGGATTCCACACCTTGGTGGCCTCAGCCTGCCAAGCCGCAGGAGGGCGCACCTAACGTCGTCGTGATTCTACTCGATGATCTGGGCTTTGCCCATCTTGGCTCATACGGCTCTGATATCGCCACGCCGAATATCGATGCTCTGGCACAAGACGGCCTTCGTTACAATAACTTTCATACGACAGCGGTGTGCTCGCCTACTCGGGCAGCCCTGCTGACTGGACGTAATCCCCATGCAACCGGAGTGTCATTCGTATCCGGCTTTGATGCAGGGTTCCCTAATACACGCGGCAAAGTAAGCAAAGAAACCGCACTGCTCAGCGAAATATTAGTCGACGAAGGCTACAGCACATTCGCTGTAGGCAAATGGCATCTGGTTCCAGCTGCTGAGCATTCAGCCGCTGGCCCCTTCGACAATTGGCCTCTCGGACGCGGCTTTGAGCGCTACTATGGCTTCCTCGAGGGTGCAACGAATCAATGGAACCCTGACTTGATCGAAGATAATCATCCCGTGCCACAGCCTAAGACAGTAGAGGAAGGCTATCATCTAACAGAGGATCTGACGGATAAGGCAATAGAATACATTCGTGATCAGAAATCAGCTGCACCGGATAAACCATTCTTCGCCTATGTGGCCTATGGTGCGACCCATGCACCGCATCATGCACCGAAATCATACATCGATAAATACTCTGGCAAATACGATAAAGGCTGGGATGTTGCCCGTGAGGAATGGTTTGATCGCCAGAAGCAGTTAGGCATTATTCCGCAGGACGCTATCCTGCCTCCGCGTAATCCTGGCGTGAAGGCATGGGATGATCTGAGCAATGATGAGAAGCGCCTATTCGCTCGCCAGCAGGAAGCATTCGCAGGTTTCCTGGAGCATACCGATGTTCATATCGGACGGATCATCGAATTCCTACGCACCATTGATCAGCTCGACAACACAATCGTTGTACTCCTCTCCGATAACGGAGCATGCGCAATGGGTGGTGAAGAAGGAACCGTTCATAGCTGGGCGGAGGGCTTCGGACTGAAGGAGTCCTTCGAGGAGAAGCTGCAGCGAATTGATGAGATCGGGACTCATCTGGCCAACAACCATTACCCGGCTGGCTGGGCACAAGTAGGCAATACACCGCTGAAATGGTACAAATCATTTGTTCATGCGGGCGGTGTGAAAGATCCCCTAATCGTCCACTATCCGAATGGGATTCAAGATAAAGGCGCTGTACGCAGTCAGTTCCATTATGTAACAGACATCGTACCAACCGTGCTTGAGCTGATCGGAGTTACTGCACCTGATACGTATAAAGGGGTTAGCCAGCTCCCCATTCACGGAACAAGCTTAGCCTATACATTCACAGATGGAGAGGCTGCGAGTCGCAAGCCAGCGCAGTACTTCGAGATGATTGGCAACCGCGGTATCTGGAAGGACGGCTGGAAAGCCGTTGCTATTCATAAGCCGAATACACCTTTTGCTCAGGATGAGTGGGAGCTGTATCATGTGGATGAGGATTTCTCGGAATCCCGCAACCTGGCAGCAGAGCAGCCAGAGAAGCTGCGTGAGCTGGTTGATCTATGGTGGGCTGAAGCTGGACGCAATGGCGTGCTTCCTCTAGACGGAAGATCGATTATTGCCAAAGTACGCAGTATCGAAGCGAATAGACCTCCTAAGCTTGAGGTGATATCGAGAGCCTTCTATCCAACATCGTTCGGAATACCATTCGCGAAGGCGCCAGATATCCGTAACAAGCCTTTCGAGATCAGTGCGGAGCTGGAGCGTGCTTCAGCTTCAGATGAAGGCGCAATAGTCGCACAAGGCGGAAGATTCGGCGGTTACTCGCTATATGTGCAATACAATCGGCTTACATTCTTCTATAACCATTCCTATGGTGTCCAATATGTCCTAACATCTGATTCAGAGCTGCCAACAGGCACTATAACTGTCTCATTCCGATTCGCCAAGACAGGGGATAATGAGGGCATCGGCACCTTGTATGTGAATGGCCAACAAATAGGTCAAGGAGCTATCGGACATACCGGCTATCTCGGCTTCTCCAACGAACAGTTCCATGTAGGCGAGAATTCGCCTACCCCTGTTAGCCCGACCTACGCATCTCCATTCCGATTCACAGGTCATCTTGCCAGAGTTGTATACACGTTTGGCGGTTATGCAGTAGATCTAGAATCGCAGCTGGCTGTCGAGCTGGCAACCGAATAAAGCAAAAAAAGCGTGTCATGACGATTCCATCGCCTTGGCATGCTTTTTTCAATTAGAGGTAATATCATAATGACTAACCTTGTCATCCGTATCGAAAACAATGACTAACTGTTCATACCTAGGTCTATCTTCAGCATGTAGATTCAATCCTAAATAGTAAATGAATTGATTGCCTTGGGAATAGTCATATGGATCATTCGGAGCTCCCAGCAGGTTGACTACCTCAGCCCTATCCAGTTCCTTCAATTCATGCTTGCTGAAAAAATCATCCACCATAAGTACTCGCTCTTCAGCCCTGCTGACCCAATCATTATATGTATACTTGGTTTCCACCTCATTCTCAACCATAACTTGCAGGGCAGGAAATACATAGATGATCCCCCAAATCAGGAGTATCAGCAGTTCTCTTTTGGATATTCTCATAAAGGAGGCTTTGAAATAATAAATAATGCTGCCTGACCACCATAGAATGATTGGAGCCAGCCAGATGATGAAGCTGTACCATTCTAATATAATATCGTAGCGAGTGGCTAATAAAAACTGAGCTCTATATACAGCCAAATATAAGGAAAACAATAGAATGAGAATACTTCCATAAATCCACTTATCGCGCTTCGTAGGCTGTCTCTCCATCTCTATAGCAATAACCTCCCAATACCTATATTATTTCCCTTTTATTTTCCATACGTTTTTATTTTACATTAGTTGCGCTTCTATAGAAAAAAACCGCACAAAGGGAATTCCCTCTGTACGGTTTACGTTTCGTGCTATATGGTGCGCCGATCCTTCGGCAGCAGTATAGATAACAATCCTAACAACGGCAGCACACTGCATATCAGCATGACTGCAACCAGCCCATAATGATCAGCAGCTGTACCGAATGCAATTGCTCCAAGACCACCCATTCCGAATGCAAGTCCGGTAATAAGTCCTGATGCCATGCCAACCTTGCCAGGCAGAAGCTCTTGCGCGTATACCACACTTACAGAAAAACCGGATTGGAGAATGAAGCCGAGTACGAATATGACAGGATAAATCCAAGCTAACGGTAAATGAGGAAGTATTAGAGCGAATGGTGCCGCACCTGCAATAGAGAACAGCATCATCTGCTTGCGTCCGAAACGGTCAGCTAGAATACCGCCCAAGAACGTTCCTGCTACACCAGCTACCATGAATATAAACAATGGAACCTGAGCCTGTCTGATGGATAAACCGTAATCCTCCTGCAAGTAGAACTGATAGAAGCTTCCTAGACCTGCCGCATACCAGGAACGGGCGAATACGATAACGAGCAGCAGTGAAAGTGCATAAGCAACAATTTTGTTGCTATACGGCTCAACTTGCAGACTCGCAGCTGTACCTGTCTTTCCTTTCTTGACAGGCTTGCCTTTCTCCGCCAGCTGAGCCGCATACCAGGGAACAACTCTGAAGAGGATCACAATGGCAGATATAGCAAGGAATGTTCCGAGAACAGCTCCCCTTTGACCAAGCGGAACAAATATATAGATCGTCATTAACGGAGCTAATGCCTGACCGAAATTCCCACCTACCTGATAAATGGATTGCGCTAGTCCCCGTTTGCTGCCAGCAGCAAAATAGACAACCCGAGAGCCCTCAGGATGAAAAACGGCTGAACCCAAGCCGACAAATACAACCGCCAGCAGCAGCAGCCAGAAATTCGGGGCGAATGCTAATCCCGCCATTCCAAGCATGCTGCAGAGCATGCCTATTGGCAGCAGCCAAGGCGCAGGCTTCTTATCTGACACCAGCCCAATTACCGGCTGCAGAACAGAAGAAGTCATATTCAGCGTAAAAGCAATCCAGCCAATCTGACTGAAATTCAAGCCTAACGAATCTTCAAAAATCGGAAACAAAGCCGACACAACAGACTGCATGGAATCATTAAGTAAATGGACAGAGCTAATTGCGAATAGGATCGTGTAGACTGTTCCGCTTCTGACGGCGGCAGACATTTTGTTAGAATCATTAGCTGACATGCTGCTTGACCCTTCTTTCTCCCCTGTTGCTTCTGTTACTGCACACTCATTCGAAGACATACCGGACTTGGCACTTCAAGAATCCTGCCTTTCGATTGAAGCTTACCGCTAGATTCCTCTATGCCATAGAGAATAATGGAGCCTGACTTCTGATTGGCAACTAATAGCTGGCTGCCATCCGGTGTAATGGCAAAATTCCGAGGTCCTTCTCCCCCACACGGCTCATGCTGAACAAGCGTAAGCTGTCCTGTCTCCTGATCAACGGCGAAGACTGCAATGCTGTTATGCCCTCTGTTCGAGCTGTACAAATACAATCCCGATGGAGACAAATGAATATCCGCAGCATCATTATAATCGGTATAGCCGGCTGGAAGAGCTGATAGGGTCTGAACAGGCGTCAGCTTACCGCTCTCTTCTTCAACAGACAATACGGTAACCGTTGAATCAAGTTCATTGATCACATAAGCAAAAGACAGCTCATTATGGAACACGATATGACGAGGACCTGCTCCAGAATGGAGCTTGCAGGCGTCTTGATGAGTTAGTCCCGTCGCTCCTTCACGTCTATAGCAATGGATCAGGTCCGTTCCAAGATCCGTTACATATACATATGGACTTTCACCACTTGGTACAATAGCGTGGGCATGAGGCGCATCCTGTCTGTCCACATTAGTTCCTAGAGGCGCTTCTTGACGTACAATTGCTGTAGCAGGCAGCAGTGAGCCATCCGCTTCAATAGGAAGCAAGGCAGCATTGCCTCCTGAATAGTTGGCAGCATATACAGCTTTGCCTTCCTTATCCGAGCTGATGTAGCAAGGATGCTCGCCATGTGTAAGCTGACGATTCAACTCTCTTAATTGTCCATTCTCTTCAATAACATAAGCAACTGCCGACCCTCCTGGCTCATTGCCTGTCTTATCCGTTTCACTAACCGCATATAAGCGATTTCCAGCCGGATTTAGCGCCAGATAGGATGCATTTTCAATTTCATTTATTTCTTGAATAACGGTAATGGCTCCGGAGCTTCCATTGAAGGAGCACACACGAATGGTTGGCTCAGAGGCACTTCCGTAAGAACCTATGTACAGGATACCTTCATATGGTTTGGATAGTGAATTCAAAGTCATGTTCATCAACCCTTCTATATACTCTTGTATTTGAACATAGCACACGCCTCCTTCATAAAACAATGTCTTTTTCAAAAAAAGACTTCCATTTCCTCTTTGCCCATGATACAATGTAAGCGCTAACAATTCAGTGGTTCACATTTCTTGAGGGGGGATTCAGGATGATGAATGCAACGCTGAGCGACAGAAACGTTTATGAGGATATTGATCCTAAGTCCGATGTATTGTATTACAGAATCGGCACGCTAGGATTGGTCAGCTTCCACGGCAGAAACTATAATATAAAAAAGAGAATGACTGCCGAGCAGATTAAGCAGTTGACTAGCGAGAACTCGTTCTATCCAATTAGCTCTAATTGCTACATTAATATTAGCAAAATCAAGTCTATTGCCGGTGGCGTCATTTACTTCGGATCGGAATATTCCGAGTCCAAGCAAATACCTGTACCACGGAGAAAACAATTCGTTATCCAGCAGCTATTCACGCAACGGACGATGAATAATGATCTTCGCATTACGCCATAATTAACCTTTTTATGAACAACCGCTTATTCCATTCCGATGGAATACAGCGGTTGTTTGTTTACATTCATCCTGTTATTCTAATCAAGAACATACTTATAGCTTAAGTGATAGACGTAATAAAGCTGGCTTAACGTCCAGCGTACAACCATTAGGAGGCTATTATGACTACTCAAGGACAAGCATTCGAGAAACTATTTAATGGCGAGCAAGCCGTATGGCTGCAATGGGGTGCTTACGAAGCGGCAGTACTGCCGGAAATCGGAGCCAACCTTATTCTGTTCCGCGACATTGAGCAAGGTTATAAGTTTTTGCGTGAGCCTGCACTAGAAGAAATGGAAGGCTTCAAAGCAAGCCCCGGTGTTCACGGAATTCCCGTCCTCTTCCCTCCGAACCGCTATCAAGACGGAAAGTTCGAATGGAATGGCAAATCTTACAGCTTCCCAGTCAATGAACTCAATACTGGCAATCATCTACATGGGTTTGCTCATACAGCGGTGTGGAGTGTGGAAGACTTCGGAGTAACCAAAACAGAAAGCTTCGTCGCACTTAAGCTGTCAGTCGACGACAGCCATCCGATCTATCAATATTTGCCGCATCGCTTCAGCATTAAGCTTCGTTATGCACTGAATGGTGATGGACTCTTCCAGCATGTTTCTGTACATAATGAAGGAACAGATGCCATGCCATGCATGATCGCTTTCCATACAGCCATTAATGCGCCATTCGCACCGAACAGCACATCAGATGATTATAACTTTACACTGACAATCGGCAAGCGCTGGGAGCTTAACGAGCGCATGCTGCCAACAGGGAACTACCAACCGCTTGGTCGTGTAGAAGAGGCAATGAGCACGACAGGCCTCAATCCTTTCTGGGATGCAATGGACAATCATTATACGGTAGAGCCTCAGAACGGCCGCAACCGCATGGAGCTTACTGACAAGAATGAGCAAGTAACTCTGGTCTACGATGCGGGCACAGCCTACAAGCAATGGATGATCTGGAACAACAATGCGACGAAGGGCTTCTTCTGCCCAGAGCCACAGCTCAATCTGGTGAATGCACCGAATGTAGCACTGCCTGCTGATCAAATCGGTTTAGTCGGACTTGAGCCCGGAGAAATATGGGAAGAGACTAGCCGTCTATATGTGAAACCAGCAAAATAAATAACTGCATGAAATCAAGCCGGAGCCTTCCCCCAGCGGAAGACCCCGGCTTGTTCAATATAACAGTTGCTATTACTAATCTAATCTAATCTAACCCTCACCTTTTCTCGTACTTTGAGGCACTCTCCCTTTAGCTCAGTAAGAAAAGCAGTGCACCTTTTCTCGTACTTTGAGGCACTCTCCCTTTAGCTCAGTAAGAAAAGCAGTGCACCTTTTCTCGTACTTTGAGGCACTCTCCCTTTAGCTCAGAAAGAGGAGCGGTAGAAATCCCACCGATATATTACAGTTAATAATACATCTGGGCATTCAATGATCAGGAATGAGCTTGCCCACAACGAGGAATTCTAAATTTCTCAATCTACCTGAGCTGGGGGGAGAGTGGCCCAAAGGACAAGAATGGCATTGCTTCTCTATCCTCGGAGAGGGCCTAATTAATGAATGATATCCCTCCAACTAGCTTATCCTCGCCAGAAGCATACCGACAGGTCCTTGTTCCTTCGCTGTAGTTCACCCCGAGCGCTCACACCTAACATTGAAGGCAACTAACATAGAAATAACCGCGGCACAAAAAAACAGCAATACCAAATTCGGTATTGCTGTTGCAGTTACTGTTATAAGAATGATTAGACCTCTTCCACTACGCCGAGTGCCTTGTTCTTCTCCTTGAAGCGGCTGTTATGGGAGGATACATAAGCTACCTTGTCTGCTTCTGGGTCGATATAGATCTTCGCGCTGTTGACCGCGAGTGCAGCATCTGTGAACGTACCTGCAATGAGGTATAGCTTGCTGCCATACTCAACAAAGTCACCTGCTCCAAAGATGCCAGGCACATCCGTCTCAAGCCTAGGGCTAACCGGTGTGTGCCATTCGCCCATGTTCAAACCCCATTCACGGATCCGTCCGTAGTCACTCTTCATCCCGTGATTAACGATAATCGCATCGACATCAAGCACCTCGCTGTCACCTGTTTCCACATGCGTGATCGTTACTTGATCGATACTGTTTCCGTTGTTGCTATGCAGCTTCTCTACCGCATAAGGCGTTCTGATGTTGACTGATGATTCCTTCATCCGCAGCACATTACGCTCAAGTCCGCCGAATCTATCTCTGCGGTGTACGACAGTCACGCTTGCCGCAAGCGGCTCCAGCTCGTTCGCCCAATCGACTGCAGAATCTCCGCCTCCTGAGATAAGCACATGCTTCCCTCTGAATGGCTCAAGCTCCTGTACGGTATAGTGCAGATTCGTTACCTCATAACGATCTGCCCCTTCAATCTCAAGCTTAGCCATTTTATATATACCGTAGCCAATAGCCATAATGACTGTTTTGGTCCAGTGCTTCTCTCCAGTAGTAGTAGTAAGTATAATCGTTCCGTCTTCCTGCCGCTCCATATCTTCAATCTGCTGGCCAAGAATAATCGTCGGATCAAAGGTCCGGGCTTGCTCCTCTAGCTGCTTAATTAGATTCTCACATAGAATAGGCGTGACGCCGCCTACATCCCAGATCATTTTCTCCGGATAAAAGAGCATTCTTCCACCGAGCCTATCACGTGCTTCAATCAACTTGGTCTTCATATCACGCATCCCGCTATAGAATGCGGAGTACATCCCCGCAGGGCCTCCGCCAATAATCGTTACATCGTATAACTCCAGTTGCTCGCTCATTATTTCCTCCAGTATGTGACGGCTATGCCCGTATAGTTATAATCAAATTCATCTGTGAAATTTTATATGATATCAATTCTCATTATCATTTATAAGTGTAACTTTGTTTTCCTATAATTTCAATGGTCTCTCCCTATATTTTATGAAAAACTATGTAAAAAGGACCAGACCGAATCATTCGGTACTGGTCCTCCTCTGCACGATCTTCGTAGTCCATCACTATCTAGCGATACTTCACCTTGTAGTCCTTGGGCGTCACGCCGACCATTTTTTTGAACAGCTTATTGAAATAGACGGCATCGCTATACCCAACAAGCTGGGAGATTTCATAGTTTTTCAGGTTGGGGTGATCCGTGAGGAACTGCTTGGCCTTGTCCATTCTAATCTGAATAAGATAATCCGTTACGGTCATTCCGGTCTGAAGCTTGAACAGCCGGCTTAAGTAGCTTCCGCTCATTCCTACTGTAGCTGAAATACGCTCCAGCTCGAAATTTTTATCATATTCTTTTTCCAGAATAGCCTTCATCTGCTCAATAACATGATGCTCCTTGTCGACACTACCTGCATCAGGCTTCTTGAGCGCCTCTTCCTCTTTCTTAACGACCCTTAGCTTCCACAAAATATCATACAGCTGGCTTTTATCAATCGGCTTAAGCAAATAATCAAGTACGCCATAGCGAAGAGCAGTACGTGCATATTCAAAGTCACTGAAG
Source organism: Paenibacillus xinjiangensis (assembly GCF_059686975.1). NCBI lineage: Bacteria > Bacillati > Bacillota > Bacilli > Caryophanales > Paenibacillaceae > Paenibacillus > Paenibacillus xinjiangensis. The sequence continues at coordinate 53,392 of NZ_JCAALS010000002.1, read as the reverse complement.
CCGCTCAAAACGATGATTGGGAACATCTTTGCCTTGTCACGTACATGCTCAATTAGCTTAAGCCCATCCATCATAGGCATTTTGATATCGGTAATGAGAGCATCGAGCTCACCCGCGTCAAGCTTGGAAATATGCGTCAAGGCATCCATCCCGTTGCCGTAAGATCCTATAACCTCAATGTCCAGATCCATCTTGGACATAATCTTTTCTAAACCGAGGCGAATGACCTCTTCATCGTCCGCAATGATTATTTTCAAGCTACCCCCACTCCTTTAAGCCACGAAAATTACTTCACCGCCCCGCTGGTCACGCCTGCGAAGATATATTTCTGTAAGAACAGATACATGATTGCCGTTGGGATCATAATAATAAGGATTGCCGAGGATACCATCTGCCAGTCCCCGCTGTTCACTCCGAAGAACCGCATGAGCGCAGTCGAGACTACAACATGCTCCGCCCGAGGCAAATACAGAAACGGAACGAACATATCATTATAGATACTAATCGTTTTTAGAATAATAATGGTCGCAGTAGCTGGTGCAAGCAGCGGGAATATGATCGACCGATAGATTTTGAACAAGGATGCTCCCTCGATCATTGCACTCTCATCCAGCTCATAAGGGATATTGCGGATGAACTGCAGGAAAATATAAATTTGCATAATATCTGCTCCAATATAAATGAGCACCGGACCAAATAAGTTGTTCGTTAAGCCTAGTGAAAGCACGGTTTTGTAGTTAACCACCTGCGTCGTGATCTGCGGGATAATGGTCGCGAACAGGAACAGGCCAACCAGTACGCCCTTGAACTTGAAGTTGAATCTCCCCACTGCATAACAGAAGGCTGATCCAATGATGATATTAAGGATGAGTGTAACAGCCACAATAAACAACGTATTGCCGAAGGCATGCAGCAGGTTGGCCTGCTTGAAGGCACTGACGAAATTATCGAAGTTCAGGAAGCTGTCAGGCAGTGCAATCGATTCTTTATTGAAGAACTCATCCTTCGTCTTGAACGCATTAATGACTATTATATACGGAGGGAACAGGACAGCAAATACCCCAAGAATTAGCGATAAATATTTAAGTGAGCTCCACAGCTTATTCTCCTTGGTCATTCCTAATCCCTCCCTTTCAATAAGAAGCGCTGTACAGACAATACTAATACTACAAATACTAACAACACTACGCTCATCGCTGATGCCAAACCATAGTTGTTAAATTGGAACGCAGTCTCGATAATTTTCATGACAAAGGTTTCACTTGCCCCTGCAGGTCCACCGTTCGTCAGGACGAATGGAAGGTCGAATACTTCCAATGCTCCGGTTACCGTTAGGAACAGGTTCAGCTCAATGATTTTATAAATATTCGGTAATGTAATCTTCGTGAATTTCTGCCAGCCGTTCGCCCCATCGATCGAGGCCGCCTCGTAAATATCACTTGGGATAGATTGCAAGGCTGCCAAATAAATGACCATATTGAAGCCCATGAAGCGCCAGAAGCCAATGGAAGCAAGTGTATAGTTGACTAGTCCCTCAGTTCCAAGCCAGCTAGTCTCTGAGCCAAGACCTATTAGACCAAGTACATAGTTCAGTGAGCCTTCTGTTGTATTGAATACAAAACCGAATAAGTAAGCTACGGCAACGCCATTCAGAATATAAGGAAGGAATAGGACGAGTCGGAAGAAGTTCTTCCCTTTCAGCTTGCTGTTGAGTATAACAGCGAAATAAATAGCAACGATATTCTGCACGATACCTACGGCGAAATAAGCAAAGTTATTTTTGAACACGCCAAATATTTCTGGATTGGAGAATACCTCTTTATAGTTGGACCAGCCGATCCAGGACTTATCTGGACTTAACCCATCCCAATCTGTGAAGCTTAAACGGAACAGCTCCAGAGCTGGATAATAGGCAAAGGTAAACAGCAATATCAATGGCACAGCAATAAAGGAAATAATAATTATTCTCTTCTGTGCATTAAAAGAAAGGCTACTTAGCATGGGAAATCCCCTCTCCTCCACAACTCATTATCTTTATCTTTAATGGAAAGAAGCAGGATGGGCTACCCGAGTAACCCATCCTGACGTTACTTACAGTCCTACAGACCAAGATCTTTCTTCGCTTTGGCCCATGCTGCATTTACTTTATCCAATACCTTTTGCGGGTCTTTCGCGAGTACGAACTCTTGAACGACTGCAGCTTGATCGATTTGCGCTTTGTTCTGGATTTCTGTAGCTGCATCTACTGGAGAAGCAGGCTCGAAGAACGTTACATTGTAGCTGTTGAACTCAGCCAGCTGTGCAAGCTTAGGCTCTTTGGATTTCAATGTGGGAATAAAGCCTGCAAAATCTTCATAGCCTGACTCTTCGATCATCCATTGTACGAAAGCCTTAGCTGCTGCTACGTTGCCGTCTTTGTTAACCGCATAGAAGAAATCTGGGTTAAGAGGCGCTTTGGCTTGACCTGAATTGTCAGTTGGGAACGGGAAGAAGCCTACATCCTCTGCTGCAGCGCCAGCGCCGATAACTTGGTTAATAACCCAGTTACCCAGCAAGTACATACCGAATTTACCTTGTGCTACGTCAATTTTGGATTGCTCCCAGTTCGTGGAGTTAATATCTTTCTCAAGGAAGCCCTTCTCGCTGAGCTCTCTCAAGATGCTCCATGATTTGCCGTAAGCGTTATCAAGTGTGTACGGCGTATCTGTCTCAGCACGTTTGTTCTGGTGGTCAGCAGCTCCTGCAATCATTGTAGTAACATCATAAACCCATGCATCTAGCGGCCATTTGTCTTTGAAGTTGGAAGCCAGCGGCACGATGCCTGCATCCTTCAGCTTCTGTGCTGCTGCAAGGAACTCATCATAGGTTTTCGGAATGTCCGTAATACCTGCTTGTGCGAAAGCTTTTTTATTGTACACGACGCCTACTGTAGAAGCACCAGAGGAAATACCGTACATTTGGCCTTCATTCGCCTTCAGGTCTTTGAAGTAAATCTCATCCGAGAAAGCGATATCATCTAGTGGCGCAAAATATTTAGGCAATTCGTTGTTAGCAATCGTAGGCGTGAATACGACATCAGGGAATTTGCCTGAAGCGATACGAATTTTGAGGTTTTTATCATAATCTGTGATGGCTTCGAATTGAAGATCAACGCCTGGGTATTTATCTTCAAAACGTTTCTCATAATCGTTGTATTCTTTGTCGATCATATCTGTCCGGTTGGTAAGGAAAATAACTTCGCCTGTAATCTCTGATGCAGGTGCCTCAGTTGCAGTGTTATTCGTGTTGTTCGTTGCTGCTGGCTCTGTAGTTGGTGTGTTGTTAGCGTTGTTCCCACCACCACAAGCCGCTAACATTGTTAGCATAACAGAAGATACTACTGCTAACTTAAAAACCTTCTTCATTTCTTTTTCCCCCTAAGAATTGTTTTGGCAACGCTTGCAACTTGAGTTTACTTCATGTGAGAGCCTGTTGAAATGGTCTACATTGTCTTTTCTAGTCTTAGGATGACATTAGAAAAAACACTTTTTTTCATTACCCTCTTGCCAACAGCCACCCTTATCATGTTTACTTGTTATATAAATTATTAGTTTATTATGCTAACAAACATACCGATGAACGGAGCGAAGACGACGATGAACATGACTACACCATATATCGCCGGAATGACCTGGGGCTGGACTGGCGTACGCGGTACTTGGACAGGTGAGCAAGCTGAGCAATCCATGGAGCTTATGGCTGAGAATCTGAAGCTCAATTGGGCAGCTATTACATTCGGGGCACATCAAGCTCATCCACAAGCGACTGAAATTACTTATTGGGAAGAGCCTACTGTTACGGACGAGGAAATCACCTTCGCTATCCGCAAAGCGAAGTCGCTCGGATTGAACGTTTGTCTGAAGCCGGTGGTGAACTGTGCTGACGGCACTTGGCGCGCACATATTAACTTTTTTGATATTAATGTTCCTTGTGAGCCCAAATGGTCGGAATGGTTCGCTTCCTATACGCGCTTCATGGTGCATTACGCGAAGATTGCTGAGGAAACTGGCTGTGAGATGCTCTGTATTGGCTGCGAAATGGTGCAGACGGACCGCAGGGAATCCGAGTGGCGCCAGCTAATTAAAGAAGTAAGAGCCGTTTATTCAGGCATCATTACGTATAATTGCGATAAATATCAAGAGAATCAAGTGAAATGGTGGGATGCGGTTGATGTCATCTCTTCCAGCGGCTACTACCCGATCGATCAATGGGAGGAACAGCTCTCTCGTATTGAACCGGTTGTGAAGCACTATGACAAGCCCTTTTTCTTCATGGAAGCTGGCTGTCCAAGCCGGGAAGGCTCGCCTTCTATTCCGAATGACTGGGGACTGCAGGGAGCCCCAAGTGAGCAAGCACAGGCGGACTTCTATGAAGCAATGTTCGCAAGCTGTGAGAAGCGCGACTGGGTCGGCGGCTTCATGCTGTGGGATTGGCCGGCCATTCTATATCCGCCTGAGCTTGCTACTCAGAATGATGATTACTGCTTGTATGCCAAGAAAGCAGAAGCTATCGTAGGCAGCTACTACGCTAGTAAAACAAGGACGAAAGAGGTGAATGCTCAGTGACAACCGTAAAAAGCAGCTGGCTTGAAGCGATTGAGCTTGAGCTTAAGGACAACATCCTATCCTTCTGGATGAAGAACACGATTGATGAGCAGCACGGAGGCTTCATCGGAGAGATTAGTCAGGACATGACCGTCCATGCCGATGCCGATAAAGGTCTGGTGCTGAACGCTCGCATTCTATGGACGTTCGCGGCAGCTTATCGTCTGCTTGGCAATGAACAATATTTGCAGACAGCCGACCGTGCCTATCAATACCTAACCGCGCATTTCTACGATCGTGAATATGGCGGACTCTATTGGATGGTTGACGTGAACGGCAAGGCTTCGCAGGATAAGAAGCAAATCTATGGTCAATCCTTCGTTATTTATGCGGTATCCGAATATTACCGGGCAACTGGTGATGAGAGTGCCTTGGCTTATGCGATTGAACTGTTCCGTACGGTAGAGAAGTATGGCTATGATTCTCTTCATAAAGGCTACTGGGAGGCTCTCTCCCGGGAGTGGCAGGAGACCGATGATTACAGCCTAAGCGGTAAAGATCGGCTCGAGCGGAAATCAATGAATACTCATCTCCATGTACTCGAGGCGTATACGAACCTGTATCGGGTGTGGAGGTCTGATGAGCTTAGAGTGAAGCTGAAGGAGCTTATCGAAATCACGATGGAGCATATCATTGATGCCGATACCGCCCATTTCAATCTCTTCTTCAACGAGGAATGGGAGGTCAAATCCGACCTAATCTCCTATGGCCATGATATCGAGGGAAGCTGGCTGCTGCATGAGGCAGCTGAAGTATTAGGCGATGAAGAGCTCCTCGCCGCTGCCAAGAAAGCGGCAATCCGCATGGCAGAGGCCACTTATGCGGAGGGCGTGGATACAGATGGAGGTCTGCTCAACGAAGCTGACAGTACTGGACTAATCGATACGGATAAAGACTGGTGGCCGCAAGCCGAGGCAGTAGTAGGCTTCTTCAATGCATACCAGCTGACCGGGGACACGAAGTTCCTGGAAGCTTCAGAGAAGAGCTGGTCGTTCATCGATCAATATATCGTCGATAAAGCTAACGGGGAATGGTATTGGAGCGTTACCCGCGAAGGTGTCCCGACAACGGGCCATCCTAAAGCCGGCGTATGGAAATGTCCTTATCATAATGCTAGAGCATGCTTTGAGTTAATTGAGAGAGGGAGAGATCACGAATGAGTCTATTTGAACAAAGAAAATCACAGCTAACCACACAATATGAAGCACTTGTACAACGCCCGAATACGCCTATTATGAACGGGAACGGCATCTATGAGCGATACGAGCATCCCGTGCTGACGGCCGCTCACGCCCCACTTCATTGGAAATACGATTTCGACCCGGCTACGAATCCTTATTTCATGGAAAGACTGGGCATCAACTGTGTGTTCAACCCCGGTGCCATCTACTTGAACGGCAAATATTATCTGGTCGCCCGTGTAGAAGGCAATGACCGCAAGTCCTTCTTCGCAATCGCTGAGAGCGACAACGGGATCGACGGCTTCCGCTTCTGGGATCTTCCGATCCTGCTGCCGGAGACAGAGAACCCCGATATTAACGTCTATGACATGAGGCTGGTGAGCCATGAGGACGGCTGGATCTACGGCCTGTTCTGCACGGAGCGCAAAGACCCAGCTGCAGGCCCTGGAGATCTGTCCAGCGCTATTGCTCAATGCGGAATTGTGCGTACGAAGGATCTAACTTCATGGGAGCGGCTCGCTGACTTGAAGACCAATTCCAATCAGCAGCGCAACGTGGTGCTTCATCCTGAATTTATTGATGGCAAGTATGCCTTCTACACTCGTCCACAGGATGGCTTCATCGATACGGGATCAGGCGGCGGTATTGGCTGGGGGCTGTCGGCAACCATCGAGAACGCGGTTATCGAGAGTGAGAGCATCATTGATGAGCGCCACTATCATACAATCAAAGAAGTGAAGAACGGCCAAGGCCCTGCTCCGATCAAAACCGAGAAAGGCTGGCTGCACATCGCTCATGGCGTACGCAACACCGCTGCTGGTCTGCGTTATGTGCTCTATGCTTTCTTGTCGGATCTGAATGAGCCGAACAGGGTCACTCATCGCCCTGGCGGCCACCTGCTCGCCCCTGAAGGAGAAGAGAGAATCGGCGACGTGTCGAATGTAGCCTTCTGCAACGGTATTATTGCGCGTGATAACGGCGATGTGTTCCTCTATTATGCGTCATCGGATACTCGCTGCCATGTCGCTACAACGACGATCGACCGCCTGCTCGACTACGTCATGAACACACCTGAGGACCCGCTCCGTTCTCACGCTTGTGTAGAGCAGCGCATTGCACTTATTCAGCGTAATTTGCAGGTTAATTCGAAATAAAGTAAGGATAAGGATTAACATACTGCTGCGCAGGACGAATGTTCTTACAATCGCTGTTGTTTCCGGATTGCTTGAACAATTGCCCAATGGGGCAATCCGGAAACAAAGGCGAACGCTACGCTTCTTCAGAATCATTCGTTCTGCTCTGCTGCTGTTTATGCACCAAAAACAACAAATAAGGCTCAACAGGAGGCTATGCGCCGCTCATGTTGAGCCTTTTTCTCTTCACTATTCTTTTAGTATAGCAACGCCCCAAGCTGGGAGTCTGACGCTGTCTCCTGTCTTGACCAAGTTGCCTGACAACAGCTCTACAGCATCGCCATGCGGATAATGAATGGCTGTCTCATCGCTGGAATAGTTGAAGTAATAGCGAATATGGTTGCCCGCACCATTAATGCCCGCACGGGTAATGATAGGGAATGACAGCTCCTGCTCCACTCCCCATAGCCCTGCCTCCTGTACGGCGCCTTCCAGCACTCGGCGGATAATGCCCGCTTCCGGCAAGCATCCGATATAAGTCGCAGTACCCGAGCCATACCGATTACGCGTAATAGCAGCGTACTCTCCCCATTGCTTATGTTGATACCAAGCAAGCACCTCAGCCGATCCAGGTGTCAGCAGCTCCATCCATGATGTGACAGCCGCTGATTCGCCTTCAGCTGCAATTGGACCACGCAGTCCAACCTGTTCAGGTACAATGAACATATTGTACGTTACGCCGCATGCTTCCTGAATGATGCCCGGCTGCTGCGACTGGCGCACTTTCACAGTCTCATCGGCAAAGCCGCTTTTGAAGGAGTAGACTACGTGGCCTCCACCTTGTACATACTCGTTCAGACGCTGCAAGCAAGCATCCGGTGCCGCGTATAGGGCAGGCACAATAATCAGCTTGTAACGGTCCAGCTCCGTGCTCGAAGGAGAAATAAAATCACATTCCACATTGAGCTTGTACAGCTCGTCATAGAGCGCACGCACCACATCATTGTACAGCTTGCCGTCCGGCAGCTTGAACCATTCCATTGCCGTTAACGCCTCATTACTAACCAGCATCGCGACTTTGTTCGTTTTGCGCAGATTGACTAGCTCAGCGCTCAGACGCTGGAAATCGGCGCCGACCGTCTTCGCCTCATTGTAGACAGGGTTCGGGCCAAGATCATGACTCAGCAAGCCCTTCCAGTAAGTCTCAATGGAATTATGAATGGAATGCCAATGCCAATAAGCGACCATATTAGCTCCCGATGCCAGATGGCTGAATGCAAGCTGGCGAAGCTGACCAGGATATGGGGTCCAATTAGGGAATGCCTGCGCTTGCGTCTCCAGCACCAGGTAGTTGCTGTCTTTAAGCGAACGTGTCATATCACCGCCGAAGGCAATCTCAATGCCCGTCAGCTTATCCTGTGAAGGATGATAAATATCGACACCTGCAATATCGAATGGCACCGCAGCTGCAAAATGGTCCACTGCTGACTGAACCCCGAACGAATGCCCGCGCCAATCGAAATCGAAGTTCTGCGTGACGAACTGTCCAGGCTGCTTGTATTCATTCACGAGCGATACCTGCCAAGCCAGAAACTCGTTAACAAGCGTTCGCTGGAACTTGGCGAATTCAGCGCCTAGACTGCCGTTAATCGTTCCAACCATGGAAGGGAAGTCCTCCCAGCTGTTGATTCGGTTGCTCCAATAATCGAGACCGAAGCGGCTATTGATTACGTCGAGATCACCGTAAGTATCACGCATATATTTAACGAAGCGCAGCTGAACATTCGCTCCTGCCGTATCATAATGCTTCGTCTCATTATCCGTCTGATAGCCGATTACCGCGGGATGACTAGCAACTCGCGAGATGAGCTTGCGAATAATACGCTCCGCATAGAATAAATAGGCTGGACTTGTAATGTCCATGATCTGGCGGGCACCATATTTGCCTAGGCCACGAGGCGTCTCTGCGAGCACCTCCGGATGCTCCTTGACCATCCAAGTCGGAACCGCATAGGTCGGCGTTCCGACAATGACATGAATGCCCGCCCCATGCATAGCATCAAGCACGCGGTCCACCGAGGTGAAATCAAATACCCCATTGTGCGGCTCATGAGTGCTCCAGGTAGACTCGGCAATGCGGACAACGTTAATGCCCGCCTCCTTCATCATCCGAATATCCTCATCAAGCCTCTCATAAGGCATATATTCATCATAATAAGCAACACCATACAATAATTTGTCCAAGTGGATCCGCTCCTTCGATTAGCCTTTGACCGCGCCTTCGGCAATGCCGTGCATAATGAAGCGCTGGAAGAACGCATAGATGATAATGACCGGAATAGCTGTCAGCACGAGGGCAGACAAGATTAATGACCAGTCCTTGTTGTATTCGCCGAACAGTGTATTCGTAGACAAAATAAGGGTAAAGTCCGCCGAGTCTGTCAGCATGAGCAGCGGCAGCAGGAAGTCATTCCAGATCCAGAGAAAATCAAGAATAGCAATGGTAACCGTAATGGGTACTAGCAAGGGAAAGATAATTTTGAAGAACGTCTGGTACTCGTTGCAGCCATCTATCTGCGCCGCTTCCTCCAGCTCGCGAGGAATCGACTTCACAAAACCATGATACAAGAAAATGGCCATATTGACACCTAATCCGATATAAATAACGGACAGACCATAGGTGCTTCCTTGCACAGATAACGATTTGGCCATTCTAGTGAGCGGAATCATGATCGAATGGAACGGAACAAGCATGGATGCGATAAACAGGAAGAAAATAAACTGACTCAGCTTGCCGCTTGTTCGCGACAGCTTGTAGCCGGCAAGCGAGGCGAACAGCACGATGCCGCCAATGCCTAGCACCGATATAACAACCGAGTTCAAGGTGCTGCCCAGCAGATTTATTTTATCAAAGGCCTGCACATAGTTGTCAAAGCTAATGCTGGTAGGCAGAGAAACGAATGAGCGGAACATATCTCCCTGCGTCTTGAAGGAGTTGATAATGGCCAAATAGATAGGGAAGAAGGAGATAGCTGCACCGATTGTCAGTAGAATGCCAATAAGCAGCGATGTTGATTTTTTCTGTCTCATGCCTCTACCTCCCGTTTTTTCATAACCTGAATTTGAATAAAGGTGAAGATCAGAATAATAATGAACAAAATAACCGATTTGGCGCTCGCATAACCATAACGGAAGTTGTTCGAGAAAGCCTCTTCGTAAATATTCATCGTAATTACCTGCGTGCTGCGGCCTGGGCCGCCGCCAGTAAGTCCATATACCGCCTCGAACACTTTGAATGCGCCATTAAGCGTCAGGAAGAAGCAGATCGTGATAGCGTGTGTAATCATAGGTAGCGTAACGTTGCGGAACGTCTGGAACGGCGTTGCGCCGTCAATGACAGCAGCCTCCTTCAAGCTTTGCGGAACGCCTTGCAGCCCGGCCAAATAAATAATCATCATATAGCCTACGCCGTTCCACAAGGAAACGATAAGGATAGAGAAGAACGATACATTCGGATCGCCGATCCAGGATTGACCGAAGAAGGCAATGCCTGTCCTCTCTGCCAATTGCGGGAGCACCTGCGCGAACACGAACGTCCACATAAAAGCACCGATAATCATACTGATCATATTCGGCATGAAGAAGATGGTGCGGAAAAACCCTTTGCTGCGCGTCCGTGTCTCGATTAGCACGGCAAGACCAAGCGCAATTACATTCTGCAGTACGATCATGAACAATACATATTTAAGCGTGAAGAGCAGCGAGTTGATAAAGTCCGGATCCTCTTTAAGCGCTTCCACGAAGTTTCCAATTCCAATAAAATCATAATCTGTATTGAGTCCATTCCAATCCGTAAAGCTGTAGAACATCCCGCCTATTGTCGGGATTAATAGAAAAGCGGCATATAAAACAAATGCTGGCGCGATAAATGTTATAAATGTAGCATATTTGCGAAAGCCTTTGGCGAGCATCGGTTACGCCCCCTCCATGTGATAATCTGATCTCTCTCAGCAAGCAGGTGGGGAGCTTGCGCTCCCACCATGCCCGAATATCTGTTTATTTGTTTACTTTGTTGAATGACTTCCACGCTTTATCCAGTGCAGTCACAACATCGTCCTGCGAAATTTGGCCCGCATAATACGATTGCAAGCCTTTGCCGACCTCATCCTTGACCGCTTGCGGAATGGCAGGGTCCTGATATGATTTGCCTTCTTTTACATATGCGGTTGCATCATTCACCCATGGATAGCTCTCATACGTGTGAACAGTCGCGATGGGATTAAACTTCAGGACTTGGAAGAAATCGTTGGAGGCTTGGTCATCGAGCACATAATTGATGAAATCAAGCGCTACCTCTTTGTTTTTGCTCGATTTGGAAACAGCTAGAGACGTAGACGCGCTCAGGTTGATCATCGTCGCTTGCTCGTTATCGTTGATTGGCAGCGGCGCTACACCAAATTCAATGTCAGGATTCGATTTCAGTATTGTCTCCGCATACCATGGACCTTGCAGCCACATAGCCGCTTTGCCTGATGCGAACGCTGCTGCTCCGTCATCTGCGCCAACCTCGGTCGCACGCTCTGTACCGTTGCTGTTAATCAGGTCGAATACATCGAAGATCGCTGATTTGATTTCAGTGAAGGAGCCTTCATCCTTGTTCATCCGTTCAATGAAATCTGAATTCTCGGTGTTGATCATGGCCCCAGCCGCTAGCGGAAGTATCAATTGCGGTACCCATGACTCTTTGTAGGACAATTCAAACGGCGTAATATTGTTCGCGTTCAGCTTCTCTACAATCGCTTTCAATTCTGTCAGCGTCGTCGGAGGCGTCAATCCAAGATTGCTGAATATCTCCTTGTTGTACAAGAAGCCCCAAGATAATGTTTCTAACGGAACTGCAACGACCTTGCCATCCGTGGTCGTTACCGCAGGCTTAATGCTGTCTAGCAGCTTGCCTACGAATGGCTGAGTGGACAGATCCTCCAGGTAGCCAGCTTTGTAATAGGTCGGTATCTCATTGATTGCATGAAGTGCAAAAATATCAGGGGCATCATTGGATGCAAGACGCGTCTTCAAGATTTGAGCCGCATTGTCAGCTGTTGGCATCTCAAGCTGTACCGAAACATCGATGTTCTTGTCGGCCTTCTCTTTGGCAACAAAGTCGGCAATAAATTTGTCGTAATGCTCTTTAAGCCGTGGCTGTGCAATAAAAATCTTCAGCTTAACGCTCTTCGCTTCACCGCTTGTTCTGGGCTTGCTATTGCTGCTCGTATTATTCCCGCAGCCCGCCAGAAGTGTAACTGCAAGTGCTGTAACCAACATGCCTTTTAACATTTTTCTCATTGGTGACGACCTCCCCAATTGCCTTGTATTGTTTACATGTTCAGTGTAACTGATTTATGAAAGCGTTTAATTGGACGGATTTGTACACTTTTGTTGGACAATTTTAAACCTCGTTGTTTTTACGCATTTCGCCTGGAGCGATACCGAAGCGCTTTTTGAATACGCGATAGAAATAAGTCACATCCTCATAACCTGCCATTTCGGCAATCGCTTTAATCGGAATGTTCTCGTCCAGCAGCCATTCCTTCGCCTTGTCCATTCGCAAGGTCAGCAAATAATCCGTAATGTTGCAAGCGAACTCCTGCTTGAACATCTTGCTCAAATATTCTTTGCTCACATAGAAGCTTCGCGCTAGCTGCTCCAGCGTGATCGGCTCGGCGTAATGCATATCCATAAACTTGCGAACTTCCTCCAGATTAAGCTTGTTCTTGAACTTGCGCAGCTGGATCAATTGATCCAGCATATGTCCGTAGCACACCCGCAAAAAAGCCGTTGTGCCGCTAGGCGACTCGAACGTGCTGGATTCATAGGAGAACTTCAAGCTGTCCGCACTCTGTGAATTAACCGCCATCAGCTCCTTAAGCAGCACCAGCAGCTCCTGCGCAACCTGCTCCAGCATAGCTGGCTTCACAACTGCCTTCGCATCGAGCTCTACCCGCAATTGATTAAGCGTCGACTCGACGCCTTCATAATTAAGCTCATTGTAGTAGCTGCGCAGGCGGGCTTTGAACGGAGAGAGCAGATAAGAGACATCGATATCCAAGCCTCGGACATGGATGTCAGGCTGCGCAGCCTCCACCTGCTCTTTGCATTTGAGCAAAGCAGCGTTGAGCTCCATTGGGTCCACAGGCTTCAGCAAATAATCGACTGCTGCGAACCGGAGCGCATGCTTCGCATATTGAAAATCATCGTAGCCGCTGACTACAACCGATTTAATATCGGGATAACGTTTATGCAGCATCTCTAGCAATCTAACGCCGTCAACACCAGGCATGCGCATATCTGTAATAACAACCTGAGGAGCAAGCTCTTCAACCAGCCTCAGCGCCTCCATGCCATCCTCCGCTTCTCCGATAATAGTCATGTTCAGTGCATCCCAGCTGCCGAACGTCCTTATAATATCCCGTGTCCACCCTTCATCGTCTACTAACAGCACTTTAATGCGATTACTCAAGTCTGACTCCCCCCGCCAAGTGGTATGCTTACTGTTACCGTTGTGCCTATTCCAAGCTCGCTATGGATCGTTATATGGCCTTCTCTGCCAAAATGCAGCTTGATTCGCGCTGCGACATTCTGAATGCCAATCCGGTTGCCGGTCGTCCATGCTTGTCCGCTGGGCCCGCCCAGCCTGCTCCTGACGAGAGCCAGCCGATCAGCGCTCATACCGATGCCGTTATCCCTGATGCGAATATGCACTGTACTCTCTTCCTTGTAGACGTCAACGCTAAGCTGCCAATCTCCCGGCTTCGTATCCAGTCCATGGAAAAAAGCATTCTCCACAATAGGCTGCAGTGTGAGCTTAGGAATTGGACTCGCAAGTGCCTCCTCATTCTGCTGCACCTTGTACGCAAGCCTTGCTCCGAAGCGCTGCTGCTGAATTTTCATATAATTATCGAGATGGCTCATCTCGGACTTTAACGTTGCCAGATGATCAGGATCACGAATGACATATCTGAACATTTCGCTAAGCGAACGAATAATGGCATAACATTCCGCAGGCGGCTTGGTGAACAGCATACTGCCGATCATTTGCAGCGTATTTTGTAGGAAATGCGGATTAATCTGAGCCTGAAGGGCTTTGAGCTCCGCTGTCTTTTTCTCAAGCGTAATACTATATTCGTTCTTAATATGTTCTTTGATTCGCAGAGACATGTTGTTCAGCTTCGTCTCTAGAAGCCCGATCTCATCGACGCGATTGCTGATCGGAATCTCCGTCTCTCTTATAAGGCCGAGTCCTTGCATCGATCTCGCCAACAGCACAATAGGGTTAGCTAGGCGCCAAGCGAGAAATATGGCCATAATGATTGCAGCGATAGCCGAAATAATTCCGACGATGAACCCAAATCGCATCGTAGCAAGCGCGCTCTCATTAATCACGCTTCTTGGAACGATGTTAATGAGGCGGAGATTAACCGGATCGATCGTATTGTAAAACACATATTCATCATCCGTCCTGTAGTAGCCTTGTCCTTCATCCTCTTGCCGTATATGCTCCAGCGTCCGCTCTGGCACGTCATGACCACCTGGCAAATAGAGTACCTCGCCCTCCCCGCTGGCAATAAGCAGCTGCTGCTGATCGCCGCGACCTAGCAGTTCGAGCGTCTGATCGAACATGGACCATCGAATCCGCAAGGAAATATAGCCAAGGCGATCCTGATTCTCGAAGCGGTTAATGCTTCTAATTAATTGGAATTGATCAGGCTGCTCCTCGTCTGTCCGCACCATAAAGTCTTCGTTGTTGACCAACATTGTCTGGAAGGGCTCCGGATGAGCGGCTACTGACTCAATATCATTTTGCGATGCGTTAACGATAAACATCTTGTGGGGCTCAGCTAGATACATCTCCACTCCGATGACCTGATTGCCCGCAGAGTAGAACAAATTATTGAGTGTCTCGATTAGATTCTTCTGTATCGTGAATTGCGTGGACGGACTACCCTCCTCCGCATTCGCCAAATATTCGCTGAGATGAGGACTAATAAGCACACTATAAATAAAATTATTCAATTGTGTGAATTGGTCACCTACGTATACACCTGTCCATTTCATATTGGATTCGTTCGTTGCAATCACTTCTGTCTCCATGGAGACGCGGCTGTTGTCGGCAGCAAGCCCCGTTATAGCGGCAATCGGCACAATCGCCAATACGATCATTGCGAGTATCAGCTTATTCCTAATGCTGCGTTTGAACGGCTCGACCAGCTTGTTGAACAATCTTGTTATCATTACGACATCACCCCCGGGTTGCAACCATTATAGCCTTGAAGCAGACAAGCTCAAAAGGTTAAATCAAAAAGCACGAACGCCCCGCAGCTGCTGTGGGCGTTCGTGAATGAGACCATTTTAGCCAGGCCATACAATCGTATGGAAGGATTCAGGCTCAAGCCTGAAGCTGTATACCTCAGAGCCGCTCGACAGTCGCAGCTCCTTCTCCTCCAAATAAGGATTCGTCAGTATGATTACCTTCGTTCCGTCCGGCTTCAGGAAGGCTGTGGCATGGCCCGACCACGGACCTTGCAAGCCAATTCGGATGTCGCCAGGGGATATATAATGCGCATAGTGCTTCATGACGTAATATTCCGGATTCCGGCCATATTGCTGCAACGCAGGATCAACGGTAACCATCGCATTCTGCTCCCAGCCCCAAGTGCTTCTGCCCTTCGGCTCCAGCACCATATTCCAATAGATATAAGCATGGACCCCGTTGAACAAATAATGCTGATATAGGTTGAAAATATATTTGGCATAGAACCAAGTATTCTCTCCATCGCCGCATTCATTCTCGGTCTGCATATAACGCAGCTCTGGATAGCTTTGCACGGTCCGCTGAATTCCATACTTGCCCGCCCACTGATAGCTGACTCCCTTGACATATTTGTACGCCTCTGGGTCTCCGAGCACTGTACCCGCATAACCGTCGAAATCGGTTGCCTTTTTCTTCAGCCATTCATCCCAAGCCTCTGGCGCATTAATGGTGCCCAGCCAGATTTCTGTAGCCAGCCCATGCTGCTCGAAGGCTGGCCCCAAATAATCGCGAATAAACTCTCGCAGCTGTTGTCCGGTCCATACGCAGGAAGGGAACTTCTGATCAGCGACCACTTCATTCTGCACATGCACCTGATGGATCGTGATTCCTTCTTCTGCATAAGCCTGTACAAATTTGACGAAGTACAGGGCGTACGCTTCCAAGATACCCTTCTCCCAGCGCAGCGTGCCATAATTGTATGATTTCGGGAACTTCATCCACGTTGGCGGGCTCCAGGGGGAAGCAAACAATACGAGGTCAGGATTGAGCTCAAGCGCTTCTTTAATATAAGGAATCAAATGCTTGCGATCGCGTTCAATCGAAAAATGCTCCATCGCGGTATCGCCGTCAATCTCGTTATGACTGTACCAATCTAGTGCATAATCGCTGGCACCGATCGGCAGCCGGCATACGCTGAGCTTATGGTCACCCTCCGGATGGAACAGGTCATACATCACCTGTTGACGATCCTTCGCTGGCAGATAACCCAGCGCGACATGACCAAGCTCATTGAAGCAGCCGCCAAAGCCTTCGAATGTCTGGTATAAGTGATCGGATATCGTTAAGTTAGCTGATTCAGCTGATGCTGCTACCGCCGTCTGCTCCTGCCAGCGGTGCTGCTCCGTGCTTGCAATCCAGCGAATATGTTTATTCATGAATGTAGTCCTCCCTAATTTCGGTTCGGATAAGCTTAATGGAGTTCATATGTTGGTTACGCTTTCATTATAGCTATTAACGAATGTGATCGAATTGGACAACGTTAGCCATTTCCATTGGATTAATTTAAACCTATATATTATTAAACAAGCTGCTGCGCAGGACGAATGTTCTTACGATCGCTGTTGTTTCCGGATTGCTTGAACAATTGCCCATGGGGGCAATCCGGAAACAAAGGCGAACGCTGCGCTTCTTCAGAATCATTCGTTCTGCTCCGCTGCTGTTTATGCACCTTAAACAAGAAACAAGGCCCAACAGGAGGCTATGCGCCGCACCTGTTGAGCCTTTTGCTTTTTAAATACACGTTAACCTCCGCTCTACTCTATTACCAGCATTCGAGGCGATGCCTCGTGTATGGCTTTTGAGGATACCCATGAGCCGAGCGCAGCCGAGCATATGCTTATACATGCGACTGCGATAATGCCTGCATTATTCATGACGAGCGGCAGCTGTACAATTCCATAGTTGATCAGTATACTGCTGAGCAGCTTAGGCAGCAGATACACACCTGCACCCATGCCGAGCACAGCTCCAATAGTGGATATAACGACGATCCCAAGGGTAATCGACCATCGAATAGCCGCTGAGGTCATGCCGATCGATTTGTAGATGCCATAGGTACGGCTTTCTTTGCGGATATTAATCCGGCATACGCTGTAGATGATAATGAAGGTAACGATAATAAACAGCAGTCCCATCAGGCTCATCGGAATGAGGAGGACAGCCACAGCTTCCTTAAACACCGAATCAAGCAGCGTCTGCTGCGTAACGGCCGATAGGTCAAGCTTATATCGAGCATTCAACTCGTCTACTATGAGATCATCCTGCGTAGGATCGACCAGATTGATGAACCCAGACTCTAGAGCAACATAATTCGGGTTATACGCTAGCACCGCATCTACGGTTATTCTCGCAGTGTAGGACATATTGGCGATAGCCTGATAAATGCCCGTGACGGTGAAGGTCACTCTGTTCCCCTCTATATAGATCTCGATGACATCACCAATCTGCTTGTTCCATGTCCTCGCTATATTGACGCCAAGTGCGATTTCGTTGCGATTGCGAGGATTATCCCCCTCCAAGGTGCCGTAGCCCAGCTCTTCATAGCTTCCGTCTACAACGGTGATATTAATGTTCATCGCCTGGACATCCGACTCATTATCGTTCTTCGCCGGCTGCGAAGGAAGTACGCCATTGACATAGCCGACCCAGCCGACCGTTCGGATACGCTTATCTGCCAGCAGGTCCTTCTCCAGCTCAGCGCGAGGGAATGTCGTCTTATTCAACACGACTATAGCAATGTTAGCAGAATCATACCCCCATGATGAAGCTGTCTGCTGGATGGAGGCAATGCTACTCAGCAGAACAAATCCCAATACGAGTATCGCCGACGTTACCGTTGCCAGTGCCATCATGAGTGTGGAGCCTTTGCGATTAATCAGAACAGCTCTTAGCCCAATGACCAGAAGCACCGGGATCGAGCCGAATCCCAATCGATTGCTGCCTGATCTGCTTAGACGTCTCGCCAGCCTGCCGCTGTCCTGCTCTGACATCCCATACCGAATCGCCTGTACAGGCTGGACCCTGCGTACCCTGCGGGCATACAGCCATACACATCCAAGGACGATAAGAAAAACAAGCAAGGCAGTGGCTGTGGCACTTGGAATGCCTTGCAGCTGTAACGGTTCAGCATCTGTTCTCAAATAAGAAAGGGCGCTGTCTACGATCAGCCTCGATAACAGAGAGCTTAGCATTAGTCCCGGCACAATCGATACAGCCGCAAGGAGCGCATACTGCAGGATATACACCCTCATCGTTCGCTGAGCGGTCATGCCGATAGATTGCAGGACACCAATCGTCCTGTAATTGGTCAATACAGCATCGGCGATTGTGAAGCTAACGGTGAACAGTGCAATGGATATCATCACGACGCCTACAAAAATCATAATAAAACCGACTATTTTATTGATAATAAGATAGAAGGAGGAGATCTCCTCGAACTCCATCTTGGCCCCCTGATACGGAACGCCCAGGTATTGCTCGAAGCGCTCCCAATAATCCAGTCGTTCACTGTAATCCTCATAACGAAGGCCCATCATGAACAGATCTTCGCCAGGTAGTACAGCCATCTGCTCCTCATAATCCTCGCTGTTCATCCATATGCGCGCGCTCGTCGTAAATGGTGCTCCGTAAGGCAAGTCGACAACGACCCCGGATACTTCCAGAGCAAGCAACGCATCGCCTGCATGAAATCCCACCTGATCCCCTACCGAGATATCATAGGAATAAGCCATCGAGGTAGGAATCCATATCGTCCCTTTGTCAGGAGTGACCGCTTCTTGTCCTTGTGCAAAAATCAGCTTATCCACTGTAGGAGCATGCTCCGGCGTATTCATCATGTGCAAATAAACATTCGGAACATAGGTGCCTTCATGTTCGATTCCGTACAAATACCGGAAGGGCAGCAGCTCAGATGACGCCACCCCCTCCTGCCCGCTCCACCATTCATGGACCCTCTGGGGATCATGCTGCCCACTTGCCAGCGTCAGAATCTGGTGAGATCCGTTCGCCTTTTCATGCCTATCCGTGAACACATTCTCTGAGCTGGAGATGATGGTGACAGATGTAGCGAGCAGAAGCGTAGACGCTAGGATGAGCAGGGCGATCAGCCCATTCTGAAGCTTCTTCGTTCTTAGATTAGACAGACAAAGAGTCCATACCGCATACATAGCGCTACCCCCTTCCCGTCACGTAAGAGAAAATCATCGCTTCACGCTCGCTGCTGCCTTGCTCTGCGAATTTGTCGAATTCCAGAATGCCGCCTAGCTTGCCGTCTCTTATAAGAATAAGCCTGTCGGCTCGGCAGGCCGCCTTAATATCATGAGTAACCATAACAACGGACTGGCCTTGGCGGTTAATGCCCGTTAAGAGGTCAAGCACTGCAATACCTTGCTCCACATTTAGGCTCCCCGTCGGCTCATCGGCGAAGATTACATCCGGTCCGTTAAGAAGTGCTCTGGCGATAGCAGCTCGCTGCTGCTGTCCACCTGATGTTTGTGAGGGCAGGCGATTATGCTGACCTTCGATGTCCATCCTCCGCATAAGGGCACGCGCCTTCTCCCTCACCTCCGGCCTTGCTGCACCTGCCACATAGCCAGGAAGCGCGATATTCTCGAAGATCGTCAGATCGGGCACGAGGTTGATGCTCTGATAGATATACCCCATCCTTCTCGCTCTGAACTCCGCCATCTGCTTCTCTTTATAACCATCAATCCGCTCCCCCTGAAAATAAACCTCCCCAGCTGTGCAACTGTCAAGCCCGCTTAACAGATAGAGCAGCGTCGATTTCCCTGAGCCGGAATTGCCCATAATGACAGTGAAATCCCCTTCATAAATATCGACATTCAAGTTCCGAATCGCATGATACTGTTCACTGCCGGTCTGATAAGTCTTACATAGGTTCACAGCTTGAATAATCGGTTTCTTCATATGCCCTCCCGTAATCGCTTTGTCTACTATGGATTGTAAAGGGCCGATCTTACTGCATGCTTATCAAATTATGTATAAATTCTTACAGCCTCGCTCAGCACAGCGGAATTGAGAAATAAAACACCGTTCCCTGTCCCTTCTGACTTGTAAAAGAAATCGTTCCCTGATGCGCTTCAATGATCGACTTGCATATAGACAGGCCAAGTCCCGTCCCCTCGCTGCCAAGCGTAGCAGCACTTTCGTCTGCATGGCCACGGAAGTACCGCTCAAATACGAAGGGCATATCCTGCGGCAGAATCCCTTTTCCGGTATCCGCAATCGTTACGGTCAGCTGCGCAGCATCCTGCTCCACGCTTATTCGAATCGAATCTCCCGCTGCTGTATGCTTCAGCGCATTGGACACCAGATTGCCAATCACCTGCTCCAGACGAGTGCTGTCCGCCTTAATAAGAACATTAGGGAGGCTCTGCGGCTCGATGAACGTAACCCCAGTCGTGCGAACGTAATGTCCAAGCGGAGTAATAATCGCATGAAAGAGCTCCCCGCTGTACTGCTCGACGGGATGCACAGAAATCTGTCCCAGCTCTCTGAGCGCATGCAGCAGCAGATCGTCCAGCAGTCTCGCCATCTGATCCGCATTAAGCTGCATGACCTCCATATAGTCCATTACGGCATCCATATCCGGGCATACGCCTGCCCTTATCGCTTCAATATAAGCCTTCACCGTCGTCAGCGGCGTTCTAATATCATGTGAAATCGAGGATATCAGCTCTTTCTGAGCCTTCTCCTGCTGCGTTCTGCTCTGATTGAGCTCCATCAGCTCCAGCCTCATCTGATCGAACATCGCATACAATTCACCGACCTCATCCATACTGGCATATTCCGCTTGCTGCTCATAATCACCTCTAAGTATCGCCTCTGAATAGCCCGTAAGCTGTTGAATAGGCTTGATGGTCGTATAGGTAATTCTACGGTGCAGCAAGAAGAGCAGAATCACGAGAATGATTATAGAGGAGAGCAGGAGAAGACTTGGAGCGATGGGAGGCTTGGAGGCTTCCCCATTCATCATGGATGCAGCGGGTAGCTGGAAGATAGCATTGCCGACCTGCGTCCCCGTATACTGCTCTACGATTGGAAAAGCTACACGGTACATCTCCTTGTCGATCTGGGATGCGTAAATATCATAGTGGACCGCCGTTCTTACATCTATTGACGCTATCGACGACTGCTCAGAGTCGAAGATCACTGTGCCGTCTGCTAACGCCACTAAGAGGCTCATGCCGCTGTCTTCAGTCATAGCCAGCAGCGTCCTCTGCCGATCAGCATCCAGCTCGAGCTGCTCGATATACTGCTCCAGATATTGCATAGTCCCGCTAACCTGAATTCGTGCTTGATTAATGACATAGGTTGAACTCTGCTCCGCTTGGCTTCCGAGGGCATCTGCCAGCAGGAGCATGCTGCTGCCTGCAATAACAACGATACAGACAAGCGCTGCTGCCAGCCACCTGCGCATCCATTGACTCAAATACATCGCTCTCTCCTATCTCGCCTAGTCCACGCTGAACTTATACCCAACGCCCCATACTGTCCTTACATAGACAGGGCTCGAGGCATCTGCCTCAATCTTCTCTCGAATTCGCCGGACATACACAGATATCGTATTCTCATCGCCATATTCGTTGAAGCCCCATATCGCATCGAGCAGCTGGCTCTTCGAGAACACCTGATTAGGATGCTTGGCCAAATAATAGAGCAGCTCGAATTCTTTGGCAGACAAGGATACCTCCTTGCCCTCTAACGTTACCTGATAAGCCTTCTTGTCGATTGTGAGAATGCCGAAGGTTAGTCGTCCTTCCACCTGAGCTGGAGGTGCGGCAGCAGGCGCCGGAACGCTTGCCATACGCTCCACTCTGCGCAAATGCGCTTGAATCCGAGCGACGAGCTCGCTAAGCGAGAAAGGCTTCGTCATGTAATCATCTGCACCGAAGCCTAGCCCCAGCACTTTATCTGTATCGCTGCCTCTGGCGCTCAGCAGCAATATCGGCGTAGCGCTGCTCTCCCGAATTTGGCGGCAGAGCTCAATGCCATCGGCGTCCGGCAGCATAATATCCAGAATGATGAAATCTGGCTGCTCGCTCTCGATAGCCAGCAGACCGTCCTTGCCCGTATGCGTGACAAAAGCCGTATAGCCATTAATGGTCAAATAATCTTTTACAATTCGCGCAATCGGCTGTTCATCTTCAATAATTAGAATCTTACGGTCTCTATTCATCGCTTCATTCTCCATTAGGTCTGTCTGTATTCATGCTAAAAAGCCCAAACGAATGTATCGCTTGAGCTTCTAATTATACTAGATTAATCCAATTTCAGGGGAATAATATCCTATTTTGAGCTAGGAGACGCTATGATTTCACGCTTCTGGCAGCCTGGATCGTGTTGCTTATATCCTGGAGAATAGTATCCATAGAGCTTGGATCATGAACATCATAATCCTCAATATTAAGGCGAAGCACAGGACATGCATCGAACTCTGCGATCCAGTCTGAGTATCTGCCATGCATCCTCTCCCAATAGGAACGATCAGTCTGAAGCTCCATTTCCCTACCGCGCTCTTCAATCCGTGTCAGAATAGACGGCAGGCTGCCTTCCAAATAGATCAGCACATCCGGGTGGGGAAAATAAGGCGTCATGACCATCGCTTCGAACAAGCTCGTATAGGTCGCATAATCCGTCGTTGACATCGTCCCTTGATCCGCATGCATTCTTGCGAATATACCCGTATCTTCATAGATGGAACGATCCTGAACGAAGCCGCCGCCTGCTTCATAGATCGCCTTCTGCTCCTTGAACCGCTCGGCCAAAAAATAAATCTGCAAATGGAAGCTCCATCTCTCGAAATCATGATAGAACTTCTCCAAATAAGGGTTATGCTCGACCTGCTCAAGAGAAGTTCGGAAGCCAAGTCGGCTCGCCAGTGCAGCTGTTAATGTGGATTTGCCTACGCCGACAGTGCCCGCTACCGTAATTAAAGCATTATGGGGTATGAGATGCTGAGTCATCATTTCCTCCTGTACATGGTCTTAAATATATCCACACATTGTACCATAGGAGCCAATGAAATTAGACATAAATTCAGAAATGCCCACGAAAAAAAATAGCCCGCCACCGATAGATGACGGGACCTGCCTTCTATACCGATGACAGCTTAGCCTCTGTCGTCGACTCTCTATACAGCACCTCGCCGGCAATCAGTATTTTCTCCACGGGGTCCTGCTGGCTCACGATTCGTGCGAGCAGCCTGTCGACTGCCCGTTTGCCCAGCGTTTCCTTCGGCACATGGATCGTCGTCAGCGTCGGCTGCAGCTGGTAAGCGTCCTCGATGTTATCGAAGCCCGTAACCGATACATCGTCTGGTACTGCAATTTCCAGCTCGGTCAACGCACGGATAGCACTCACAGCGATGGAATCATTCGCACATAGGAATGCCGTTGGCAATGTCCCTGCCTTCTTGCGCTTAGCCGCCCAGCTGCGAATCTGCTCTTGAAAATACTCGCTCTCAAGGCCATCCAGAGCTAGTATCATCTCCTCCTTGATGCCAACGCTCAAGCCATTCTCCTCCAGAGCACTGCGGAAGCCTGTCCACCGATCATAGAAGCTTCTGGAGAACCGCGTATCTCCGATGAATTGCAGCTGCCTATGTCCCGAGCCGATCAGGTACTTCGCCAATCGATTCATACTGTCGTAATTGTTCACGAATACGGTGTCCGTTGGGATCAGCGGGTCCTCGTGGTCGACCAATACCATCGGAAGGCCAATCCGGTGCACCTCCAGCAGCAGAGGAGTGGAAATCTCTCCAACTCCGATTAAGCCTAATATGCCGCTAGGGTTGATCAAATGAAGAAAATGATCTACGCTCTGCTCGGACAAGATTACCATGCCTAGCCCGTCCTCCTCCAGACGCGAGGAGATGCCATCCAGGATGCGGCCCCAATAGACGGAATCCTTCGTCTGGAAGCGAATGTTAGGCATCAGGACAATAACAGACTGTTTGTTGCCGGACTGTGATTTCGGAAGCTGATCGAGCTTCATCGTTTTGACATAAGCATTCTTTTGCGTGAAATAACCTAGCTGCGAAGCAGCCTGTATAACGCGTTCCTTCGTCTGCTCGCTAACTCCGCCTTTGCCTGACAGCGCTTTGGACACGACAAACTTAGAGACGCTTAAATAATCTGCAATTTGCTGCATCGTCACTTTCTTCGACATGTTACCACTCCAGCTCCATTATCTTATCTACTTTTTGTTATTATAACATGCTAACAAGTTAGCGTCTGCTTCGATTATTGTGTGGAGGCTTGTCTGGCTTCCTTCCACTTCTGATTGTAGCGTTCGAACACCGTGGACAAATCTGGAGCTGCAATCCACTCCTGAAGATAGTCGCCTGACCAGAACGCTATTTGCGAGATATTGGCGATTTCTAAGAATCGGTCGCTTGGAGGCTTTCTCTCCACCAATATAGGATTGAACGATAGAAACTGCTGAAGCTGCTGCTGTGGCACGGATGACGGCTTCATTAGATCGATCGGCATGAAGCCGGAATCCTCGACATAGCCCGATTCTCGTACGAAGAACTCCACCCACTCGGCTGCCAGCTGTTTTTTGGTACTGAATTTGCTAACGCCAATGAACCAATCTGGACTTAGCGGTGCGAATCTCTCTGTACTATTATCGTAGGGGAATGGAAAATAACCGATATTATCCGGATCTGCCCCAGCATCAACGATCTGATTAATGACCCAATTTCCCATCAAATACATAGCTGTGCTGCCCTGTGCTATCTCACTCTTGGACTTCTCCCAATTGTTCTCGATCAGATTCGCTTCTGTATAGCCGCGGTCGATCAAGGTTCTGACGATTGTTATCGCATCTCCCCACGGCGTATCCAGCTGCCATGGCTCATCGCTATTCTCCATGTCATTCAAATAAGCGGCATCGCCGGTCATATAGCTGACCAGATCCTCCCCCCACACCATAAGCGGCCACTGTGCTCCATAGTTCAAATATATAGGGGTGATCCCGACATTCTTCAGCTTGCCGCTCGCTTCATAGAACTCATCTAAGGTCGTTGGAATGACTGTAATGCCTGCCTTCTTGAAGGCGGCTTTATTGTAGACAATCCCTGTCGTGGAAGCTCCAGTCGTCATGCCATAGCGCTTGCCCTGATAGGCTTTGTAATCGGCGAATCTGAGATTCTCGAACATCCCGTCATCCAGAGGCTCGAAGAAGTTAGGCAGCTCCTGATTCGTAATATTGTTAGGGAGGAGCAGCACATCCCCCATATTGCGTGTCGACAATCGAACCATAATATCATTGGCATAATTCGTAATGCCCTCGAACTCGATCACAACTCCTGGATGCTCCTCTGAGAACTTCTCGGCATAACGACGCAGCTCACCGTTCTCGATCAGATCAATACGGTTAGTCAATACCTGCAGCGTTGTCGTACTGCTGCCGTCTGTTCCCTTATCAGCACCTTCCTGCTCGCTGGATGGCTTGAGCTGATCCGTAGAGCTGGAAGACATGCAGCCCGCTCCTAATACAACACATAGGATTGTTATCATAATTATTCCATAGGTTCTCATGAATCACCCTCCCTTGACGTAAGTAGTTGATCAGGATGCGGCAGCTGCAGCAGCACCTCTGTTCCCTCCCCAACTGCACTCCTCACCTTGATGCCATACATGCTGCCGTAATGCAGCTTGATTCTTTCATTGACGTTAGCTAGACCAATGCCGCCATTCTTGCGTTTAGGCTGCTCTCCCCCTGCGAAGGATTGGTTCAGACGCTCCAGCGTTGTTCGGTCCATCCCGAGTCCGTCATCGGTTACGCGAAGCAGCAAGTAGGGATGGCTGAGCTCCGCTTGAATTCTAATCACCATCTTGGATTTGCGGTCATCCATCCCGTGATAGATGGCATTCTCCACGATCGGCTGAAGCACAAGCTTAATGATTGGGTAACGCTCAAGACCCGCTCCCGTCTCTACAGCCAGAATAAACCGGTTAGGATAACGGTAATTGAGCATTTGGACGTAATTATCTACATGCTGAAGCTCCAGCTGCAGCGTCACCTGCTCATGCAGATCACTGATGGCATAACGGAGCAGCTTGCCTAGAACGGAGATCATATCTGCTGCCACTACATCATCATTCAACTCCGCTTCCATTCGAATCGATTCAAGCGTATTGTACATAAAATGGGGGTTAATCTGGCTCTGCAGCGCATGAAGCTCTGCTTCCTTCTTCTTCGTCTCCATCTGATATATATCCCGGATTAGCTGCTCAATTCTGACAATCATCCGATTGAATTGATTGCCTAGCTGCCCGACCTCGTCGCGGTATTTCACCTGGAACTTCACATTGAAATCGCCTTCCTGAACGGATTTCATCAGGCGCATCATTTTACGAAGGGGATTCGTCAGGGCAATGGATAGGAAAATCGACAGCAAGAGGGCAACCGCAATCGTCACGAAGGTCGCAATCCACGTCACATTACGAATGACGACGGAATCCTTCGTCAGCTCCTTGACGGGTATGGAGGTGATCGCCTTCCACTTCGTGTTCGGTGAGGTTGCATAAATAAATAGGAGGCTTTCTCCATCCATATCGGCATAAAAGCTTCCTTCTTCCCCTATAGCCTGCTCAAAGTCCTGATCACTGCTAATGTTGGTCGCTGTCCTCAGCTTCTCACTGTCATACACAACGTTGCCCAGCTCATCTACAATAATGGAGCGGCCGTTCGTCACGTTGTCCAGCTCTGTTATCTGATCCTCGATGACGCTAATATTCGCATCCACCGCTATAAGCCCAATCTGCCGCAGCGACTTGTCGATGATTTTGCGGACGACGGTGAAGGCGTATCTCTCGCTTTTGAGATTACTCGTATATTTCTCGGTACCGAACAGCATGGCTTCTCCGCTAGACTGATCCACACGCTGTATCCAGGTCTCGTAGCTTTCTTGAATATTGAGCCGGATTCCGCCAGCCTGCGTTGAATAATAGCCGTTCCCATACTTGTCAAAAATATAAACCGAGTTCGCGCCCCGCTTAATGTTGTTAATGAATGAGATATTCCCCTCAATGCCCCTCTGGATCGACAAGAGCAGATCGAACTCTGCCGGTAATGTCTTGCCATCCTCTCCCGAAGCCTGCTGCCGCTGCTCATAGTAACGATTCGAGCGCAGCAGGTTTTGCTTAATATCGTCCTGATAGGCAGGAATCGATGATATGCGAATCATATCCTCGATATAATCGTCGACTCGCACCATCATGTTCTCCAGCATTTTGGTGGAGTATACGATGGTCTTCTCTTCAATCGATTGCGAGTAATTCGTATAGGATATATAGCCGATGAACGATATTGGTAGCGTTATCAATAATAAAAACACGAGCAGCAGCTTGCGCTCCATCTGCATGTCGTTAAATCTGGCCCATAGGTTCCACAGCCGTGACTGGTTCATTCTCTTAGCTCCTCGTGTTTCTCTTGCTTCTGTATCTATTGTAGTATAACAAAACCATATTCAGTTGGCTTAGGAATTCTTACTGTTGTCAGCACCGCATTCTTCACCCCAAACACCCCCACTCCACTTCACCGTGGATTGGAGGTGTGTGTCTGCAGACATGAAGAGCAAGCAGTGGAGAGATGAGCACGAGGCAGATAGCTAATGGCCGTGGGCGGTGCGTTGGTGCTTGATCTTAGTTACTCGGGTTTGATTAGCGAAATGAATTTCGCTAATGATGAATCTATTTTCGCTAATGCGGAGTGATAGTCAGGTGAACAATCGAATAGGTACACGAAGTTCGCTATTGGTGAATTTCTTTTCGTTAATAGCGAAACTCGTTTCGCTATCACCACTAATTAGCCTGAGCAGCCGACAATTAGCGAAAGTCGCTTCCTTAAATAGCGAAACTGCTTCGCTAATTCTACAGTTGCTATCCTAGCTACTCAATTGACCGTCTATGGCTCACTGGTGTTTTTCCTGTTACTTAACTAACTGTCTGTGGCTCGCTGGTACTTATCCAGTTACTCAACTAACCGTCTGCGGCTCGCTGCTGCTTGATCTAGTTACTCAACTGACCGTCTGTGGCTCGCTGGTGTTTTTCCTGTTACTTAACTAACTGTCTGTGGCTATCTGGTACTTATCCAGTTACTCAACTGACCGTCTGCGGCTCGCTGCTGCTTGATCTAGTTACTCAACTGACCGTCTGTGGCTCGCTGCTGCTTATCTAGCTACTCAACTAACCGTCTGTGGCTCGCTGGTGCTTGATCCAGTTACTCGGGTTTGATTAGCGAAATGAATTTCGCTAATGATGAATCTATTTTCGCTAATGCGGAGTGATAGTCAGGTGAACAATCGAATAGGTACACGAAGTTCGCTATTGGTGAATTTCTTTTCGTTAATAGCGAAACTCGTTTCGCTATCACCACTAATTAGCCTGAGCAGCCGACAATTAGCGAAAGTCGCTTCCTTAAATAGCGAAACTCGTTTCGCTCTTCGATGATGTCCGCCCATGAGTTTAGATCGTAGGCATCACATTGCCGCCGTTGACCGGTACGTATGCGCCTGTAATAAAGCTAGCTAGATCGGATGCGAGGAAAGCAGCCGTATTGGCAATCTCTTGATCGGTACCACGGCGCTTCAGCGGCACGCTGCTCTCGTATCCTTCGTTACGCTCCGTTTGTGCTTCCCGATCCCTGTCGCTGATTGTCCATCCAGGTGCAATCTGGTTCACTGTAATTTGATGCTCCCCTACTTCTTTGGCAAGAACTCTATATACGCCATCCATCCCGCGCTTGCCGGCAACATATGCAGATTGCTTCTGGAAGTTCTGCATGGCACTTTCTGTATTAATACCAATAAAACGTCCGCCACCTGCACGCTCAATCATGGATGGTATGAAAGCTTTCGCCAAATAGACGCTCTGCATCACACAAGATTCGAATTGCCCCGCATAATCCTCGGCAGGCTGCTCCAATACACTCGCCCATTGATATTGAATAACAGCATTCGCTATTACAATATCAACGGCTCCCAGCTGTTCAGCTGCCTCCTGCTGCATACGTTCGACGTCCACTTGCTTCGTTATATCGGCTTGTATAATTGTCGCTCTTCGGCCAAGCGCCTCAATCTCATCTTTCAGCTCCGTTGCTTTAGCCTCGTTACTCAAATAATGGATCACGATATCTGCACCGCAAGCTGCCAAAGTGCGAACCATCACTCTGCCAAGATCACCAGTTGCCCCAGTGACCAGAGCGACTTTATTCGTAAGATCAATGTTAAGCAATCCATTCATCCCCCAATCTTTTGTTAGCTAATATGTTATTTTGTTATTACATATAACTAACTTCATACTACCACAATAACAAACATTTGTTTACCGTTATCGTTATATCTTTTTGGATGAAATTCAGCAAATAGGTAAAACTTTCTTTAAGTAACAATGAATAGCATGTTCGATTACTGGAAGCAAGCTCGCTTCGCAATAATGAAGCACATGCCCAATGAAGTCCATTTGTCTTCGACAAATTCAAGGAGGTTATTATGGCGAACGACACTCTCAAAAAAGATAAGCCGCAGGACGAATCCCGTCGTAAGTTCATGAAATACACTGGTACAGCACTCGGCGGAGCAGTCGTTGGTGGACTCATCGGCGGCTTAATCGGCAGCTCGACAGGGGGGAAGGAGACACAGGAGCAGCCTGCTGCGCCTACCCAGCAGGAATCGAGGGATTTCAGCCAAGCGCTCATGTATTTAACGCAGGATCAATTCCTTAATACAGAAGCTGCAACTGAGCGTATTTTCCCCGAGGATGACTTAGGCCCTGGTGCCAAAGCGCTCGGCGTTGCTTTTTATATCGATCATCAGCTGGCTGGTGCATGGGGAATCAACGCCCGCGATTATATGATGGGCCCGTTCTATGAGGCCGATGTTACACAGGGCTACCAGCTCAGCTTCAAGCGAAACGAAATATTCACGATGGGGCTGGATTCCTTACGCGAGTACAGCTCAGAGAAATACCAGAAGACGTTCATCGAGCTTAGCGCAGAGGAGCAGGATGCGGTGCTTACTGCATTCGAGAAGAATGAAGCCTCACTTAAAGGCGTTCCATCCTCTACCTTCTTCTCCCTGCTCCGCCAGTTAACGATAGAAGGGGCATACGCCGATCCGCTCTACAGCGGCAATAAGAATATGGATGGCTGGCGCATGCGCAATTACCCTGGCAATCAGATGAGCTACTTCGAAGATATTGAGAAGGAGGAGTTCGTTAAGCTGGAGCCTCTCAGTCTGCATGATCATTTGAATTTAGGATAAAGGAGCGAACAGATGTGGCTACAAAGTTACCTAAGGTACCGATTGTTATTATCGGATTAGGCTGGGTCGGCGGTATTATTGCAGCCGAGCTGACCAAGGCGGGGCATGAGGTCGTCGCGCTCGAGCGCGGGAAAATGCGCAATACAGAAGATTTTTTCCACGTCCATGACGAGCTTCGCTACGCTCAGCGTTACGAGATGATGCAGGATCTGTCCAAGGAAACCGTAACCTTCCGCCATTCTGAGAAGACTAGGTCCCTGCCTATGCGTTCATACGGCTCTTTCCTAATGGGCGAAGGCGTGGGTGGCTCGGGCGTCCATTGGAATGGGCAATATCACCGTTTCCTTCCCTACGATTTCGAGATAAGGACGAAGACCATTGAGAAATACGGCAAGAACAAAATTCCCGAGGGCATGATGCTTCAGGATTGGGGCATTACCTATGATGAGCTTGATCCTTATTTCTCCAAGTTCGAATATATGGCCGGCATCTCCGGTGAATCGACAATGCCTGAGTTCGCTGCCCCAATGACCAAGCCTTTTCCTACAGGGCCAATGAAGAAATCGCCTTCGATGAAAATGTTCGAGGAGGCAGCTACCTCGCTCGGCTACAAGCCCTACGTCATCCCATCTGCTAACCTATCGGAGGATTACACGAATGAGGATGGCATTGCTCGCGGCGCATGCCAATACTGCGCATTCTGTGAAAGGTTCGGCTGCGAATATGGGTCCAAAGCAGATCCGAGCATCACGGTCATACCGGTCGCCCAAAAAACCGGAAAGCTCGATATACGCACATTCTCGAACGTTACCAAGATTCTACATACCGGCAGCAAGGCCACTGGTGTTGTATATATTAACACTCCGACAGGAGAAGAATTCGAGCAGCCCGCAGATGTCGTGATTATGGCAGGCTACGTCTTCTCGAATGTCAGGCTGCTGCTCCTATCCAACCTTGGCAAGCCGTATGATTCCCAATCGGGTACAGGTGTTGTCGGCCGCAACTATGCCTATCAGATCGTCGGCGGTACCTCGAATGCTTATTTTGACGAAAGAGAGTTCAACACCTTCATGGGTGCAGGCGCGCTTGGCAGCGCGATTGACGAATTCAATGGCGACAACTTCGACCATAGCTCGCTAGATTTCCTGCATGGCGGCAACATACGGCTTACACAAGCCGGACTGCGACCGATTGCCAACAATCCAGCGCCTAAGGGCACACCCGCCTGGGGTGCGCAATTCAAGCAGCAGTCGATCAAATACGCCAATCGTTACTTAAGTGTCGGCATTCAAGGCGCCAACCTTCCTTACCAGCACCACTATCTTGATCTCGATCCGACGTACAAGGATATATACGGGCTTCCGCTTATGCGCATGACCTTCGACTTCGAGGATCAGGATCGCAAGCTCGTATCCTTCATCGCTGAGAAGACCAAAGCCATTGCCGAAGCGATGAAGCCGACTTCAGTCGAGACAAGCAATCAGATTACGACCTACAGCATCGTGCCATACCAATCCACTCACAATACTGGCGGAGCGATCATGGGCAGCGATCCTTCCACCTCTGTTGTGAATAACTATTTGCAAATGTGGGATGCGGAAAATGTGTTTATTATCGGCGCCTCAGCCTTCGCGCACAATAGCGGATATAACCCGACCGCAACCGTTGGAGCGCTCACTTACCGGGCTGCCGAAGGTATTCTTAAGTATTTGGAAAAAGGAGGCTCCCTGGTATAGATGGATATGCAGCAGGACGTCGTCCTTCATCTGACCGAGCTTCGCAAACGGCTCATCTATGTAGCCGCTTGGTTTTTGGGTGCGTTATGCGTCGGCATCTACTTCTCTCCACACCTGCTGCGTTTCATCCAATCGAACCTCGGAACCTTAAATGTCGAGTGGAGCGTATTCGCGCTCTCTGACGGACTGATGGTGTACATGAAATGCGCAATGCTGCTCAGTATCGCAGCCACGCTCCCCTTCTTGCTGTACCATGTCTGGGCGTTCGCCCGCCCCGGCTTGACCGTACGCGAAGCGAAAAACATGCTATGGTTCGTACCAGCATCAGCCGCGTTATTCGCAGCTGGCGTTCTATTCGGCTACACGGTCGCACTCCCGATGATGATCCGCTTCATGGTGAAGCTGAACCACGTCATCGGCGCCAACGAAGTATACGGACTTCAGCACTTCGTATCCTTCCTGTTCAGCTTTCTGTTCCCTATGGGCATCGCCTTCGAGATGCCGCTCGTCATGCTGTTCCTCACGCTAATCGGCGTTCTTACGCCCGGAAGAGTGAAGTTCATCCGGAAATACGCTTACGTCGGTCTCGCCGTACTCGGTGCTTGCATTTCACCACCGGATTTCGTGTCTCATCTGTCTGTCACTGTTCCGCTTATTCTGTTGTTCGAGATTAGCGTATTCGTGTCCTGGCGCTATTCCCGCAGCAAGCGGAAGAGAATGTTGATGAGTCCGAATCCGTCTTAACCATATAAGAAATAGGAGTGGATAACTGATGTTCAACAATATCGGCGTTTCAGGGTTAATTATTATTTTCGCCATCGCGCTCATCGTGTTCGGACCAAGCAAGCTGCCTCAGCTTGGCCGTGCCCTGGGAGATACGATGCGTGAATTCCGCAACTCGACCAAGGGCATTGCAGACGACCCCCAGCCGGATGATCATCTATTGAAGTAAGCTCAAGCAGAAGCCTCCAAAGCTAGCCACAGCAATAAGGCCTGCTTCGGAGGCTTCTGCTATGTTTAATCAAGCGGCCTGCCTATGCCGAGCCGCTGAGCTATCGCTGCATAATGAGCCGCAACTGCAATATCGAATATCGCCATCCCCATCGGGGCGAACAGAATTGGGCCAGCACTAGCAGCAGTCACCCGCGCAGGAGCGTTCTCTTCATCCTTATTCCCAAGGAGGATCGCTGCAAGAGTGGTCGTGTGCTCTTCGAGCAGCCCTTGATGAAGATACAGCTGCTCAATATCCGTATCTGCACGGCAGACCTCTTCCCAGCTGTCCACGATAATCATTCCGAGTCCCTTCAGCGCTTCCACCCTATAATCTCGCAGTGAAATATGCATGAGCAGAGCATTCTGTTTGGCTGCCACATTAATATATCGGTGTGTAGATGCTGTACAGGTAAAGACGAGATCAGCAGCGGCATATCCTTCCTGCCACGACTGGCATCGCTCAACCGGGATGACCATCTCTATCCCTGCAAGCCAAGTGTCTACCTCCATATCTCTCTGATCGTATACACGGATTCGAGCCAATTGATCGCCGAACAAGCTGTTCAGCATACGGATATGCATCCGTCCGATCGGGCCCATTCCAATAACGAAGACCTCTAGACCCTCAGATCGTGCAGGCAGCATTCGTCGCAGGAGCGCAGCACTAACCGCCGCTGTTCTAACGGCGCTAATCAAGCCGCCCTTAATGAGAGCGGTCGGCTCTCCCGTAGCTGGATCATTAAGCACCGTTACACTGTGCGCACGCGGCAAGCCTGCTGTAATATTGCCTGGAAAGCTTGCGATCCACTTCAAGCCCGCTGACTGAATAGGCCGATTGACGTACGCCGGCATAGCAATAATGCGATTGCGCTCATCGCCGAACTTCAAGTAAGGCTTAAGAGGCTGTGCACATTCGCCAAGGGCATGCGCTTCAGCCGCATCCTGCACCACATCGGCCAGCATACTCCAATCCATTCCGATATGCTCGATATCCGCTTCATTAAGATAGATCACCTGCTGCATCCCCTTTGTGAATGAAGGCTGGCTGTGAACTCCGCATCGAAGGCCTGCGTGACCCATTCATCATTAAAGACAGTATCGAGATAACGCTCTCCCCGGTCTGGAAGCAGTAAGGCGCATATGGAGCCGGACTTTATACGCTCCCGATATTTCACCACTGCCGCAATGATTCCTCCAGATGAGCCTCCCGCGAGAATCGACTCCTGACGCACGAGCTTACGACAGGCGGCTATGCAATCTCGATCATTCACCTTAATGACGTCCACAATCCCCTCCTCCGGACAGAGAAGAGGGCGAATGCCCGCTCCGAGTCCAGGCAGCAACCGCCTTGATGTCCCCTTGCTGCCGCCGAAGATCACGCTCCCTTCGGCATCAACCGCAATAACCTTCGTAGGCAGTCCGTTCCGCCTAATATAGTCCAGACAGCCCCTTAGCGTACCGCAGGTGCTGACGCCGCAGAACAAATAATCGATGCGCGGCAGATCAGCTGCAAGCTCAGCCATCGTCATGCGCTCATGAGCAAGCGCATTGTTCAGATTGCCATATTGGTTCGGCCAATAGGCATCAGGCAATCTGCGCAGCCAGCGCTGTACGCGAGCAAGCCGCGCCGGGACGTATTCCCCCGTTGCTGGATCGGGCTGGCTCACCATATCGATTCGCGCGCCATAAGCTTGGAGAATTCGAAGATTAGCTTCTGTCGTTCGTGGATCTACGACACAGATGAATGTACAGCCAATCACATTGCACAGCTGGGCGAGCCCAATAGCCAGATTGCCCGAGCTGGACTCTACAATAACTGAGCCACGGCCAATTCGTCCCTCTTGCAGTGCAGCCTGCAGCATCATCCCAGCTGATCGGTCTTTGATGCTGCCTCCGGGATTCATTAGCTCCAGCTTCGCATATACCTTGAAGTCCTCATGCTGGAACAGTCGTCCCAGCTCTACAACAGGCGTTCTGCCAATGACGGTACGTATATCCTCATGAATGCTCAAGAAGGCTCCACCTTCTCAGCACTTTTCCCAACGTACAGCTTCTTCTGCTTAATCGGGACTGCTGCCTCTTGTGACGTGGAAGCGAAGCTGCCAGCAGTCTCATTGGCATCTAGGAAAGCTACCTTAATTTCTCCCAGCAGCCCGCCTCGAATCATCGCTCCGATCTCCGGTATCGCGCCATGCACTTCATTGCGGATCTTCGCAGCAACAGCCGGAGCAACTGGATCAGGAACGGCTATCGAGACCTCCAGCCGATTGCCGCTCACAAGCACTCGGACTGTCGCTTGCTGCACATGCTTGAATACGGCGTTCTCGATATCGAATATGCTAATCTTCTCCCCATGCTTCAGCTCCGGTCCGACCCGCTTCACGACAGCTTCGAATGTGGTCACCAGCTGCCCCTCTACCTCTTCTGTTCGAAGATCCCGAACGACATCATAGGTGACAAAGCGAAGCACCGGGAACCGACGCCGAACAAACGATGTAAGGACCAGAATCTGCTCCCCCTCTGCCAGCTGCATATCCGTCAGCCCAACCTCATCTGGTGTTGCACCCTCACCAATCAAGCCGTC
The DNA here is from genome assembly GCF_059686975.1 of Paenibacillus xinjiangensis. NCBI lineage: Bacteria > Bacillati > Bacillota > Bacilli > Caryophanales > Paenibacillaceae > Paenibacillus > Paenibacillus xinjiangensis. Next base: position 17,462 of record NZ_JCAALS010000002.1, on the reverse strand, counting down.
AAGCACAACATAACGACCGAGAGCCTGCTCCCAATAAGCAATCGTTCCTACCTCAATACTTCCATAGGTATCCATAATGGCGCTTGCATCTAGACTCAGTATTTCTCCCATACGCTGCCGCCATGCAGGAGACGCTGGCTCCCCCACGAGAATGACACAGCTAAGCCCCCACTTGTAGTCAGCAGGAGCAACCCGAACAAGACCATCCAGAATAGATGGCATCGTATATAATACATCCGGTCTAAAAGCAGACAAATGCAGCAGATGTGCCGCCACTGGTAGGCCAAAGGGGATCGATTCGCATACGAGCCCAAGCTCCTCGAATATACGCAAGGCAGTCGCCTCAGCATGCCCCGTTCCCACATCACTAAGCGCCCGCTTGACAGAATAGTCGCTTAGCAGCTTTTCGAATAGAGCTGTTTTATGCTGCACATAGGCTACCTCATCCATCGCATCATAATAGATGGCTTTACGTTTGCTTCCACTAGTTCCTGAGGTGCGATACACATTCCAATCTGGATAATTAGCACCTTCACCGCGCTCATAATAAGGCAGCAAGCGTTCATGCGTGAGGAAGGGGATGTCTTCCCACTGCTTGATTTCACTTGCCGTCTTCAGGTCTGCATACCAAGGATACAGCCGGAGCACGTCCTCCCATTTGTCACGAACCGCTTTGTCGCTTAGGGAAATCCGCATCGTCCATCCTCCGTTTCAACTTCAACTTCTATCAGCTTATGCACGCGTGAATCGAAGCGTCCGTGTACATGTCCTATGAGGCAAGGAAGCCCACTCCTGCCGAATTGGGCAAGCATATGCTGTGGCAAGCGATACCATCATAGGAGGAAGAGACTGTAATGAGCCGACAACACAAGAAGAGAAAGTCCACAAGAGGTGCTTCCAGCAAATGGACGAAGACGAGCATACTCATGAAAAACAAACAGATCAGGCGTTACATTCCGCATACACGACCCTTCTCTGAACAGACGCTAAGAACGATGCTGCGGAAGAATAGCATGGTCTATATGAAGCCTGTGCACGGTTCGCATGGCATCGGCGTTATGCGTATCGAGAGCAAGAAGAGCGGCTACCGTCTCCAGCTCGGCTCGCAGGTCTACCGCAATTTAACTTGGCAAAGCCTGCTTTATCGCGTTAGTCAGCACACCAGAAGCAAGCGTTACCTCGTGCAGCGGGGCATCCATATGCTAAGGTACCAACGCAGAATGTTCGACCTTCGTGTAGTGGCGCAGCTGGACCCGGCAAGAAGCTGGCGCGTAACCGGCATGCTTGCTAGAGTGGCTAAGCTGGGCAGCGCTGTCACCAATGGCAGTCAAGGAGCCTCCATCCGTACCATCAAGACGGTAATGGGCTCGCAAGGCAGATCGGATTCACGGCTGCGAACGGAGGTCCGACTAAGTACCATTTGCCGCACTGCCGCGAAACAATTGCAGCATGCTTTTCCACATCTGAATGAGCTTGGCTTCGACATTGCCCTTGATCAGAAGCTTCATCCTTGGATACTTGAAGTCAATTCCAAACCCGAGGCGATACCGTTCCGCAAGCTGGAAGATCGATCCATGTATAACCGTATCCTGAGATATAGGAAACTAGCACTGAAAAGGACGTAATTAATAGATTATTGGCGAAAAAAGAGATAAACTGTTCATTAGGAGGTGCTGATGCCTAATGAACAATAAACTTTATTCGTACGCCATCATAAGTTTCGTAGCTATGCTATTCCTGATTATTCCTACTCCCACAGCCGAAGCAGGCGTATTCGACCGTATCAAGGATATTTACAATACACCAGAAAAAATAGATGAGCTGCAGCAGCAATATACAGAAGCGAAGGATGCGCTCGAGGAGCAGCGGCAGCAGCTGGAGGAATCGGTTCTGAAGCAGCAGGAGCTGCTGCTTCAGAACGAGCAGTACCGTCTGCAGAATGAGCAGCTGATGCTGCAGAACAGCAAGCTCGTCAATGAGATGGAGCTGGCTAAGCAGGATCGTGAGAGCTTCGTCCGCAAGCTGATCTATACCGTCGTTATTTTCGCCTTTTTTATAGTGGCTTATATTGTATCCGTTAGAGTATGGCGTTATATCGTATGGCGCAAGCAGAAACCATTGACTGAAGGAGCCTAATCCAACATGAAGACGACAGCTCCGGCACCACTCGGTCACGTTCATATCTCTCTGGCTGAAGGGGACAAGCTCCACGTGCTCCATCCTTCGGCAATTATGGCTTATCAAGGCGCTCCGCATTCGCGGGAGGACCGGTTCATGGATCTGGCAGGCCTGTATCGCAAAAAGAAATGGATACGCTCGCTCTTCACGGGTCCCTGCGATTTCATTGCCGGCCTGCCGCCTGGCTGCTCACTGGTCACCGTCCCTATACCAGAAGACAGCGGACTGCTGTTCGACTTCCGGCATGTTTTCTTTTTCTCCGAAGGAATGAAGCTCAAGACTGTCGTTCAAAAAATGAAAACCGCTTGGATCACGAGAGAATTCATGCGGATGCGCTTCACAGGCCCGGGCGAGCTCGGTATCTTGACGCTTGGAGATATGGCGTATATGCAGCTTGATCCGAAGCAGCCGCTATTCGTCGATGCCGGAGCGCTGATCGCCTACCCTGAGGATGCAGTCATTAAGCTGTCTGTCTATGGCAATCAGCTTGCCAGCCAGCATATGAACGTGCAGTGGGAAATTACAGGCACAGGGCCTGTATTGATCCAGACCGGCACGAAGGCCGGTGGAATTGAGGAGCAGCTGCAGAGCGGAGGAATGATTAGGCGCATGCTTCGCGAGCTTTTGCCATTCGGCGGGGTGTATATCAAATAGCCAAATAAGTAAACTGCACCCCAATTGGTAGACACAACTAACAATTGGGGTGCAGTTCGTAACGGGGTCAGTGTCGTATTTTTGGAGGAAGATGGCTAGCTAACTAACGATTGCACCTTTTACGTCTAACGTCACTTTTTTCTTTCGATAAGCCACTTTTTTCTCTATTTGCAGCACAGAATTGGGGATCAGAGAGGGTAAGGAAGAAATAGCAGGAACAGCGGAACTTCATTACTTAAGAAGGAAGAAAAAGCAGTAGTGGGCCGGTTTCGTGCTGCTGGGGACTAGATCGAGTGAACATAAAGAAATAAAAGCAGTAGCTAAGGAAAAATAGTGTTTAATCGAAGTATATAGTACTACATAAGAGAATTGGGGTGTCCCATAAGTCATGAAAATGACGGGACACCCCCTTTTTATTATCTTGGCTAAACAGCAGCCTGCGCATTAAATGTTCTTCCGATCGCCATTGCTCAGGGATTCCTTGAATCAACGAGGTAATGTTGGCATCCCTTCACAAAAGCGACCGCTAACGCTTCTCCAGAATCATTTAATGCTCCGTCCGCCCTTAACCTATTCATGAATCAAACAAAAAGAAGCCAACCCTTGTTAGAATAGAAGTACCACCAACCATTCTAAATATACCAGGGATCAGCTGTCCTTGCCAATGGACTTGCAGGAAGATATCCCCGAAAATCATCTCGTTCGCGTCATCAATGACGCGGTCTATCGTTGAGATATGAATCTCTTTCACCAAAGCTTATCCCGGAGGTGGCTGGGATAGCTACCACCCTAAAATGCTGATGAAGGTCATCATCTATGCCTATACGCAGCGCATGTACTCCTCTCGCCAAATCGCGCAAGCAGTACGCGAAAACATCATGTTCATGTGGCTTGCCGCTAGACTTATGCGAACCGTCTCTACAGTGAGTGAGTGATTACCTTTTGAGACGGCCCCGTTCTCTTGTGGAACAGCCTCTGTGTGAAGGAGCATAGCCTTACATCTCAACAATCGTTCTTCCCCGCACCTTGCCTTGCAGAATCTGGTTCAGTACATCTGGAAGCTGCTCCAAGCTAATCGCATTCACCATACGATCATTGATCGATCTAGGCCTCAGATCACTCCCCAGCCTAGTCCATATCTGTTGCCTAATGTCCATCGGACATTCAACCGAATCAATACCCAGCCAGTTAACTCCTCTTAGAATGAACGGATAGACGGAGGTCTCTACGTCAATCCCTCCTGTTAGGCCGCTAGTTGCAACAGAACCCCCATACTGCAGTGTGCTGAGTATGTATGGCAGGGTTGTGCCTCCAACGGGATCAACGGCTGCTGCCCACTGCGGTCTGCGAATCGGCTTCTTATCCGTATCGACAATTTCGCTGCGATGAATGACATGAGCCGCTCCAAGCTCCCGCAAGTAATCATGCTCCTCCGTCTTGCCTGTGCTGGCCGTTACCTCATAGCCTCGTAATGACAATAGATCTACCGCTACGCTGCCGACCCCGCCAGTTGCTCCCGCAACAAGAACCGGCCCCTTATCCGGGCGAAGTCCATTATCCTCAAGACGCTGTATGGAGAGTGCAGCTGTGAAGCCAGCTGTCCCCATAATCATCGCCTCCCGCAGGGTCAGCCCTTCCGGCAGCGGAACGACCCAGTCCGCAGGCACTCTCGCCATTTCACTGAAGCCACCATGATGCGAGACTCCCAGCCCGTAGCTTGTAACGATTACGGGATCACCTGGCTTGAAGCGCGCATCGCTTGACTGTTCTACTGTCCCCGCAAGGTCAATACCAGGAATTAATGGATAGGCTTTCACCATTTTATTCCCTTTTGCGACCATTCCATCCTTATAGTTCACGCTGGAATATGCGACTCTAACGGTGACCTCTCCTGCTGGTAAGCTAGCAAGCGAGAGCCGCTTAAGCTCGAATGTCGGCTGCCCACCAATCCGATTGTCCAGTACATATGCACGAAATTCGCTCATCCTCAGTCAACCCTCCATTTTCTATCGTATAAATTGAAAAAAAGATAAACCGCGGCTCTACGCGATTTATCCCTGTTCTAAATCTCTTCTTTCGGTATAAAGCGATAGATCTCTCCGGTCTCGAACGAATCAATCAAGCGGTCAAGCCATTTGTAATAAGCCAATGTCTCTTGGATCTTATCCGTATCGTTGCGAAGAATGTCCATGAATGCCTCATCGTCCTTGTACTGCTCCTTAAGCCCCTCAAGCTCCTTCAAGGTACGCTCGAACATATTCATGTTCTGCTCAACAGCCTTCCTCCACTTAATAGAGAAGAAATCCGTGAAGTTCTGATGCCAATCGGGAACTACTTCATATAGATCCTTGCGCGAGCCCTTGCCCCACACCTTATTAATCATCTTCAAATCATGCAGCGTACGCATGCCGGTACTCATAGAGGTCTTGCTCATCCCCATCGTCTCGCTCATCTCATCAAGCGTAACCGGCTGCTGATTAAAGTACATATTGCCGTATAAGTGCCCAATGGACAGCGTAACGCCGTACAAGTCCATATTCTTCCCAATTGATTCAATGACTCGACGACGTGCCTGAAGAATCTTCGCCCGCTGCTCGTCAGATAATGCTTCTAGTTCGTTCATATCGATCCTCCCGAGGAGTTACATATCCGCTTTCAACCTTACCTAACCCATTGTACTCAAATGCTTGTATAGCTGTAAAGAATGCGACTAGTACGAAAAAGGGAGTTATCAAGAGCATACAGTACGTAAAGTTTGTAAAGTTATAACTGTACAGACTATACGGACGCTCAGGCCTTTTGACCCTAGCAAAGATAACCATCTAAACTTATACCAGTCGAAATATTCCACAAAGGGGGCAGACAAATGGCGATTATAGAAGCCAAAAGGCTAACCAAAATTTTCGGAGCTGATCCGAAAAAGGCGATCCCACTGCTGGATAAAGGATGGTCTAAAGAAAAAATACATGCGGAGACGAAGCTGACTGTTGGGGTTAATCAAGCAGACTTCGCAATTGAGGCTGGACAAATTTTTGTCATCATGGGGCTGTCAGGCAGTGGTAAGTCTACACTTGTCAGATTGCTTAACCGATTGATCGAGCCTACCGCAGGTGAGGTTCTGTTCAATGGAGCAGACATTCTCAAGATGAATGCGGAGCAGCTGCGCAATTTCAGAAGAAAGAATGTAGGAATGGTTTTTCAAAAATTCGCCTTATTCCCGCATCGCACGGTTATTGAGAACATCGAATATGGTCTTGAGGTGCAGGGCATCGACAAGAAGAAACGCCGGGAGATGGCGATGCAATCCCTTGAGCTTGTGGGATTGAGCGGCTATGAGAATAGCTATCCTGATCAGCTCAGCGGCGGTATGCAGCAGCGTGTGGGGCTCGCTAGAGGACTAGCGAATGATCCGGATGTTCTGCTCATGGATGAAGCCTTCAGCGCACTTGATCCGCTTATTCGCAAGGATATGCAGGATGAGCTGCTCGAATTGCAATCGAAGATGAAGAAAACGATCGTCTTCATTACCCATGATTTGAACGAAGCGCTGCGTATCGGCGATCAGATCGCCTTAATGAAGGACGGCAGCATCGTACAGATTGGCTCGCCAGATGAAATATTGATGCAGCCTGCTAACAAATATGTGGAACGGTTCGTTGAGGACGTTGACTTATCGAAGGTGCTTACCGCTTCCCATGTTATGGTCAAGGCGGAGACGATCACAATAGAGAGAGGTCCACGCGTCGCGCTCCAATTCATGCGTGACCGAGGTGTCTCTAGTCTGTATGCCGTTGACAAAGAGAAACGACTTCTCGGCGTTATTACCGCAGAGGATGCGTCGAATGCTCTCAAAGAGGGTCTATCGCTCGAACAGATTATGCAGCGTGAAGTACCCATCGCTGCTCCGGATACACTGATTAATGATTTATTCGAAATCATGAGCAATGCCAAGCTTCCTGTTGCCGTCATCGGCGATAACGGACGGCTGCAGGGCATCGTTATCAAAGGTGCTGTCCTTGCTGCATTAGCCGGAAATACCGTATTGGAGGTTGGTGAACGTAATGAATCTGCCTAAAATCCCTTTAGCCGATTGGGTTGAATGGCTCGAGGCATGGCTGGAAAACAATCTTGAACCTATATTTGACTTCATTCGATTAATTGTTGGCGAAACGGTTGGTGGACTGCAAGCCGGACTCAATTGGTTTCCCCCGCTTGTTCTCATTCTGATCTTCTCCCTCCTCGCTTGGTTCATTGGCAAATGGAGAATGGCTCTATTCACATTAGTTGGCTTAGCTATAATTGAGAATTTAGGCTATTGGAGCCAGACGATGCAGACACTCGCGCTGGTGCTTACAGCTGCCTTTATCTCGGTACTGATAGGTGTGCCAGTCGGGATCTTATGCGCTCGCAAGAACACTGTACAGAATATCGTTACTCCTGTGCTGGACTTTATGCAGACGATGCCAGCATTCGTATACCTGCTGCCAGCCGTCTCCTTCTTCTCACTAGGAGTTGTGCCTGGCGTTATCGCTTCCATTATTTTTGCTATTCCGCCTACGATTCGCCTGACTAATCTAGGCATTCGGCAGGTGCCTGCTGAGCTTGTAGAAGCAGCGGATGCTTTCGGCTCTACACCATCGCAGAAGCTCTTCAAGCTGCAGCTTCCAATTGCGATGCCGACAATAATGGCTGGGATTAACCAGACCATCATGCTGTCGCTGTCGATGGTCGTAATAGCTTCGATGATCGGTGCTCAAGGTGTAGGTGCATTCGTATACCGCGCAGTAACACAAGGCAACACTGGTGTAGGGTTTGAGGCAGGTCTTGCTATCGTCATCTTGGCGATTATTCTTGACCGATTGACTCAACGAATTATTAAGAAGACCCGCATCAACTAAGCTTTTATACCAAATAGATAGAAGGAGTTGTAATGAATTTGAAGATGAAGATGGGTAAAAAAATGTACTTGCTGCTAGCCTCTGTAATGGTGATCGTCCTGCTTGCAGGCTGCTCCTCCGCGAATGGCGGAGATAAGAAAGAGCTCTCACTCGCTTATGTAGCTTGGGATTCTGAGATTGCCAGCACCTATGTCGTGAAGGAGGTTCTCGAGCAGAAGCTGGGCTACGAGGTAGAGATGCTTCAGGTTGATGCAGGCCCAATGTGGGCTGGTATTTCGGATGGCAGCGCTGATGCAATGGTAGCTGCTTGGCTGCCTACGACACATGCCTCTTATACTGAGAAATATGAAGGCAAATATGAGGATCTAGGTCCTAATCTTGAGGGTACGAAGGTCGGGCTCGTCGTGCCGCAATATATGGATATCGACAGCATTGAGGATCTGAATGATCAGGCTGGTCAAGCCACTGATTATACGATTATCGGCATTGAGCCGGGTGCGGGTATTATGATGGCTACGGAAAAAGTATTGGATGAATATGGTCTTCGCGACAAATGGACACTGCTTGAGAGCTCTTCTGCTGCCATGACACAGCAGCTTCAGAAGGCTTATGACAAGCAGGAGCCGATTATTGTGACTGGCTGGACGCCGCACTGGATGTTCGCTAGTATGGATCTGAAGTATCTGGACGATTCTAAGAATGTGTACGGTGGAGATGAACAGATTCATACGGTTGTACGCCAAGGGCTGGCCGATGATCAACCGGAGGCTTACGCATTCTTGGATCAATTCAACTGGACCCCGGACGATATGGCCGAGGTGATGGTACAGATCCAAGAGGGTCAATCTCCTGAGGAAGCGGCAAAAGCCTGGGTTGATGCGAATCAAGCTGTGGTCGATGCGTGGATCAAATAAGTTTTTTTGAACAACATTTTTTTGAACAATAGCTTGAATATTGTAATTGTTTAGAGTTATAATACTGCTAATTTCATTACTAACGATTTGCCGATGAAGAGATTCCAACTCTGAGGCGTTCTCGTCAAGAGGATGGCAATAGTCATTACTCCTAAGTTAACCGGAACCCGCCCGTTATCGCGGAACCGAAGTGGATCAGGCTGTGTTACAACACTGCCCTGGTCAAGTTGGGTGGCACCGCGAGTCTAAGCGCTCCTCGTCCCATATGGACGAGGGCGCTTTTTTGCATTCTTATGTGAAGGGACGCGGTGGAACATGCTCGATTTGAAATGGATTAGGAGTAATGAGCAGCAGGTGCAATGGGCTGCAGATCAGAAAGGCATCACACTCTCGGTAGCGCAGCTGCTAGAGCTGGAGGATCAGAAGCGAACGCTTCGGCAGGAGGCCGATGAGCTGCGGAGGGCTCGTAATGAGCTGTCGCAGGATATTGGGAAGCTGATGCATCAAGGAAGAGAGCTGCTCGAGGCAGATACTGGGTCGCGAGAGCAGAACAGCAGACGGATGGAGACGAAGAAAGCAGAAGTTAAGGCCAAGAACGAGCAGCTAAGTAGATTGGAGCGGCAGCTGGCCGAGGTTGAGGAACAAGCCGAGGAGCTTATGCTGCTTGTGCCGAATATGGTATCTCCTGATACACCCGTTGGCAGATCGGATGCCGACAACGTAGTGATCAAGCATGTAGGTGAGCCTATTATCCCTACGTTCGAGCTCCGTGATCATGTGCAGCTTGGCGGGTTGCACGAGATTTTTGATATCGCTCGTGGTGTTAAGACAGCTGGCTCGCGCAGCTATTACTTGAAAGGCGCCGGCGCTCAGCTCCATCGGGCTGTTCAGCAGATGGCGATTGATCTACTGGATAGCCGAGGCTTTACACTATTCGAGGTGCCGCTAATGGTCCGAACAGAAGCCTTGATGTGGTCGGCCTTCTTCCCATTGGGACGGGATCAAACCTACCGAATAGATGAGGAAGACCGCTGGCTAGTTGGCACGTCGGAGGCTCCTCTCATCTCGTATTACAGCAATGAGGTTATTGACCTCGCGGAGCCGATGAAGCTGATGGCAGCTTCGCAATGCTTCCGCAGTGAGGTTGGCTCGGCCGGCAGGGATGTTCACGGCTTATACCGCGTGCATCAATTCGCCAAGGTGGAGCAAGTCGTCTTATGCGAGGCTGACCCGGATGTATCGGAGCTGCTGCTGCAAGAAATTACCGCCAACGCTGAGCAGCTGCTCCAGCTGTTAGAGCTGCCCTATCGCGTAATGGCCGTATGTACGGGCGATATGTCGCAGAAGACTTACAAGCAATATGATATCGAGACTTGGATGCCAAGCCGGCAAGCTTACGGAGAGACACACTCGTCGTCGAATCTGCATGATTTTCAAGCTCGCCGTTCGAACATCCGTTATCGCGACCAAGCTGGCAAGCTGCGTTATTGCCATACGCTGAACAATACAGCTGTCGCTACACCACGAATTCTGATTCCATTGCTGGAGAACCATCAGCAGGAGGATGGCTCGATTCGTATTCCACTAGCCCTTCAGCCTTATATGAATGGGATGACGAAGCTAGCTGTCGCAACACCATAATGAATTAGAATAGCCATGCCCCCAGTCAGCACGCTCATCGGGGGCATGGCTATTCTTCTAGCTTATCTCTTCAGCAAGTGATCCAAGTGATAGACGATAACACTTGTAATCTGCTCGGCATCGAGGCGCTCTGAGCGAGTAACCCCATGCACGACAAGTCCGTCTACCAAGGCATGAAGCCGCTTCGCTTCGAGCTCGGCATCCATCCCTTGCGGCAGCATGTCATGGGCAATAAGTAGCTCAATCATACGGCAGATGCCTTCATACAGCTTGTCATGCACCTCAAGGCTCAATGCCCGAATACTAGGATCAGCTACAGCTCGTCCCATGAAAGCGAGCCATACCTCGCATTCCGCACGACGTTCCTCATCCAACGGAATCAGCTCACCAATCAACTGCTCGACGTACTGACGCGGGTCACCTGTATAGATCAAGCTCTCTACTCTGTGAGTTATTCGATCCGACACCAGCCGCATAGAAAAAGCCAACAGTTCAGACTGCGTGACAAAATAATGCCGCAATGAGCCCAGCGAGATTCCTGCTTCCTCCGCTACACGTCTTACGGACACTCCCTCTATCCCTTCACGGCGGATGACTCTCCATGCCGCCTCTGCTAATTGTTCCCTGCGCGTATCATGATTTACGATTTTTGGCATGACCTTATTATAGCCATCGTTGCTTTTTAATACAACAGTGCTATAATAATAAAGTCTTTATCATACACTTGTATTAAAAAAGGAGATGTCTTGTTATGATTGCGGCATTTATTATTGGCTGTGAAATCGGATTCTGGGTGCTAGTCATTGCCGGGCTCATATGTCGTTATGTGCTCCGATGGAAGAGAACGGGAGCTTTATTGCTCATACTGACACCTATCGTTGATGTCATCCTCGTTATTGTGACCATTATCGATCTTCGTGCGGGTTCAACGGCTGCCTACATGCATGTGCTCGCCGCAATTTATATTGGGGTATCCGTCGCATTCGGACATCGAATGGTGAGCTGGGCTGACAAGAAATTCGCCCAACGCTTCGCAGGCGGGCCAGCACCCGAGCCGAAGCCCAGATATGGCAAGCAGCACGCGAGATATGAGCGCCAGAATTGGCTTCGGTATTTGCTAGCTTATGCCGTTGGCTGTATCGTCTTGCTTGTCATGATCACAATCGTTGGAGATGCCGAGAAGACGGATGCCCTAAGCAATACCATTCGTATCTGGTCCATCATCCTGGGCATCGACTTCCTCTACAGCTTCAGCTTCACCCTATGGCCGCGACAAGATAAAAAATCTGCTTCCCTCTAAAGAGTAGAGTGCCCTTGGCAAGCCACACCTGTTAAAGAACCTCACTAAGACCTTATCATGAGTACCATGCTGCACTTATGTCATCATTTCCGGTTGGATTAACTCTCCCGTACGTTTAATGCTGCACATATGTCATCATTACGAGCCGAATTGGCTCTCCCGAACGCATAATGTTGCACATAAGTCATCATTTCGGCTGGATTAGCTCCCCTGAGCGCATAATGTTGCACTTTAGTCATCATTCCAGCTGGATTAGCTCTCCTTGTGATCACTTCTCCTTCTCCAAAGCGTTCAAGAAGCATACAGGCAGCTCGCCACCCCATATCGGAAGCTGCTGCTCTAATTAGGCTCGGGTGCCACAGCTAGACCGTTCAACAAGAAAAGACCTGCCAGCGCCTTCAACAGGCACAGCAAGTCTTTTCTCCCAACACATTATGCCGCATTTACCGCCAGACGTCTGACGCTCTATCTGACATGAACATCGTGCGGTTCTCTTCAAGCATCCCCAGCAGCAGGCTCCTTAATCCACCTAATGGAACAACCGCATCTGGATCATCCTCTAGCGCATGCTCGCCTATCGAACGCAGCAGCTTCGCGTACGACAGCAGGTTGTGCATGCTCAAAAAAGCATTCAGCCGTCCCTGTGCAAGCAGCCCCTCATCCAAGTCCGTTGCTTCCCTATATCCTTGTATGAATGCCTCCACATTCGGATTACTCAGATCGACCTCTCGCTCAGACAAGCCTCTCAGCGCATAAGCAATATCAGCAGCATACCAATGACCGCAGCAATCATCGAAATCCAGAATAGCCAGCTCCCATACTCCGTATGCACAGTTTCGACATAATGACCCTGCTCCGATAGAACGGGCCGATTGGTTCGGAGGGGCTGTTCGCCTAGATACAATAATAGCTGTATTTCGGCTTCGATCATTTCCTTCGTTCTTTCTGAGCTATCGTTAAAACGCAAGTAATACGACTTACCTTCCCGCTTAAGCAGGAACACAAAGTTCGCGCTCGCTCTCCAGAAGAACAGCTCCGCTTCATCACAGCCCCAACGAACTCCGATCTGTTCCGCAAGTGGACTTCTCCATCCTTTGTCCAGTGTATCCACTACTAGCTTCATCGTACTTAACTTCATCATTAGGCAAGCCTCCGTATTCAATGTGAACGAATCGGTTGTCCCTTAATCATACAGACGACTGAACGCAAAAAAGCCGCAAGGATTAATAATCCTTGCGGCCATACAGCTCTCATACAATACGAAATACATGAACACCCTATCAATAGAATGCCAATGATCCGAATAGTATGATAAAGCTGTTATTCAAGCTCCGACCTGAGAGGTGAGGGACAACATAATGTACAACGATTGCTCCAGACTGTGTTCGTATTCATCATCGGTTGTTTCTCACTCCCTTCGGTTAAACAGTACTATTATCACATTCTTTTTCACAAATAATGTAAAGACAACTTTCGAGTATAATTAATAATTCATGGGGCTACATTTTAGAATGTCGCATAATTACAGTTATCCGACATCTACCGCTATGTTTACATATGCAACATTCATTTATCTATAGTATTATATGCCACATATCCCATATACACAAGTTATTCAGATGATATAAACAGGAAATTAATACTATAAGATTGGGTCTTTAGATATACTCTAGAAGCAGGTCTTCGACAAAATCAGGGGCTGCTTTTTTGATCTGGTCAACGGTATGCAAGTACCGTTGAGTTGTATTAATATGGGCATGACCTAGCGTTTCCTGAACCTGCTGAAGAGAAGCACCATTCAACAAAGCGAGTGTTGCATTCGTATGCCGCAGCCAGTGCGGAGTTACCTTTTTGTTCATCCCGCTTTTCTCTCCCGCTCCCTTGATGATCCGCTCCACTTGTCGTGTTGTAATTGGGAATACATCCATTTCAGATTCTCTATGAACAGGATCGATGCAGCTATCTCCGTAATGGGAATAAACTTTCCAGAGTATTGCAGGCACTTTGACTTCCCTTACTTTCCCGCCCTTTCCCTTGCTTACAGTCAGCCAGACAGATGATTCCGCTGGATCTGTATAGAAATCTCCCCACTTCATGCCGCATAACTCCGAGACACGAAGTCCCAGTAACACAAGGGAAATTCCGATTAAATAGTTGCGGATCCCCTGCTTCTGCAATTCACTAATGAGCTTCCCAACTTCATTTTTTGTCAAATAGTGCTTTTTACTTGTAACCGTAATAGCCGTTAATTTAATGCTGCTGGCAGGGTTCTGCTTGAACAGTCCGATGTTGGGATCACTCCCCCATTTGAACAGAGATTTCAATGGTGCTATAAGCGTGGCAACACTTGCCGGAGATAAGGGGCTGCCCCCTGGAAACTCTCCGTGAACCAAGCATAGTCTGTAGGCTTCGATATCTCTCCAGTTCGAAGATGACAGGGGCTTGAAGCCAATGAAGACACGAAACCTCTCGATCGCTCTCATATACGTTTTCGCTGTATGAATAGACCTGCTGCATGAGGATAAAAACATCTGTATGATTTGTCCATCTGTATATGTATGTTCTTGGACACTGGCATGCTTAACAATTGTTGAACCTATTTCCATTTCCTTACCATTCATGTGAAATCCCTCCTGTTGTTGTCGGATAACTGTAATTATGCGACATCCCTCCGTATGGATTTATATTTGCAAAGATCTTCCATAAAATCAATCCATAATTAGTGATATTCCTATTACAAAGGGAGGAAATATGCTTATAGATGCTCAAATGAAGTACTATTTCCCGCAGCAGCATATGGATCTCGGCAGTTGGATGGAGTTTCTGCTCCGTAAGAGCCCTGAATCTTATAGACATTGTGTCAGAGTAGCGTTACTAGCGGAGAAAATGGCTCCATTCCTTGGATTGAATGAGACAGATGAGGTTATGCCACTTGTAAGGGGCTGTTTTTTACATGATTTAGGTAAAGCCATGGTTCCTAATACCATTTTACATAAAAAAGATTTGCTTAATCGGCATGAATGGAAAATTATGAGACTTCATCCTGAGCTCGGCGAAGATATATTGAACCAGCACAAATACGTGGATAAAAGAACAATCGAAACCGTTCGTAACCATCATGAACGTTATGATGGCAAAGGTTATCCTGATGCCCTCGCAGGAGAGGACATCCCGCTGTACGCACGAATCTGTACCATTGCTGATGCCCTTGATTCCATGCTGACTGATCGTCCCTATCGCGCGAGACTTTCCATCGAAGCCGCGTGGGACGAGCTACGACGACACAGCGGAACACAATTCGATGAGAGAATCGTTGACAGCATCATGCAGCTTAATTTGAATGATCTATACTATACTCGCGCGAAATAAGGAGCGAGCTGTCCGTTATACACAAAAGCTGCACAGATGGCAGATATCCCCCTCTGTGCAGCTTTCGTGAATCAGTCTAATTAATGCTGCCCTAGCGCGTCTCACGATGCAGCGTTATCCGCTTCAGACGCGGACTATATTTACGCATCTCAAGCCGTTCAGTTGTTGTTCTTTTGTTCTTAGTCGTTGTGTAGTTACGATCTCCCGTTTCTGTACACGCCAATGTCACTATGACTCGCATAATGGATCACCTCCTGATTCAAAATTGAATAACCGACTAATGAACTTGGAGCTGGTCATCCTGGCACATTAGGGAATGGGTCGACGAAATGAATCCAATCTGAGCTCATCTCATCGCTATTCAATAAGCATGCGTCCAGAGATTCCTCGATTTCATGCCGATTCAGATCGATTCCAATAAAGACCACTTTATTGACACGGTCACCGTATTCCGGGTGCCATTTCTGCGCCAGCTCCTTCTCCTCCACTAGCAGCGCTTGCTGCTCGTCCTCAGGGAGCGCGGCAGCCCACAGGCCGGCAGGTCCGAATTGAATGGATGGCCCTGCTTGACTAAGGCTCTGCGCTTGATCGCTTCGTGTTGCCAGCCATACCATACCCTTGGCCCTGACCACATCCTCCGGCCATTCCTCCATCCAATGCATGAGCCGCTCTGGATGAAATGGCTTGACGCGTTCATACACGAAGGAAGATATCCCGTATTCTTCTGTCTCCGGTGTATGAGCCTCAGCCTCCATCTCTTTGATCCAGCCAGCTGATGTACTTGCCGCATCGAAATCGAATAAGCCTGTGTTCAAAATCTCAGCTGGATTCACCTGTCCTCTGGCTGTGCGAATAAGCTTGGCACGAGGCTGCAGCTTACGAAGAACTCCCTCAAGCTCAATTAGGTCATTCTCTTCAACAAGGTCGCATTTATTGAGCAGCAATACATCGCAGAATTCAATCTGATCAATGAGCAGATCGACCACATCTCTCGTATCCTGCTCATCCACCGCTTGATTACGGTCGATGAGTGTCTCGCCTGAGGAATAGTCATGCCAGAACCGATAAGCATCTACAACCGTCACCATACAGTCCAGCTTGCAGAATTGTGTCAGGTCAATGCCCTGCTCTTCATCAATATAGGTGAAGGTCTGAGCTACAGGTACCGGCTCACCCACCCCTGTCGATTCAATAAGGATATAATCGAATCGATTCTCCTTGGCGAGCCGCTCCACCTCACGAAGCAGGTCCTCACGAAGGGTACAGCAGATGCACCCGTTAGACATTTCAACCAGCTTCTCATCCGTACGGGAGAGACCGCCGCCACTCTTCACAAGCGCTGCATCGATATTAACCTCACTCAGATCATTCACGATAACCGCTACCCTCAGCCCATCCCGATTATGCAGCACATGATTCAGTATGGTCGTCTTACCCGCTCCCAAATACCCGCTTAATACGGTTACTGGTATTTTCTTCATTGTCATGCTGATTCACCTTTTCCTCTTATTAATGTCATGCTCATACGATGTTCATGTTATCTCGCTCTATTTAAATTGTAATAATTACGATTAATGATCAAATGAAAAACCGACAATCCGTCAGTTAATCGTAATTATTACGTTTAATATATAGTAACAATTCGTTTCCCATTCGTCAACTCCTTCCTCTCTCTTTATTCGTATTTACAGATTATGCAGCATACACGAGACGCTCTATTCCCCCTCAAGCCTTCTCATTCCGCACGAAGAAGAGGCTGTCTCAAAAGTCATCGTTGATGACTAGGTCATTCTCATATTTATGAAAAATCGCTAATAACGATCGTTCCTCTGTCGTCTAACGTCACATTTTCTTTCGTTAAGCAACTTATTTCTCTATCTTCTACACAGAATGGGGTATCAGAGATGATAAGGAAGAAATAGCAGTAATGGGGAGGCCACTGAAGAACTTGTAGTTTTTCGGATTAGCTAAGTGACACGAATAAAAAGACGGCTCTCACCCCCAGTTTTTGGGAATAGAGCCGTCTTTTTTAATCTAAATAAGCTTGTCTGGGATTTTTTCTTTTACATCAGCTTTAATATTCGCTTTAGATTTACTGTGAATATTGCCATAGCGCCCTGTAGTTCCATGCCTAATAGACCCGAGGAAGTGGCTACATCATACCCGTGCCTATGCTTGAGTTCACTGTTTTTTGCTTCAATTTTGTAGCGCTCTTTTGCCTTCTCCTTAAAGTACTCACTTTCTTGAAACGCCATCTGTTCGGTATGTTCGGCGGATTTAATACTCACCGAGTAGGTTTTGCTTTTCGCTCCTTCGGTGTAGCACCCATTCTTGAAAGGACACCTCTTACACTTCTCCACATCGAAGAAGTAGGAATAAACTTGGTTTGCACCGACCCCTTTCTTACCGCTTCGCGCTTTCCGGATTGCCATGTGCCCAGCCTTGCAAACGTACATGCCGGCATCTTTATTAAATTGAAATTCATCCTCTTTCTTTCGCGCACCTTGA